>JAVHLK010000220.1 GCA_031082285.1 Desulfomonilaceae bacterium
ATCAAGCCGATAAGTGTGACCAAAGCCATGCCGAGATCGACAAACTGAGCCACGACCGGTGCTGCGGGAATGAACAGGATGGGGCAGTAGACCCGGCTGAGAAGGAAACTATTCGATAAGAGGCTTTCCGAAGAGAGGCTCATGCCTGTAACGAAGAAGTTCCAGAACACAAGTGCCGAATAGTAGAACAACGGGTACGGCATCCCTCCGGTCGGGAATCGGACAACGTATCCGAGGAACACCGTGAAGACGATCATGAGCATCAGCGGCTTCAAGAATGCCCACGCACTCCCGAGTATGGTCTGCTTGAATCTGACTTTCAGGTCCCTGAGCGCGAGAAACCAGAAAAGGTCAAGCTTGCCGAGATGTTCATCCCAGTCGATCAAGAACCGCGGCCTGTTCGAGTCTATTATGACTTGAGGTCTTTCGGCAGCATTTTTGTACCCTCCGCGAACGAAACTCATGCAGGGATCCCCGAAGCATATGGTACGAAACGACACACAATCAGGCAGGAACCGAAACGTGCTTCCTGATTCATGACCGCGAGCTTCACCTTATTCTCCGCTTGGAACATGGTCCTCCTCGTTCGCCGGTCGGAGCCGGGGAACCGGAAGATCTCCGTCACGCCGTCTTTTCGACAACAGCGTATCATACAACGTCATGTACTGTTCCGTCACCCTCTGTTGCAGGAACTTGTCGGTCACCGTGCGTTTGGCGTTCGTCACCAATCGGCCGCGATAATCGGAGTCGTCGACTATTCTTCGTATCGCGGCCGCGTACTCAAATGGATCCCGATCTTGAATAAGGACTCCGGACACATGGTGTTCGATGATTTCCGGTGTTCCACAGACGTCGGAGGCGACAACGGGAATTCCCATGTACATGAGTTCCAAAGGTGCGATGGGAAGTCCTTCCCATCGAGAGGGAAAGACTACGACCGCGGAATCGGATATCTCTGTCAGAGCTTCTCCGCGGGGCAGCGAGCCGCAGAGTTTGATGTGGCCGGTAAGCCCGCATTTTTCTATCGATCTCCCGACGTCTCGTTCCATGTCCCCGCCGCCCACGATTTTCGCGGTATAGCCTTCGGCTGCAAGAATTCGTATGATTTTCACAAACAGCAGCGGATCCTTCTGGTACGTGAGGCGTCCTATAAAGCCTACGGTGCTTCCATTCGCAGGCGCTTTCCGTGGGATGTCCTCGGGTTTGATTCCATTGTATACCACCGTACCGTTTGCGGGTCCGGGCAAAAGACGCAGTTCCGTTGCCAGCCGACGGTCATGTTGAGATACGAATACCGTTATGTCGGCCCAGCGACTTGTTCTTCTTTCCGCGAGAGCCGCCAAGGAGCGGATGACCCAGGGTTTTGTGGGAAAGTGGTACCCGTGAACCGTGTACACGACCGGCGGACGGTGCCGATTCGACCACTTGATGGAGGAGAGAAAGCCTGCTCTGCTCCCGTGCACGTGCACCACATGGGGCCTGAAACTCCGTATTAACCGCTGCAACTTGATCGCAACGCGAGGATCCAGACGAGATCTGAAGAAGTCGATACCCGAAGTGGCGATCCCCATCCCGGCGGCCTGCTCCAGGGCATACGAATCCCGTTGACATACAAACAGAAGATCCTGATCGAGGCTCTTGAGGCCCTCCAACAAGGCAAGCACCTGCGTGGTTCCACCTCCGGGCCTTCCGTCGGCAATTATTTGCAGCAGTCTCATGGCAATCCGCGGGTTGCTCGGTCGCTCAGATGCGAATCAGATCTTGGCGAACAGACCCACATTTCTCACCAATCCGGTCTTGAAGAAGCGATACTTCAGCAGCGTTTTCCGTTTCGCAACGATCCCCATGTCGCCCAAAGAAGCGTAGTTCTCGAGCATCTCCCTGTGACTCGGCGACAGCGAATCCCGGAATCCGGCCAATAGCGCTGCGGCCTGTTCGCGCGAAGCGATGAGCGGGCTCCGGTCGCGAACGCGCATGATCTTGTCGAGAACATAGCCCACGCCCCAGCGCCTGACGCCCACGAAATTGTTTTCATGCCGGCGGTACAACAAGGTCGGCTCCGACAGGTACGCGGTTCGCCCAAAACAGGCGGAAACAAGCGCCAACCACCAATCGTACTGTACCACACGCTTGGGAATTGGCACGGCAAGCCTCTTAAGAGCCGCGTTGATCATCACCGTGCAGCCGAACACCATGTTCTGAACAAGTAGGCGATTGAGACGCGTACTGAATTCAGGCTCGTTGTACCCGTAATGCCAGGCCGATGCGTCGAGCCGACGGAGATCCGAGTCAACCACGCAGGCATCGGTATGGACAAGCAATGGAGTATGCTCGCCGGCCTTTGCCTCAAGCTCCCGCATGCATTCCAGTGTGCGCTCCATTTTACCGGGCAACCACACATCGTCCTGGTCGCAAAACATGAAATATTTCGAGTCGGTCAACTCGAGCAGGCGGCAGAAATTGCCGTCCGGTCCCAGGTGCGGTCCGTCGGGTTCAACTACATGGATACGATCAGGGAAACGTGATGCAAGACGTGCGATGAGTGCAGGAGTGTCGTCACGGGATCCGTCATCTCTGATATGCAAATGCCAGTGGGGCCAGGATTGTTCCAGTACGGATTGGATCTGCTCGGCGAGATACCGTTCTCCATTGTACGCGGCCAAGAGGACCGCTATGTTGGCGCTGGAAGATTTCACCGATCATTGCCGAACCGATTGGTATGCGGGTACATTGGTCCTGGAAACTGCACAACGGTCCTACCGAGAAGAGTGCTGAGGGAACCGATCAAGGCTTAGTGCTCTGTGGCATAACCCCCCATGATCGGGGCGATCACAACTGATCATGAAAGTCCACCTGGGCTCCGGGC
>JAVHLK010000221.1 GCA_031082285.1 Desulfomonilaceae bacterium
CATGTCTCCTCGCTTTACACACTCGTTCTTCCGCGTATACCGTGTACCACGGCGTCACAATCCGAGCTGGTCGCTGATCGCGGTCATGGCTTCCAGGCTTATGGTCACGAATTCATCGAGGCTCATGCCGATTTCTTCGCACAGGCGAATGTGGTCGCGGTTGACCGAGCGTGCGAACTCCCTGGCCTTCATTCTCTTTTTCACGGAATTCGGCTTCACCGAAGCCACCTTCTTGTCGGGATACACGAGCGTTGTGGCCACTATCATTCCTGTTATGGTTTCCGCCGCGGTGAGGGCGAAGTGTATGGGCTTGGAACGAGTCAACCCGAGATTCTCCGCGTTGTGGTACTTGATCGCATCGATGATTTCTTCCGCGACGCCGTGCTCTCTGAGTATCGTCTCGGTCACGAGGGTATGCCGGTCCATGGCGTCTCTGGTTTCATTGTAGTCCAGATCGTGCAACAGGCCCGTAAGACCCCACATTTCCGGATCCGCGTCGAACCGTGGGGCCAGTGCCCTCATGATGGCTTCCGAAGCTAGGCAGTGCTTGCGCATGTTGTCCGCTTCCAAGTGCTGCTCCATCAGTGCAGCTGCGTCGTCCCGTGAAATTCCCCAATCTCGTGTGTCCACGTCACACCCTCTCCGACGTCAAGTTGGTGCACCCCTGTGGTTCGTGCGTGAATGAAGATAGCGGCTCTAAGCCTAGAATGCAACTGAATGCCGGCATGAGCCGACCTAATTGTTGACATCCGGCGTCGAGATTATTAACTTAAACCCGACTCTCACATGTCGTATTTATGTGCAATAAGGAGGTCCTCGGAAGAGGGGAGTGCAATGAAAATCATCAATATGGACCACGTGGCCGCATCACCGATCCTGCCGGAAGTGGCGGACGCCATGATTCCTTTTCTCAAAGAAAAGTACGGCAATCCTTCCAGTATGCACAGCCTCGGTGAAGAAGTAACCGAGGCCATGGACGAGGCACGAGAAAAGATCGCCGCGCTGATCAACGCCACGCCCGAAGAGATCGTGTTTACGTCCGGAGGGACCGAGGCCAACAACTGGGCGCTCAAGGGAATCATGCAGGCCGGCCGGTCTCGCGGCAACCATCTCATTACCTCTTCCATCGAGCACTTTTCCATTATGCATGCCATAAAGGCTCTCGAGAAGATGGGCATGGAGGTGACTCGACTCCCTGTTGACAAGTACGGAATGGTGGACCCGGATGACGTCAGGAAGGCGATCACCCCGCAGACGGTCCTCATCTCGGTCATGCATGCCAACAACGAAATCGGAAGCATTCAACCCATCGCGGAAATCGGCAGAATCGCACGAGAGAACAATATACCGTTCCACACCGACGCGGTGGCTACTACGGGGGTGATTCCGGTCGACGTGAATTCACTGAATATCGACCTCCTTTCGCTCGCGGCAAACCCGTTTTACGGACCGCATGGTGTGGGAGCGCTTTACATAAGGAGAGGCGTGCGGATTTCCCCGCTGATCGACGGAGGCATTCAGGAGGGCGGCAGGCGTGCGGGAACGGAAAACATCCTCGGCATCGTGGGCATGGGAAAGGCCGCGGAAATAGCCGCGAGGGACATGGACGCGCGATTGGCCCATTTGCAGCCTTTGAGGGACCGCCTGCTGAAGTCCATTCCGGAAGCCATTGAAGAGGTGTATCCGGTGGGCCACCCCACTGAGAGACTGCCGGGAAACGTGAGCGTGACGGTCCGGTATGTGGAGGGCGAGTCCATGCTCCTGTTCCTGGACATGGAAGGAATCAAGATAGCGAGCGGATCGGCATGCATATCTCGGTCGCTCAAGGTGTCTCACGTGATGCTGGCCATGGGCATCGACGCGGGCACCGCGCAGGGATCCCTCCTCTTCACGTTGGGTGTGGACAATACGGATGAAGACGTGGACGACGTGTTGAGATTGCTGCCTCCCATAGTGCAGAAACTGCGGGACATGTCTCCCCTGTACAAGCGGACCGCGAAGAAGGCGTAGAATCGACGGAGGTTGTGCGGTCCCCGCGGTCCCGTGCGAAAGCCTCGGTGAAGGGACAACGCGGGAAACGCGGGACCGTGCGTGTTTTTGCTACACGGGATTGGAAATTTGGCGTAATATGGTCCGTCTCAACTCCGGAAGAGCAGCGACGAGGCAAGGTATGCGTTCCGGGACCATCGGGAATCATCCAGGGGGTGAGTGAATGTACAGTGAAGTTGTAATGGATCACTTCAAGAATCCTCGCAATGTAGGGGAGATCGACGGCGCGGACGGCGTGGGCGAAGTCGGCAATCCCGCGTGCGGGGATATCATGGCTTTCTATATCAAGGTGAAGGACAACGTTCTGGAAGACGTCAAGTTTAAGACCTTCGGGTGCGGAGCCGCAATCGCGGTGTCGAGCATGGTCAGCGAAATGGCCATCGGCAAGACTCTGGATGAAGCCATGAAGATCACCAACAAGTCCGTGATCGACGCGTTGAACGGGCTGCCCAAGAAGAAACACCATTGTTCCAATTTGGGGGCCGACGCGTTGCACCGAGCCATCGAGGATTACCGTGCCAAGCAGCGGGGGAACCACTACGAAAAGCCCGCCGACGGTCCCGAGGTTTGTTCGTGCCCGGTCTGCGACGTCAACGATCCGGAAGAGGCCCCGTACTGCAAGGCAGCTTGCGAACGGCCACAGAAGTAGCCCGCGACTTTTTCCGACCCGCGAGTAAGGTGAATGCGCCCGGGAAGCCGTTTCGGTTTCTC
>JAVHLK010000222.1 GCA_031082285.1 Desulfomonilaceae bacterium
ATGGTCATGAGTACTGTCTATCACGGATCAAGCGTATCAAGCAAACAGCCCAAGTGTCTCAGCTCTATTCGGAGAATCGGTGCGGTCATCCTCGTACCGCCTCTCATTTGATAGTATGAAGTGGGGTACTGCGTTGCACAACACCTTCGTCCGAGTCATGGGGCGCTTGACTAAACTTAGCCACTCGACGTCACGGTCATATTGGTTTGTTTAGTTCGGTCTAGAAACCCACGTCCTCTGGGCGTGGTCAGAGTCCAAAGGCTCTGCCTGTGAATTCATGCTCGTTACCACGGATTTCAATACGTTCATGAATCTTGGCCGGCCGCCGGACGAGAATGACATCTCTTCCAGTTTCTCGCAGCCGACGAGTGTCGGAACGAGGTGCTAACTTTCAAGACGGCGACTACCCAGCCCCCCTCTGGGGGGCAAAAGCAAAGCCACGTGCTCTGCACGTGGATGTTTACTCAAGTATGAAGGCGCCGTCTGAACGGCAAGCACTGCAAATGATCGCCCAAAGTCCCGCGGCGATGCTCAACATGGACCAGCTTGAGGTTTTTCTGGAAGCGGAGGGTCCCCTAAGTTACACCGATCGCGTATTGCGGGCCGGGGACGTATTGTTGCGGCAACTGGCGGACGTTCTCAATCAGGGAGCTGTGTCGTACTCCGTAACCGGTCTGGCCGCAGCCCGGATATGAGACCATCTTGTCGGATTCCTCCTCGCGACCCTTCCGAGCAATCCGGCCGTCACATCCCTCATCGGGTGAATCTGTTTATCAATGGCGCAGGGAAGAGCATCAATGCAGATCCGAAAAAATCTTCTTGATTTGAGAGTCAAGGAGGGGGAGTTCATTCTGAATAACGTCCCAGATGATTTCCAGATCAATCCCGAAATATTCATGGATGAGAATATTTCGTAGACCGGCAATTCCAGCCCAGTCCACCTCAGATAAAGGTCGACTTTCCTGCACTGACTTCCCCGGCAACGGCCAGAGAGAAACGGTCCTTTCTGAGGTTTTCGACAATCTGCGCAAGCCTGACCAAATCCACGCGGTCGTCCCGGTCTCCCCTTATCCGCAAGTATCTTTCGTAGTCTGCAAGGGCCTTTTGTTTTCACTGCTCGTAGTCGACTCCGACGCGCATGGCAGATCCTCCCGTTGGATCTCGAATCAGTTGTTGAACAATATGGGTGGGACAATTGATCTGTGTCATTCTACTCCACTGGTCCGAAGAAATGCAAAGCATTTAAGCCCGCGGCCTCTGATACTGATCATAACGCCGGCGTACCACTCAACCGCAATGCCGCGGTGCCGGTACCATCACGAGGCTTCGGGAATCTCCCCCCAAGGATACAACCGAAGTGTGTCAGATCAGGTCAAACCCGCGGGGATTCTTCCATTTGGATGTGTATTTTGTGGTTGGTGACTCAGACAGCGTGGCGCAGAATGGCGAGACAAGAATATGGTCTTGCTTCTGTTCTCGTTGACTCTCCTTATGCGTCATCTGCGCGATTTGTGGACAGAATTTCGGAGATCTTCGAGGTTGGGCAAGACGGTAAATGATATTGGTAAACGGAACGCCAACCGACTGTCGTTTCCGCAATGTCCGATTCTTCAAAAGGATCTTTTCCGGACCCGACGTGGCGGAAGACTTGCTGTTCCACTACCTGTCTGGCGACGTATCGAGTTTATTGCGGCCCGGCACGTTTTAATTGACGGTGACGATGGAAGACTTTTCATGTCAATTTGTGTTTCCCGGTCTTCGTTAAGATAATTTGAGAAAGAAGTGACGACAGTTACTCTAAGATCATGCATTCACAGCCTTTACCAAGTAGTCATCGGGTTTCATCTGAGCAGCGGGGACAATCACATCCGTAAACCAATGATGAAAAGCATGGTTGATACGATCTATCGCTTCGTTCCAGTCGCCGTCGTAATCGGAGTCTTCCAGATCTTCGATAGCCTCCGGCCTCAAGCCTGAGAACTCAGCAAGATCTTCTCGTGTCATGTGCAGTCTATTTCGGATATCGTAGATTTGCTGAGCAAGCAATCCTTTAGCCCTGATTTCTTGTGCGAAATCTACAAGGTCAGGATCGCCTTTAACATACCGGCTGTAGGACCATTGGTAGGCGTCTGTGACGATTTTCTTGTTACTCATAATCCATCTCCCAATGGCTGTGGCAATCTGGGCTTTCCTCGTAGGTCTTCTTCATCTTCACGGCACGGTCAATTTCCTTGGGAGGGACTTTATCGGATTGCTTCGTAATCCCGTGGGTTATTACCGCCCGTGCCCTGCCGTGGAAGAAGTATAGCATACGGTACTGAACCTTCTGAATCCTTACTCGAAGTTCGTAGATGTCGTCCCTCAGATAGTCTGAGGTTGGCCTCCGAAGGTCATGCCCGAAATCCCGTAGTAATCCGATCCACTCGATGCACTTAGTTCGGTGCTTGGGTTGTGATCGGCGAGACTCCATCCACTCCTTCATAGGAACCGTTTCATCATCCTCTTGATAATATACGACTTCAACCGGGGGCAATGGTTCGTCCTCCACCATTCTTATCAATCATTTTGGAACAAAGATCAACCAAGTAGTTTGGGGTCTTGTCTTGACTCAAGGTCTCTCGCTGTGTGAGGCTGCAGGTAAGGCAAGTGGGCCAAAAGGGTACCTGCCCCCCCTCTCCACGGGCTTCCTCGGTTGCGTCCGCCGGATTGCTCACCGTGATGACCGTATGCCCC
>JAVHLK010000223.1 GCA_031082285.1 Desulfomonilaceae bacterium
TCCTGTTCGTTGCTCTTTCTCAACCCGCCGTACGATGAAGCGACGCTGGAAGAGGATGCGGATACAAAGACCGAGCGACAGGAGAAGGCGTTTCTCCGTATGACCGTGCCGTACCTCGTGCCCGGCGGCGTGCTTGTCTACATCATTCCTCAGACTCGTGTAAGTAGAGCCATCGCACGACTGGTCGCATCCCGCTTCGAGATGGTGCAGGTCTTCCGCTTTCCCGATCCTGAATACGATGACTTCAAGCAGGTAGTGGTATTTGGGACGCGCAAGTCGGGGAACTCCTTGGATGAGGCATTGGCTGCGAAGCTTCAGAACGTTCAGAATCGGGATCCGGCGACACTGCCGGATAGTGCTGCGGCAAGATACGAGGTTCCGCCGGCTGGTCCCCTGAAGCTCTTTCGCTCCACCGTGATCGACCCTGAAGAGTTGGAAAAACAGATGGGACAGTCCCCTTTATGGCGCAAGCTCCATGCAATGACCACGAAGAATGAGCTGCAGGTGCCTCGCCCGCCTCTGCCCTTGCATTCAGGGCATTTGGGTCTGTTGCTGGCAGCCGGGAAGCTCGATGGTGTTGTTGGTCATGGCGCTGATCGGCACGTGGTGAAAGGCAAGGTCACCAAAGTCGTTTCAAAGGTCGAGGAGTACAAAGGAGACGTGCTGGAGCAGCGAGAGCTGGATCGGTACGTGGTCTCGATCAAGGTCTTGGACCGTAACGGTCAAATCCGTGAACTCACCTGAAAGGAGGGCGTCATGCCGGATCAGGTTGTCTTTGAGAGCTTTTGGAGAGGCATCAAGGTGTCGGCATACACGGACCGGTATGCCTATGACCCGGAGAATGCGTCACTGCTGTTCATTTCCATCGCCGGGACCGAGCAAGCGGTAAAGGCCGTATCGTCCGCCGTACTCGGTTACAGGTCCTTGAGTATTCTCCGGGGAGGGAATTCGGAGATCGAGGTCAACGCGCATCCGGCATCGCATTTCCGTGTGCTGTCCACAAAGCTTCCCAATGGTGCTGTTCACCAGTTGGTCGTGGACACACGATTCTTCGGCAACGAGGATTCAGGATCGAGGTTGGTCATCATCCCTCAATCTGAAGACGTATCCCGTGTGGTCTATGCCCAGGTGCTGGCTCACCTGGCGTGTCCCCTCATTCCGGAATGGGCCGCATGGATATGCGGACAACTCACGGATCGGGATCTCATGCGGCAGATGGAAGGAACTCTCAGAGTGGTAGAGGTCTCGGCAAGTGAGTCAACCGTGGATGGGATTATTTCGGAAGGAGTAAAGGCGGGACGAATCAGTCTCGATAGAATAGGAGGAGCACATGCTCGAAGCAATTAACGATGTGAACGGATATTTGCAGCAATTCGGCGGGGCTCTGGCACAAAAGATCCAGACCGAAGCCGAGCCTCTTTTCAAACCCGGCAACGAGTGGCACCCGCGCATTGATCAGCTTCTGAGAAAGCCGTTTCAAGCACAGGCCGATGCGATCCAGGGTGCCGTAGAAAGGTTGCGTAAGCACAATCACGTGCTGTGTATCGGGGAGATGGGCGTGGGCAAGACGCTCATAGGAGCCGCCGTGCCCTACATCATGGAAAACGGTCATCCCCCGCGTGTCTTGGTAATGTGCCCCGGCCATCTCACTCGTAAGTGGGCACGAGAGGTGAAGGAAACGATACCGGGCGCTGAGGCACGTATCATCAAGAATCTGTCCGATGTGCTTGCCATTGATCCCGATGAACCTCACAAGGGTCTGCGTTTCTACGTGGTGAGTAAGGAGCGTGCCAAGCTGTCCTATGCGTGGCGGCCCGCTTTCAATCTCCACCGGGGGATTCCTGTATGCCCGGATTGTGGTTCAACGGTGGTGGACGGAGACGGAGTCGAGATGGATGCCGCAACGTTACGGCATCGGAAGACCTGGTGCAGCCCATGCGGAGCAGCGCTGTGGCAGGCCGACAATACCCGATTCCGAAGATTCTCCATTGCAGATTACGTGAAGCGGTTCCTGAACGGATATTTTGATTTCTTCATCTGCGACGAAGTCCATGAGATGAAGGGCGGGAGTACCGCTCAAGGCAACGCGTTCGGTACTCTGGCGAGTGCGTGCAAGAAGACCATCGCCCTCACCGGAACGCTGTTGGGAGGCTATGCGAGTCACATGTTCTATTTGCAGTACCGCATGAGCCCACAGGTGATGGCCAAGGAGGGATTCGGTTACGGCAACCGGATGAACTTCGTCAACCGCTACGGTGTGCTGGAAAAGATCACCAAGTACTACCCCGGCGACGACAACATCTGCTCCAAAGGTAAGAAGGGGACCACAGTCACACGAGAGAAGCCCGGCGTGAGTCCTGCGATCTTCTCAAATCATCTGATGGGTTCAACGGTGTTTCTCCATCTGCAGGATATTGCCTTGGATCTGCCGGAACTGAGGGAAGAAGTGGTGCCGGTTGAGATGGAGGACGATTTGGCCGCTGCCTACAAGCATCTGGAGCACAGGATCGGTTCCGAGATGAAGCAACTCCTGGCCATGGGATCTCGGCGACTCCTCGGCGCGTATCTCAATACGTTGCTCTGCTATCCGGATCGACCCTTTGG
>JAVHLK010000224.1 GCA_031082285.1 Desulfomonilaceae bacterium
CGCTCTTTTTGGCGAAAGGGATCTAAACTCCCTGACCCCCGAAGAAATCCTCTCTTTCCTCACAACCATCAATCAAGGAACCAAACCATTACCCAAACACACACGGTACTCCCAAGTTACCGCCTTTTTCAACTTCGTCACCCAAAACCTTGACCCTGACTTCCGAAACCCATGTAATGTTCCTATGCTAAGAAAGCTTTTCCGACCTTCCGGCCCCATCCGTTGGAAGATTCTTGAAAAAGAATTGATGGATGAGATCATCTTTCGCACAATAAAATCCAGAAATCGGTTGATTCTTGAGTTGATGGCCCGCGGCGGAATGAGGATTGGCGAGGTATTGAAATTGACCCCTGATGATATCGAGGATAGAAAGCTCACTCTCCGAGCCCCCAAGAGTGGCAAGGAACGGGAGATCGTGTTTATCCCTCAGAAGATTGCAGATCGTCTGAAGGAATACATAACCAGGAAAGGGATTGGGGCCGACCATAGGATATTCCCGATATCGTATACGGCAGCGAGAGAGGTTGTGAATAAAGCAGGCAAAGTGGTTGGGATCCATTTGAAACCGCATGATCTCAGGAGACATGCAGCAACTTACGCCTCTCGGTCGGGAGTCCCGATTGAGATTGTCAGTAAGGTGATTCTCAGACATGCAAATCTATCCACCACTCAGAGATATCTTGGGACGGTGAGTGATGTTGAGGCGATGAGGTGGATTGACAATCTCTACGGTTAGCAAATTGGAAAGGGGGTGAGGAGTTCAAGACCTCACCCCAGTCTCCACAAGAAAACTAACAGTATCATTTTCATATAGCAGCTGTCTGAACCTCAAAAATCAGAACATCGATAGCAGAACCATTCGCTTTTCATCCAGCCATCTTATTCATTCTGGTCGACAATAATGGTCGCTGTCCTTATTTACCTCTCATGATGGCTTATCCTTACCGCTGGCCTTGCAGGCATATGATTGCGCATTATTCATCCTCATCTCTTCAGACACGCCATCTTGGGGAATTCGGGCATCAGGCGTGGCGCGGGGTCCGTGGAGTCCACGACGCGCAGAGACAGATCGAACAGGCGGCGGCACATCTCGCGGATACTGTTGGCCTTCTCGCCTTCGATCCGGGAATGGGCCGCCAGGTAGTCGACAAAGTGCCAGACCGCCTCGACAAGAGAGACGGCGCGCACACCGTTGACGTGGAAGAAATCCCGGCACGTCTTGGCGATGTGCTCGTCCAAACGTTCTTCGCTAAACCTGAACGTATCCTTCGGCTTCTTGCCGGCCGGACGGTCCGACCAATAGTCCTCCAGCCGTTCGGCGAGAAAATCGGCGCGAGCCCACGGGAAGCCCTTTACATCGTGAAGGAACGCGCAGTAATTCCATCGCACGTCATGATAAAACTGGGCGACAACCCGATCCGTTCCGCACGTCGAGAGATCCCACACATCCGGGGTCTCCCGGCAAAACCGGAACTCGCGCCGTACAGTTTCGATATCGAATTCCGGACCGCGCGGGATGTCGAGTTGCTTCACGGCCTCCATCAAGGCGCGCGCCGCCTCATCCGGATCCCCGCGGGCGTCGAGGAGGGGCACATATTGGGCAAAGACCAGCCAGCGCAGCATGAACCAGCCCCCGATCACCTCCGGAGAGATCCACATCGGGATCGCAAGCGGCCTGGCGAAAGCGAATAAGTCGTCCTGCCTCCCGGTCCAGGCCAGAAGTTCCGTGACCCGGTGGGCGTTGTCGGGCTCGCTGTCGGGATACCGATGGAAAAAGTTGAAGAGTTGGGGAATGGCCTCGAATTTCCCGGCAACGAGCCGATCGATCATGAGGTCGCGGTCGTAGTACGAGAAAGAACGGACATACATCTCCGGATGCTCTTCCCGGATGCGCGCCAGCAGCGCGGCGTATTTCGGCCACTCCTTCAGTCGGCCCGCTTCGGCGCCGAGTTCGAAGAGGACCTCGTGTTCCAACCCCAAGTGTAGAAACAACTCGGGATGCTCCTCCATGAACCTCACCACCCGCCGGATCATCTCGTCCACATCCGGATTTCTGAACAGTGGCTTGAAGTCCTTCCACCACGCATCGACAAGCGCTTGCTGCTCGGCGGGCAAGTCGGGCAAATCTTCGCGCGGTTTCGGGTGGCGCGGGGATTCGGGCTGGGGGGCCCGTTCCATGACCGGCGCCTCTTTCCGGTCTATTTCGTCGGCGTATGCGTTGGCTCGGACTTCGGGGCTCTCTGCAAGATCGCTGAACTCCTGTGCCTCGGGATTCTCGACTTCCTCCCATTCTGGCCCGGTTGCAGCCCGGGGTAGCGGCGTTCTTCTTTCAGCCAAGTTTTTCTCCAGGCAGCACTTCTTGTATTTCCTGCCGCTGCCGCAAGGACACGGAGCGTTTCGGCCAATTCGCGTCATGATTCACCTCTTGCATCATCCGAGCGTACCCTATCCGAAGGGGTGAGCCCGCGTCAATTATCTCGTTCCTTCCCGGTGTTGAGTTTCTCGCCGAGTCCAATCAACTGCAATGGGTGCGCCGGACACCGATTTCGTTCTCGACCAGCGGGGTGACA
>JAVHLK010000225.1 GCA_031082285.1 Desulfomonilaceae bacterium
CGGCTGTGTTCCGCAAGGACCCTCGATGCGTACCAGGTCATCGCCGCCATGGAAGCAACGATGATGATAAGATAGGACGGGTACAACTGCCACAGCAGTCTTCGCCTTTTTGCCATGCTATTCCCTGAATCGGTAACCGACGCCCCTCACCGTCTCGATGAGGTTTCCGGAATCGCCCAACTTCTTGCGCAGGCTCACAATCTGGACGTCAACGGAACGCTCGGTCACGGGATAGTCTTCCCCTTTGACGGCACTGATTATCTGATCGCGGGTAAATACCCACCCGGGCCGTCGGGCCAGATAGTGAAGGATACTGAATTCGGTGGCCGTCAGGAGCTTTGGTTCTCCCCTCACTTTGACCTCGTGGCGCCCGGGATCGATGGTCAGCTCTCCAAAGGAAACGATCGACTTCTCCCCGACTTTTTCCGTGCTTCCCCTCCGCAGGACCGCTCGAAGTCTTGCGAGCAGCACTCTGGGGCTGAACGGCTTGGTGACGTAGTCGTCCGCGCCGAGCTCGAGGCCGGTCACAATGTCGGCGTCTTCACCCTTGGCGGTCAACATCACGATGGGAACGGCGCTCGTGTCCCTCCGCCCTTTAATCTTACGGCACACATCCAGTCCGTCCTGGCCCGGAAGCATGAGATCAAGGACGATTGCGTCCGGAATCCGGGACTTCAGAGACTCTAGGGCTTGTTCTCCCGTCGTCACGCACGTCACGTGGTATCCGTTTTTTTCCAGATTATACTTGACAAGCTCGAGTATGTCCTCTTCGTCGTCGACCACCAAAATCCGTTTATTCATGTTCAAACGTCCGCCGCAAGCCGATTGCGGCCCTTTCCAAGTTTTCCCACACAAGACGCAATGAGGAACAATCTCCCGATCTACCACACCGTGCGCCCACTGCTGCGACCAACGGGAACCGCGTCGCTCCATGTCCGGTTCCCACGGATGCGGTTCGCGTCACTCGACACATTTGTGAGTGCACGACGCATTCACTCAACCGCGGACTCACTTTTTCATCAGCGACTCGGGGAGGCTCTCCACAAATTCTCTTATCTCGTCTCTCACGCGGCGATAATGGCCGATTCGCTCTTGTTCGTTGCCCGCGTCGGCCGCGAGGGACGGCGGGTCGTCGAACGAGGCGTGAATCAGGACTGCATTTCCCGTGAAATAGGGGCAGCTTTCCTTCGCCTTGTCGCACACGGTAATCACGTAGTCGTAGTCAAGGGAGTCAAGTTCATCAATGATCTTGGAATATTGCCCTGATATGTCAACCCCGGCCTCGGCCATCACCCGCACGGCGAAAGGGTCCAGGCCGCGTTTTTCGGTCCCCGCGGAGTATGCGTCAATGGCGTCGTGCTTCAGGTGTCTGGTCCATCCTTCCGCCATTTGACTGCGACATGAATTTCCCGTGCACAGATAGAGTATCCGAATTTTGGAAGGTTCAGTCATCATTGAAAACCATTCGGTCCTCGTGGCGTGTCGCCGACTACATTATCAGCGCCCGTCGGCGGAGGCAAGCTCACAAAGAGTTACGGGGAGCCGACCGTGGATTTGGAGGAAGATAGCCCCACCCCGGCCGAACTCTCGGCAACTCCGTCGCCGAGACCGACTGGGGCGGTGCAATCGGGTCGGTCGCACTCCCCGTGAACGATGACACGCGTATGTTAGAAATTGATGAGTAAACTCGTTTCAATGAGAATCAACGGGGCAATCTCTCTGCCGGCACCGCTGATGGCGAGTACACGGTTTCCTGCACCGATGGCCGCGCCGCCGGTTCCCCTGTAAATGGCCGCGGTGTTGGGATACGCGTAGCCCCACCAGGATCCGGGTTGCCAATACGCGAACATGGAGTTCCAGATGAGGCCTTCAAGGATCTGCCAGTTGAGGCCCAGGTCTATCTCCCAACCGATCTCTCGAGCACTATCGGGAACGGGGCGGTCCACTCCTCCCCGTTGAGCCCTAAAGAGATCGTCGTTGGTCCAAGGGCGAATTCCCAGAGCATAACTGCCGCCCAGACGGTACGCCTGCGGCTGGTCACGCCATGCATACGCGCCGGTAACCCAGAAGTTCATATTCGCGGCCGGCCCGTAATCGACGCGCGCGCCCACATGATGAAGGTTGGTGGGCTGCCCGTAACCGTCCGCATTGAAGTTGGTTCCGGTGCCGTACAGGTAGTACATGAGGTAGGCCCAGTTCTTGACGTACCCCGAGCTGATGCCGCTATCGCCCTGCTGGGCATCCTCGTTGGTTTCCCTGGTAGAAGGATCGTCACCCGTTGCACGGAAGTAATTCAAGGTTATCTTTGAGGGTCCTGCAATCGTGCCTAACTGAAGACCGTAGAGCCAACCGTCGTTGTCGCTGCCTTGCCGGGCCAGGAGGACGCCGTCGACGACTCTCGCATCGTCGGGTCCCGCTCGCCACCGGTTGAACCAGTTGGCCTCTCC
>JAVHLK010000226.1:0-684 GCA_031082285.1 Desulfomonilaceae bacterium
AGCATCACCAGAGCGTCGACATTCCGATTGTCTATACGGAGAATCCGATCCAAATCCTGTTCGGCACGATCGGCGTCCCCAAGCTTCCGCCACAGGTGTGCCCGAGTGAGCAGAACGGCCGGATTATTCGGGTCTATGTTGAGCGCCTCGCCGTAGTCCCTCATGGCTTCGTCCGGCTTTCCCATGTCCTCATAGGCCGTCCCCCTGTTGTAGTAGCTTCCCGCGTTATCCGGATCGATGGAAAGCGCGTGTGCAAAGTCCTCGACGGCCTTGTCGTGGTTCTTCATTCGCGCGTGAACGATTCCTCGATTGTTGTATATCGCGGCATTTTGCGGATCCAGCTTCACGGCTTCGTTGAACAGATCGAGGGCCTTCTCCAGGTCTCCGTCCTTCTCAGCCGAGACCGCGGAAAGGAATAGATCTTCCGTCCGTTCTGCACATGAGGTCGAATCGGTGCCGACAACCACGGCCACGACGATCCAGAGCACCATGAGCGTTCGGGTCATTGGAGACTCCATCTACCGAAGTTCTGCGCGGCGTGGAGACGGTTCGTCGGCACGACGGCCGATCCGTCTCTCTCGGGTCGAGTCTTCCGACGCCAACTGTTCGATTTATTATGAGAATACTCTTCGTCCCACATTTTCTCCGTGTACCCTTCTTGACGATCGCGTCCGGAATTGCTAA
>JAVHLK010000226.1:690-2361 GCA_031082285.1 Desulfomonilaceae bacterium
CTCTTCGTCCCACATTTTCTCCGTGTACCCTTCTTGACGATCGCGTCCGGAATTGCTAAGTACCGCCATGTGTAATGAACGGACAATTCCACTGGTGCCGATGGTGCGGCAAGTGAGAAGAATTGAAGCAGTGTTGATGTCAAAACCACTGGGTGACACGTGTGTCATACAAATCGGGGGTATCAATAGCTGATGAGCACGGCATTGTCAACTCTCGGGACGGCCGACCAGGGACGGCTCGGCATCAGGGGAAGGGATTGGAACGACGGCTCTGAATTCGGATCTCGTACGTGTACGAGAAGCACGGGCTTCTCCGGCAACGGTCGGAACCGACGACTCGGAAGCCGTCTCGGTACGGCCATTCATCGTCCAGCGATATTTATCCTTACGGTAATCCTCTGCATGTGGTTTCCCTCACCGACGCCCGCGGATTGGTTTGACGACTCCCCGCCGGCATGGGAGCCGCTTCTTTGGGGAGGCAAGGTCGAGAACGAGCGGCCTCATCTTTCCGAGAACGCCGCCGATGAAACGGACATCGAGAAGATTACGCGAGTCACCGGACCGACCGTGTACTCCCCGTTACATGGATCGGCAATACCGAGACCTTCTTTGGCGGTTGCCCGCGACTACTACCGAGCGCCGTTCCGCGTATTGTCTCTGAGGAATATTCCTCCGCTGTACAGCAGTCCGGTGCTGCCGGGGGAGGGCGTTTGGGAATGGAGAGACATGCCCGTGGACTCCAACGGCTGGCCCGTGGTCTACAGGACCAGCTACAGACCCAGCGTGGAGTATCCAAACGCGATTGTTCACATGCTCCTGTTCGACATGAAGCGAATCTCAATGAGACTCTACGTGGGATCGACAGAACCTGGAGGTTCACGTGAATCGGCGATGATTACGCCGGATGACAACCCGCACCTCATCGCAGTGACCAACGCATTGTGGAAACAACGACACTCCGGGGATGCGGGAACCGTGTTTCGCGGAACCGTCATCAAGGACCTTGCACCCGGTGTGGCCACGTTGGTCGTGTACAAGGACGGCTCGGTGGACATCTTGGAGTGGAACGAGACGATCCCCACGTCGCTGGTGCATGATGCCAAACAATTGCGTCATCTGATCGTGAAGGACGGACGGGTGGTCACCGGCATAGTCCAAGACGGCAGAATGTCGGATTCGGAGATCGGCCTTGGGTATCTGTTGACGGAGAATCCGCCGGACTACCCCGTCGGACCCTGGGGGGGGTACTGGGGCAGCCCGCAACCCATGCAGACCATGCACACGTCCGGGCCGGAATGGTTCATCGCGACTCGGAGCGCCTTTGGCATACGCAGCGACGGTAACCTCGTATTCGCTGCGGGCCATCACATCAGTACAAAGGATCTTGCAAAAGCCTTGGCCTTGGCAGGCTGCCGACGTGCCATACATGGCGACGCGAACCCTCACAACGTTCTCGGCAACCTTTACTATTCGGACGGTGACGGCGGAATTGCACGAAAAGCCAAGCTGTCTCCGGATCAAAGGTCCGACACGGTGAATCGCTATATCGGGCGAAGTTATTCAAGCGATTTCTTCGGCTTCTTCCTGAGAGGTCTTGAAAAGGACTCTTAGTGCTGTGTGGCATATATGGGGTCGCGCGTTCCCGAAAAGGCTCGGTAGCGTCCCGGCGTC
>JAVHLK010000227.1 GCA_031082285.1 Desulfomonilaceae bacterium
TCGGTCGGAGCGTTGAGGAACTGGGTTACGATCACCGCGAAATTCAAAGCGCGTCGCTATAGCACATTGAAGCTTTGTTCGAGGTGAACGCTTATTCCATGCTTAATGCACTTGCCGGGCAAAGGCCCTGATGAGCTTCTTCAACTCTCCCGCGTGTTCCTGCCCGATGCTTACTATTTCGAACATGGCCACGTGATCGCCGGTGACTTCGTCTCTTCTGCACCACCGGCATTTTGCCTTGAGAAATATTGGATCTATTTTCGCAGCCTTTCCGGAGAGGAGGATAAACGTCTTGGTTTCCGCGAAATCCGCAGTAATTCCTTCCGTCCGCACCTCACGTTCCGTGACCGCGGTTACATGGCCGATCTTCTCGGGCTGGGTAACATCGTAAATGGACGTGGTCTGTATGGTGTAGCCTTCGAGTGAATAGCTCAACGTGTTGACGTCTATGGTGGTGTCCTCGAACGGCGTGCGTTCATAGATCTCGGCCGGCGTGATGGCCTTCGTGTTCAGCAACGTCCTGAACAGGCTCTGAAGCATTCTTGACGAGAGTTTGTACTTCAGCATCAGCTCGGTATCGGTCATTCCCGACCTGATATCGTTGATGAACGCCTGACCGTTGATCTTTCTCTTGTGGGGCATGATCCTTCGAACCTTCCAACCAATACGTGTGCTAAGAATCCTGACGCGTCAAACAGCAATGCACGGTAGGGACGAACCTACTCGTCCGCCCCGAAGCCTTCTTCAGTAGCGCCGGCCTCCGTGCCGGTATGCTTCCGCGCACTTAGGGACTGTCCGGAAATAACTGTGCCTGTTCAGACAATTCCCCAAGGCCGGCCGAAATGTGGGCGGGGTTTACCCCCGATCGCGAATCCATTTCCACAACGGGCCGGGATAAACCCCGCACCCTACGATGACAGTATCATGTGCCCTCTGCTGCCGATCCGTCCCAGAACCACGCAACACTTATTCCGGGACAGTCTCTTACCGGAATACGCCACCATGTTTGTGCCGCCGCGTACTTAGACTACCGGAACACGGAGTTGTTGCCAAGGTATCAGGAGTCCCTGTTTTCAAGACGCTCGACTTTCGTCAGACGTCGCACGTGCCGTTCTTCACCGGTGAATCGAGCTGCCAGGAACGCGGCGACCAACTCTTCCGCGACCGCGGGGCCTATCACCCGGGCACCGAGGCAGAGGACGTTGATATTATCGTGTTCGACTCCCTGATGCGCGGAATAGATGTCATGACACAATCCGGCCCGAACGCCGCGCATCTTATTCGCGGCCACACTGGCTCCCACTCCGCTCCCGCAGATCAGGATGCCGCGCTCGGCCTTTCCCGTTTGAACCGCCTCACCGAGGGCCTGGGCAAAGTCGGGATAGTCCACGGATTCCATATCATGTGTTCCCAGGTCCAGCACCTCGTATCCACTCTTCTCCAGGAATGCGATCAGTTCCTGCTTCAGCGGGTATCCGGCATGGTCACCGGCTATGGCTACCTTCATGTTCACCTCATACGCAATGGGAAGTACCGACCCCGCATCGGGAGACGAGACATCTCCAATGGAAGACCGACGTCACTTCTTCACCAGTTCTGCGGCCTTTGCGACGACGTTGTCCACATTGAAACCGTATCGACTCATCACTTGGCCCCCCGGAGCCGACGCGCCAAAACGATCGACGGAAAGGACCGCGCCTGCCGCACCGACCCATCGACTCCACCCGAGGGAGCTCCCCGCCTCTATGGAGAGTCGAGCACTTACTTCCCTCGGCAGGACGAGATCCCTGTATTCTTGAGGCTGTTCGTCAAAAAGTTCCCAGCACGGCATGGAGACCACCCGGGCGCGTATCCCGTGGTCCGCGTCCAGCTTCCGCTGCGCTTCCAGGGCCAGGTGAACTTCGGACCCCGAGGCGATGAGGAGCAGGTCGGGAGTTCCCTGCACGTCGGAAAGTACGTACGCGCCTTTGGCAAGCTCTTCGGCCGACGCGTAGGCACTCCGATCGAGAATGGGGAGTTTCTGTCTCGTCAGTATCAGGCACACCGGCTTTCCCATGGTCATGGCCGCACGCCAGGCGGCTGCGGTTTCGTTCGCGTCCGCCGGCCTGATCACGTAGAGATTTGGTATGGCCCTGAGTGAAGCCAAATGCTCCACCGGTTGATGGGTGGGACCGTCTTCACCCAGACCGATGCCGTCATGAGTGAACACGAAGATGGAGTGGACATTCATCAGCGCTGCCAGACGAATCGTGGGTCGCATATAGTCCGCGAAGATCAGAAACGTCGCGCCGTACGGGATCAATCCCCCGTGCGCGGCCATGCCGTTCACCGCGGCCCCCATACCGTGTTC
>JAVHLK010000228.1 GCA_031082285.1 Desulfomonilaceae bacterium
CGTTACCGAGTCGTAGGCCCAGTAGGACCGGCATTCTGCCGGTCAAACCGGCGAGGACGCCGGTCCTACCAAAGCACGGAAGCATGCCGTGAATTCGAGGTCGTATTGGTGCAACGGTGCACCTGGTCTTGCTCCGGTTGCGTACGTGTCCACGGCAAACACAGCGGCCCACTATATCAGCGGCGGTCTCATCAGCAGAGGCAACGCGATTCTTGCAAGCTCTGCAAGCTCGGGCATCTCGCCTTCCACAGACCTGAGTTGACGGAGATGATCTGCGGCGCGAAGGATCAACATGGCGAGATCCCCTTCATCCGCGCCCACATGCTCGACGAACTCCGTCCACTCGACCCCGTCGGCCCAGAGAAATACCGCGGCGGCGGGCCAGAACATAATAGGGGGCGGATCGAATCCTCGTGAGACCATGAATTGGACCAGCGGCTTGAGCCTCCGCATCGCGCGACGGAACCTCTTCCACAGCGGTCGAGTCATGTCCCACAACTGTTTGCTGACGAGAATGTCCCTATCCTTGTCTATGGCAAAGGGCGCCAACAGAGCCGCAAGTTCTTCCGGGGTCAGGCCGTCCAGTTCACCGCCCCGAATCAGTTCGGCAATAAGAAGTGGCTGATCGAGTCTCAACCGAGCCGCCCAGCGTCCGTCATACGTGGGCGTCCCGTCCGACTCCACGTACCCCAGTTCTTCCAAGAGGTTGAACTGTTTCTGAAAATTCTTGAGGAGCCTCAGATGGACCTTTTCGGCTCGTCGAGGGTTCTCGTGAAACGCGGCGAAGGATTGACCGAGCAAGCTCCTGACCCCCGCGGGATCGTGCGACAGCAAGAGGTTGAGCACCATGGAAGAGTTGACCGATATCCTGGATTTCAAGGCCTCCGGCTCTGCAAGCGCAAGATCGCGAACCAACGAGATGTCGAGGTGCTTTCCCGGAACCACAAGCATGAACCCGACCTTGTCCATGCCTCGGCGGCCCGCCCTACCCGCCATTTGGTGAAGATCCGTCGCGGTCATGTCCACGAACCCGCGGCCGTTGAACCGGTCGCTTTGCACAATGACCACGGTTCTCGCCGGAAAGTTGACGCCGGCCGCCACCGTCGAGGTTGAAAAGATCACCTCGAGATACCCCAGAGCCATCATCTTTTCGATCAGCAGTCGCCAACCGGGGAGTTGGCCGGCGTGGTGGGCGCCTGCTCGACACTTGAGGAAACGGCCGAGCTGCCGGTGGTGCTCCAACTCGGGATACATCTCGAGCAGAGCTTCCACTTCCTCACGGAAGCTCTCTTCGCCTGAAACTCTCGGTGAGGGCGGGAGTGCCTGCAAGGCCCTGTCGCAGTCGGCTCTTGACTTGAGAAACACAATCGCGGGCAACAGATCGAACTGTCGCAGCGAATCCACAACCCCGTTCAGGTCGGGAACCGTCCCCAGTGCGACGTACTTCTTCTGTTTCACGCCTTGTGCGTATTGCGAAACCGTTGGGAAGAGCCGTTCACCGCGCAAGAAAGGCGTTACGTTTCCGTTGGGCGTACGAAACAAAACGTGCAGAGGAACCGGTCTCACCCGGGATTGGACTACGGTGCATGGAGCATTCCGCACTTGTGACAGCCAGCGCGAAATCTCGTGCGCGTTGGAGATGGTCGCGGACAGCAGCAGCAGCCTCACCCTGCTGGGCAGATAGATCAGCACTTCCTCCCATACCACGCCCCTGTCTTCATCCCCCAAGTAGTGTGCCTCGTCCAGGATCACGAGGTGAATGCCCAGGTCCACCCCCGATTCCATGGCATCGTACAACTGATTCCGCAATATCTCGGTAGTTCCCACAACGATCGGAGCATCGGCATTTTCCTTGCGGTCTCCCGTGAGGATCCCGACCCGGTCTCCGCCGAATGCCAGTCCAAACTCCTCGTACTTGGCGTTGGAAAGCGCTTTCAACGGGGTGGCGTACCACGTCCTGAGTCCCTTAGAGAAGTATTTTCTTGCGGCCTCGAGCGCTATCCACGTCTTCCCCGAGCCCGTGGGAGCACTGACGAGACAATCCTCCCGCATCACCGTACGTACCGCCTGCACCTGAAACTCATCCGGAGTGAATGGTTCGGGCTC
>JAVHLK010000229.1 GCA_031082285.1 Desulfomonilaceae bacterium
CATCGGGCAATGCATCTCCCGGAGGGTTGGTACATTTCCAGCGCCACTGCATCCAGCGGCCACTGTTGCTGATGCTGCCTTCTTTTTCAAGGAAGGCTGCACATGGCAGCTGGAAAACCTCGGTCTTGATCGTCTTGGGATCCATTCCCGGTCCCTTCCAGAAAGAGCCAGTCTCATTGTCGAATACATTGACGTTCACCATCCAGTCGAGTTTTGCCATGGCCTGGCGGACTTTTCCGGCATTGGCACTCGAGCAGGCAGGATTCATTCCCCAGGCAAAGAACCCGGTAAACTTACCTTTGTACATTTCATCAAAAAGGTTCAGCCAGGAAGCATCCTGTGTTGGTTCAAGCTTTGGAAGCCATGCGTATCCAAAATCATTTTCTTTTGTAGCCTTTTCACCATAATATGATTTGAAGAGACTCGCCACATATTTTGGTCTGTTTTTCCACCAGTTCACGCTTCTCGGATCTTTTGAAGCAGGTGTAGTCTTATTGTAATCTGCAAGAGTAGCCCATTGTGCACGGGGAGTCGGCAAGTACCCGGGGATAATATGATAGAGGAGCGCCTGATCAGTTGAACCCTGGACATTTGATTCACCGCGAAGTGCGTTCACTCCGCCACCGGCGATACCCATGTTACCCAATAATGATTGAATTATCGACATAGCGCGGATATTCTGGACGCCGACCGTGTGCTGGGTCCATCCCATCGCATAGAGCTCAGTGCCGGCCTTGTCAGGTTTTCCGGTTGAGCCATAGACTTTATACACCTTTTCTAGGTCTTCCTGAGGTGTTCCGGTTATCGCCGTGACTTTTTCGAGAGTATATCGTGAATAATGTTTCTTGAGAAGCTGGAAGACGCAACGCTCGTCCTGCAACGTCATGTCTCTTTTCGGGATTCCGTTATCATCTTTGACAAGCGCCCAGGTGGAAGCGTCATATGACCTCTTGGTAGGGTCATACCCTGAAAAAAGCCCGTCGTCGAAACCGTATTTAGGGTTCACGATAAACGAAGCATTTGTATAGTTTTTCACATAGAATTCATCATACAGATTGTTGTCGATGATATACTTGATCATCCCGCCGAGAAAGGCGATATCGGTTCCTGAACGGAGCCTTACAAAAATATCTGCCTTTGTAGAGGTACGGGTGAAACGGGGATCTACGTGGATAAATATAGACCCCTTCTCTTTGGCAGCCTGAATCCATTTGAAAGAGACAGGGTGGTTTTCTGCCACGTTACTGCCCATATTGAGAATGACATCTGCATTTCTGAAATCAATGTAATGGTTTGTCATTGCGCCGCGACCGAACGACTCTGCCAGAGCCGCTACAGTGGCGCTGTGTCATATACGGGCCTGGTGCTCTATCCAGACGAGACCGAGTGATCGGAGCATCTTTGAATAAAGCCAGCATTCCTCATTATCCATTGCAGCACTGCCGACAGAAGCAATTGCTTCCGTCCTGTTCACTATCTTGCCGTCTTTATTCTTTTCGACAAAACTTTTGTCCCTGTTTTTCTTGATATTCGCTGCGATCTTGCCGAGCGCCCATTCCCAGCTCACTTCCTTCCATTGCGTGCTGTTCGGGGCACGGTAGCGGACTTTTTTCAAACGGTTGTCATTTACCGCTATCTGGTAAGATGACCCCCCTTTAGGACAAAGTGCGCCCTCACTGATAGGATGATCGGGATCACCCTCTGCATTGATAACTTTTCCTTTTTTGTCGGTTGCTACCAGAATGCCGCAGCCAACGGAACAATAACAACAGATTGTCGGTGTTTCCTTTGCACCCTTGATCCGGAGTTCAGAGGCATAGACTTGTGCCGGGGTGAGATCAAATCCAAGTTGACTCAGGGTCACACCGGCAGCCGTTGCTCCTGATACTTTCAAAAAGTCTCTTCGTGTCAAAACAGCCATATACT
>JAVHLK010000022.1 GCA_031082285.1 Desulfomonilaceae bacterium
TATGGCGGTGAGCAGGACAGGCCGAAACCTCACGAGGCCGGTGCGGATAAGCGCGTCACGGGCGTGAAGTCCCATCCCCTTCAATTTGTTGTAGTAATCAATGAGCACGATCGCATTGTTTACTACCACGCCGGCCAGACTGATCACCCCCACCCCGGTCATGATGATGCCGAACGCGGTTCCCGTTACCAGAAGTCCGAAGAATACGCCGATGAGCGAAAGCACCACCGAGGTCAGGATGATGAAAGGCGTAACCGCGGAATTGAATTGAGTGACCAAGACCAGGAAAATGATGAAGATTGTGGCAATGAATGCTTTGGAGAGAAATGCGGATGATTTCTCCTGTTCGCGCTGCTCTCCCGTAAAACGGTACGAGTAGCCGCGGGGCCATTCGAACCGTGCCAGGCGGGCTTCGATATCCGCGATGATGTCGTTTGCCAGCCTGTCGGACACATTGGCCGATACGGTTACCACGCGTTTCTGGTCGATCCTGGAAATGGCGCCCAGTCCGCCGGCGAGGCTTACCGTCGCCACACTTGTCAGCGGGATCGGCTCTCCCCCGGGGCCTGAGACGGTGATACGTTTCAAACTCTCAACAGATCTCCGGTGCGTTTCCGGCAATCTCACCATAATGTCGTATTCTTCCTTGCCTTCTCGATAGACGCCCACCTTGGATCCGTTTATGGCCGACTTGACCGTGTACGCGATCATATAGGTGTCCAAGCCAAGAAGCGCGGCCTTTTCCTTGTCCACATTGACGTTGATCTCGGGCTTTCCCGTGACGAAATTGTCCTTGAGATCGACCATTCCCGGTATGTCGAATATGATCTTGCGTACCTTGGCCGCCAATTTCCCCAGCAGTTCGATGTCCGGACCGGAAATCTCCATGTTGATGGGAGAACCGGTGGGCGGTCCCTCCTTTTCCTTCTCCACGCGCACGTCCGCGCCCCGTATGCTTGCCGCGGTCCGCTCTCGCACTTCCTTCACGATGCCGGACGAGGGCCGCGACCGGTCGTGAAAATCCTTGAAATCAAGGGTGACGCGGCTCAGGTGCGTTCCTACTCCCCCCACGGTGGAAAACGGATTCGCTTCCGCGGTTCCGATGTTGGAAATCACATAATTGATGTCCGGATAGTCCGCTACAATCTCTTCGACTTGTGTGACCACTGCGTCCGAAGCGTCGAGGTTGGTTCCTTCCGGGGCCTGCACGTCGACAAACGCGCGGCGAGGCTCCACATCGGGAAAGAACTCGCTTCCCTTGCCGAACAGCGCAAAAGAGGCCATGGACAGGACAAGGAGCCCAAAAGCCCCGGCAACGACCACGGCCCGGTGATCGAGGGACCACACCAGCAACCGTTTATAGACCCGTTTTGCAGGAGATAGGTTCTCTTCCGTTCCGTCGTCGGTCATGTTCTTGGGCTTGGCCGTCTGATAGCGGGCCGAGAGCACCGGGTTCACCGCCAAGGCCACAAACAACGATGCGCTCAGGGTGATGATCACGGTCATGGGGAGATAGACCATGAACTCACCCATGATGTCCGGCCAGAAGAGCAACGGTACGAACGCGCCGAGCGTCGTCATGGTCGAAGTGATCACCGGCCAGGCCACCTCGTCGGTACCGATCCCGGCCGCCTCCAATTTGGTCTTTCCTTCCTGAACGTGCCGATAGATGTTCTCCACGATGACGATGCCGTTATCAACCAGCATTCCGAGCGCGAGTATCAAGGAAAACAGCACCACGATGTTCAGAGTCACGTTCATTCCGTTGAGAACCGCAAACGTGATCAACATGGAGATCGGAATGGCCAGGGCGACAAAGAATGCCGAGCGCCCGCCGATGAATACGAACACGACGAGCAGCACCAGGACCAGACCGGACAGGATATTATTCTCCAGGTCCGAAAGAAGGAGTTTGACGTCCTTGGACATGTCCGAGGTCAGGTCGATCTGCAGGGACGGAGGCAAAAAGCTTTTCATCTCATGGACGACGGCCTTTATTTGCTCGTTGATCCGTACGATGTTCTCTCCGCTGCGCTTGGTAACCTCAATGGTTACGCTCGTGCGGCCGTTCATTCGACTTCTCGTCGTCGGGTCTTTGTAGTGATCTCGGATCGTCGCGATGTCTCTCAAGTAGACCGGCTTGCCGTCCCGCACGAAGGCCACTATGGAAAAGATCTCCTGAGGGTGTTTGAACTCTTCGGGCACTCTCACGAGATACTTTGCCTCGCCGATGTCCATTGCCCCCCCGGGCATGTTCACGTTGGATTGTTTCACCGCGGAAACGAGTTGTGAGAAGGGAACCTTGTATGCCGCGATCCTTTCCAAGTCGAATTCCACGTGGATTTCCCGCTCCAGGCCCCCGATTATCTTGGCCTCCAGTACGCCCGGAACGGCCTCGATATGGTCCTCAAGCTCTTCGGCAAACGTCTTGAGCCGCTTGAGGCTGAACGGGCCTGACAGCACGACCTGGATAATGGGCAGATCCGAGAAGTTCGCTTCCGTGATGACGGGATCGTCGGGAAGCTCGCTGGGAAGGTCCTTCTTCGCCAGGTCCACCTTGTCTCGGACCTTCTGCAGCGCGTCATCGATGTCCACCTTGGGCAAGAATTTAATGGCAATGTAGGACAGCCCTTCGGCGGAGCTGGAACGGATCTCTTCCACGTCCGAGATCCCCTTGAGCTTTCGCTCGAGCGGCATGGTGATGAGTTTTTCGATGTCTTTGGAAGATACCCCCTCGTAGGTGGTCGTGACAAACACGAAGGGTATCGTAATGTCGGGGTTGGATTCGCGAGGCAGCGTCAAATAGCTGTACACGCCGGTGACAAGGATGATCACGAGCAACACCAGCACCGTGATCTGTCGGTCAAGGGCCGCGTGATTGACGATCATCTGGTGCTCACCCTCATCCCGTCCTCAACGTTGTGCTGTCCGGTCACGATGAGGTTGTCCCCCGGATTCAATCCGTCGACGATCTGCACCACATGATTTTCGATCACGCCCGTAGTTACCGTGCGCGCCCGGGCTGTACCGTCTTCCTCCACAAAAAGGATTCGTTCCCCTCCTTTGTCCACGATGGAGAACAATGGAGCAACTACCGCATCCGGAACCAACCTGCGAAGAAACGAGACGTGAGCGATCATACCGGGCCGCATGCGACCGTCGGTGTTGTCCACCACCACCCTTGCCTTGAAGGTCTTGGTTGCCGGGTCCGCCTTGAACGCCACAAAATCCACGAGACCGTCCCAATGTTCTCCCGGAAACGCGGCGACCGTCACGCGAGCATTCTGCCAGACCTTGAGATAACGAACATCCATCTCGGGAACGTCCACATTGATACGCATACGATCCACCGCGACAATCTCCAGTACGGCCTGGCCCCGCCTGACGAACTCTCCGGGGTCGACTTCCAGGCGATTCACCACCCCGTCAATGGGGGATCGCACAAATCCTTGCTCGAAATTGATTCGTGCCTCACGCACGTTGTGCAGAGCAAGCATCCGCTCGGTCTCCGCCTTTTCCATTTCTTCTTGGGAAACGATCATGCCCTCATGAAGGGACTTTCTGCGTTCCGCAACGATTTCGGCAAGTTCGTGTGCAGCCTTGTACCGATCGAGGGCCGTCTGGAGTGCCGCCACGTCGATCTTGGCCAGCAGTTCTCCTTCCTTAACCCGTTGTCCCTCCCGGGGGCCGATCCACTCGACCCTCCCTTCCCGATCCGAAGCAAGCGTCACGTCGTGCAACGCTTCCGCAACACCCGGCAACAAGAGAACATCCCGAATCGGAGTGGGTTCGACCTTGACGACGGTCACCTTGGCTTCGGGAATTTCCACATGGTTTTTCGTCGGACTGCCTTCACCGCGTCCGCATGCCGCGGCTCCCGCCAGAAAGGCCGTCAGGACTGCCAGCCTCAGGACAATCTTGAAGCGCAATCCGTACGCGCCGGCGGCACGTGTGCGTGCGCGTGTTTCCCAGGCCGCATCTAGTATCCTGCTCCGGTGTTTCGGGGGGCTCGTGAGTGAATGACTCTCAATGGTTCTCATCGTTCCGTCGTAATACATCGGTACTTCAAAATCAAGGCTGCGGCTTTTCGCGCACCGGAGCGGAAGTTACCCTGTCCGTTGACAATAATGTGCCTTGGAGCGGTCACTAATGGACCGGCCCGACTCGACGACACCGCCTCGAAATATACGTGGCCACATTGGTCGCAGGGTTACACCTTCGCCGTTTTTTGTCGCGTCCCACGGGATCGAACGCCGACTTATGGGACGGCACAGCCGTCGTCGCACCGGAATGCGCATGGCGACGGTCAGGACTCCCCGGACAGGAGCCCGATTTTCAGTCTTGGAATCTCGTATGATGATTAGCTCTCCAAGTTGCCGATTCCCTTCAGTCCCGGATGGCGAGGACCATCGGCCGAACAGTCGCGAGCCCCTCGTCGGCCGGGGCCGTTACCGAGTGCGGGCGGCAGGCCCTTGCACCGGCCTCGGACCCGGAAACGGGGCTCCAAATAGTCTTTAGCTCCCTCGTTGCGCTTGCGTTCCCAATGTCCGTCCAATGTATAACCCATTGCTTCCAGGGATCGTGGAACGCTCCGTCCGACCGTACCGAAAACGGAAAACCGTGTGCTTGCGGTGTCAATCGTCGTAGGAATCCGGCCGTCGCATGCAACCCCGTTCGTACATCCCGTTACAGAGCACGCGGTATGGATTCCCATCCGATCGCCCGGCCCCTTAAGCGCGTTCGTCACGGCACTCCTGAGCAGGCACTGCGGAATCGGCTTAAGCAGGCATGCGAATGGATTGGAAGCCGCCATGGTCTCAAGCAGGTTTCGTTCCGCGTCGGTCGTCATAAATATGACCGGAATGTGAGTGCGCCTGCGAATGATCTCGGCAACCTCTTTTCCCTGTAACGCACCACGGAGCTCCAGTTCGATCAATACCAAGGAAAACCGGCCGGCATCGATCAGTTGAAGAGCCTCCTCACCGCCGGGAGCCGTGATGGGCGCACAATAGCCCATGCCGTGAAGCGTCCGCTGAAGATCGAGCGCTGCGAATGCGTTGCTTTCCACAATGAGTATTTTGTTGTGCGTCGACATGGTTCCCCTCCGCTGCGCTGTACCGCGTTCCGTTCGGTCGGTTCGTCGTGGTCTTCTTCAGGACGCCCGCATCTTCTGCGGATCTACGTCAGCCCTCGTATCTCTATATTCGGGGGGACGGCTCGAGCGTCACAGACAAGGTCGTTTTTCCGCATGGATTCCTTGTACACATTCGGTTACGGGCGGCCGGTGGAGTCAGGCATGTTCTTACGAGGAGCGGAAAGACGCGCCAATCTCCTCTTCCGCAAGTTGGAGATTGCTTCCGCCGGTTCGAGCCCGGAGTCGCAATGACGTTGCCACCAAACGAGATCCGCCTCGAGAGACGAACTGTTACATCTTCAAACGGTTTTGAGTTGAGATAGGGATTGGTAATTAGTATAACGGACTACTCTCTATGAAATGTCATCAGTACTGAATCGGAGATCACCATGCCGCGACGCGACGACGTGAAAAAGGTCATGATTATCGGTTCCGGTCCCATTGTAATCGGACAAGCCTGTGAGTTTGACTATTCCGGGACGCAAGCATGTAAGGCACTCCGGAGCCTCGGGTACGAGATAGTCCTGGTCAACTCCAATCCCGCCACCATCATGACCGACCCCGGGACGGCAGACTATACCTATGTAGAACCACTTAATCTTCAGACCATGGAAGAAGTCATTCAAAAGGAAATGCCGGATGCACTGCTGCCCAATCTCGGCGGTCAGTCCGGTCTAAACTTGTCGTCCCAACTGGCTAAGGCGGGCATTCTCGATAAGTACGGGGTGAGAATCATCGGAGTGGCGGCCGACGCGATCGAACGTGGGGAAGACCGTATTGCGTTCAAGGAGACAATGGACCGCCTGGGCATCGAGATGCCTCGGAGCGAGGCCACTTTCAGCGTGGAAGGCGCCGAGCGAATTGCCGACGCGCTGGGATATCCCGTTGTGATCCGTCCGGCCTACACCCTGGGAGGCACGGGAGGCGGACTTGTATACAACGTCGAAGAGCTGCGAACCATTGCCGCGCGCGGTATTGCCGCGAGCATGGTGGGGCAAATTCTCGTTGAGGAATCGGTACTCGGATGGGAAGAACTTGAGTTGGAGGTCGTTCGGGACTCGAAGAATCAAATGATCACGGTCTGTTTTATCGAGAATGTGGACGCCATGGGCGTTCACACGGGAGACTCGTACTGCACGGCTCCGATGCTCACCATCGCCACGGACCTTCAGGAACTCCTTCAGCGCTTGTCCTATTCAATCGTTGAAGCCATTCAGGTGATAGGCGGCACGAACATTCAATTTGCACACGATCCCAAGACGGGTCGCGTCGTGGTCATTGAAATCAATCCGCGGACGTCGAGGTCATCGGCTCTGGCTTCCAAGGCCACGGGCTTCCCCATCGCGCTGATTTCGGCCTTGCTCGCAGGGGGACTGACGTTGGACGAGATTCCTTACTGGAGGGAGGGGACTCTCGACAAGTACACCCCGTGGGGTGATTACGTGGTGGTCAAGTTCGCTCGATGGGCCTTCGAGAAATTCGAAGGCGTCGAAGACAAGCTCGGCACACAGATGCGCGCGGTCGGCGAAGTGATGAGCATGGGGAAAACGTACAAGGAGGCGTTCCAGAAGGCCATTCGATCGTTGGAAATAGGCCGGTACGGACTGGGATTTGCCAAGGACTTTCACGAGAAACCGCTCGATCGGCTGATGGACATGCTGAGCGAACCGTCGAGTGAACGGCAGTTCATCATGTATGAAGCCTTGCGGAAGGGCGCGGACGTCCGCACGCTGCATGAGAAGACCCATATCAAACCTTGGTTTATCGAGCAGATGAAGGACCTTGTGGACTTGGAGGGCAAGATCCTGGCCTGCAAAGGTCGTACATTACCGGACGATGTGCTGAGACAGGCAAAGAAGGACGGATTCTCCGATCGCTATCTGTCCGGACTTCTGCAACTTAACGAGAATGAGGTGCGAAGACTGCGTGAGGACTTGGGGGTCGTACAAGCATGGGAGCCCGTTCCCGTGAGCGGTGTCGAAGACGCTGCTTACTATTTTTCCACCTACAATGCTCCCGACACGGTGAAATCAAGCACGAGGCCGAAGATCATGGTGTTGGGCGGCGGACCCAACAGAATCGGCCAGGGAATAGAATTCGACTACTGTTGTGTTCATGCCGCCTTTGCGATCAGAGACGAAAACTATGAATCGATTATGGTCAACTGCAACCCCGAAACGGTCTCAACGGACTACGACACCTCGGACAAACTGTATTTTGAGCCGCTCACCGTTGAGGACGTCCTGAGCATTTACGAGAAGGAAAAGCCCGAGGGGGTGATCGTCCAGTTCGGCGGCCAGACTCCCCTAAACATTGCCGGCGAGCTGGCTGCGGCTGGGGTAACCATTTTGGGAACCTCGCCCGACACCATCGACCTGGCGGAAGACCGCGACAGATTCAGGATCATGATGCGTGAACTCGGTATCCCGCAGCCCGAATCGGGGATGGCATCGGACCTTGCCGGTGCGCTCAAGGTTGCCGACAGAATCGGGTACCCGCTTATGGTGAGACCGTCCTATGTCTTGGGCGGACGCGCAATGCAGGTGGTCCATGACGAACAGATGCTCAGACATTACCTGGCCGCGGCGGTGGAAGTGACCCCCGAACGTCCGATCCTCATTGACAAATTTCTCGAGAACGCGATCGAAGCCGAAGCGGACGCCATAGCCGACGGTACCGATGCGTACGTCCCCGCGGTGATGGAGCACATCGAACTCGCCGGCATCCATTCGGGCGATTCGGCCTGTGTGATACCCCCCATCAGCATTCCATCCAAGCATGTCGAGACAATCGTCGAGTACACTCGTACCATTGGGATCAAGCTGAATGTCGTCGGTCTCATGAACATCCAGTATGCAATCGCAAATGACACGGTGTACGTGCTGGAGGCGAATCCGCGGGCATCGCGCACCGTGCCGATCGTGTCCAAGGTGTGCGGCATTTCCATGGCACGCATAGCTACTCAGGTCATGTTGGGCAAGAAGCTGAAGGACTTGAACATCGGACCCATTTCAGTGCCCCACTACGGAGTCAAAGAAGCGGTCTTTCCGTTCAACATGTTCCCGGAAGTGGATCCGGTGCTGGGGCCGGAGATGCGGTCGACCGGAGAGGTTTTGGGCCTCGCCGACTCCTTCGGTCTGGCATTCTACAAGGCTCAGGAGGCCGCTCAGCAGACGCTTCCCACCCAAGGAACGATCCTCATGACTGCTACCGAAAGGGATAGGCCTGCATTGATCGAGGTTGCCAGACAATTTATCGAATTGGGATTCAAGATTAAGGCTACCGAGGGAACCCGGAACTACCTGTCGGACAACGGCATCACATGCGAGATGATCCTCAAATTGAATCAGGGTCGGCCGAATATCGTGGACGGGATCAAGAATGGCGAGATCGACCTGGTAGTCAATACTCCTCGGGGAAAGATCGGCAAAGAGGACGACTCCTATATCCGCAAGGCGGCAATCCGACACAAAATTCCGTACATCACCACACTCGCGGCCGCAACCGCGGCGGCGAGAGGCATCCGAGAACTGAGAAACGGAAGAGGCAACGTGAAACCCCTTCAGCAGTACCATGCGGAAATACTGCGGGCTCCCAAGTCCGACGTGTAAGGGGGATCGGACGAGAGCGAACAGGTGACTTGGAGAAACGTAGTCTGCATCGGACCCGCGCCACGCCCTGTTCGCGAGACGTGCCCTCGAGGTGTCTGAATGCAACTCAGAGGTCGTTTAGTCCTGCTAATTCAGACTTGACAAACAACACTTAGCCCGGCTAAACTACGCTGATTTGCGATTAGCGAAGCTAAGCCGCAGTAGTGCCGTCTCTCGGGTGAGAGCAGTCCTTCAGAGCCCAGACCGGCAGTTCAAACGCCAAGGAGGACATGTCGATGTCGTTTAGCCAGCCGAACCGTAGTCCTGCAACGAACACCAAGACCAGGGTCCAGCCCGCCCCAGTGTCCGGGATTTGCGTGACCTGCCTGGACGGATGCCCAGGCCCCTGTGAAATAGGGCAGTCCGCGATAAAGTGCCGCGAAGTCATATATCCCCAACCCTACGGAAAGATCACGGCAGGAGCGGACAAGGATTATCCCTGTGATTTCTCTCACTTCAATATTCAGGGCACGTGCGTGGGAGCTATCGGCATCGAGCCCGATCCGGACAAGGCATTGTTCCCCGCGGTGGACTGCTCCACGTCCCTCGGCAAGGAAGGCACCATAAAGTTGTCCTTCCCGGTGTTCACCGGCGCTGTCGGTTCCACCTTCATTGCTCGGGCCAACTGGGAGGAAATGGCAATCGGCGCGGCCATATCCGGGATTATGGTTGTGGCCGGCGAGAACATCTGCGGGATGGACCGTCAAGCAGAGTTCAGAAATGGAAAGGTTACCAGATCGCCGGAGATGGAGCGCCGCGTCCATGCATTCAGGCAATGGTTCGACGGAACAGGAGCCATAGTGGTCCAGGCGAACGTGGAAGACACCAATCTGGGAGTCCCCGAATACGTCATTCAAAAGCTTGGAGTCGAAGTCTTTGAGCTCAAATGGGGGCAAGGCGCCAAGGACATCGGAGGCGAAGTTCAGCTCGGCAGTGTGGAAAGGGCCAGGCAGCTCAAGGAACGCGGATACTTGGTCATGCCGGATCCGGATTCGGAGTCTGCACTGAAAGCGTTTGAAGCCGGGGGAATCAAAGAGTTCGAGCGGCATTCTCGACTCGGTATGGTGGACGAAGAGAGCTTCTACTCACAAGTTGAACATCTGCGAGGCCTCGGAGCCAAATACGTCACGCTGAAGACCGGTGCATACCGACCGGCCGACTTGGCGCGCGCCATTAAGTACGCGTCAAACGCGCAACTCGACCTGCTTACCATTGACGGAGCGGGCGGTGGTACGGGAATGAGTCCGTGGCGCATGATGAACGAGTGGGGCATCCCCACGACGTTCCTTGAGTCTCTGGCCTACGGGATGTGCGAACGCCTGAGGAAGCAAGGAGCGTACGTGCCTCCCATAGCGATTGCGGGAGGGTTGTCCCTTGAAGATCACATCTTCAAGGCCATTGCTCTGGGCGCGCCCTATGTCAAGGCGGTGTGTCTGGGCAGGGCTCTCATGACCGCGGCCATGGTGGGAAAAACGCAGGGAAAGAAGATACGAGAGAAAGTCGGCGAAGACGGCATGGAAAGAGGAGTCCTGGGAACCTTTGCCGTAGCGGCCGAACTCAAGGATCGCTTTGCGTCGGATTTCGTGAAGATTCCTCCGGGCGCCATCGGCGTGTATTCGTACGTGTCGAGACTGAAACAAGGTCTGCAGCAACTCATGGCCGGTGCACGCAAGTTTGCTCTTGAGCACATCGATCGCAACGACCTGGTTGCATTGAGCCGCGAGGCTTCGGCCATGTCCGGAATTCCCTATGTAATGGAATCGGATATGGCGGAAGTGGAACGGATCTTGGGACCGTCGCCGGCCAACTTCAAGGAATAAAGGATCCGAACTTCCAGGATCCCCAATATACCGGGCGCTTTGGCTTAAGGCCCGAGCGTCCGATTTGACGTCCCGGTAACGCAATAACCGGGTAAGCCCTTTGACGGGGCAGACCGCGCACTGAGAGCGACGATTCCGTTACCGGCGCGCGAGCTGAGCGCATACCTTGCGCTCAAAGGTCCGTTGGGATGTGGTAAACGGCAGTCCGGATGCACTCGGAACCGAATGTGGAGAGAAGGCCGGTCGCGACTGCTTGGGATCCCTCGGCCCGTTCTAGTCGCTCGGCTTCCAAGGTTCCGTTCTCTCCGTATGCGGATTTCCCGCCTGAGGTGCGATGCCCTTTCAGTCGCGCCCGACACGAATGTTGATTGACACAGGGAGATTGACCCGTGAATGTGAGCGTTGTGACATCGGTTGAAGAACTCAAGGCGTCCATCAAGTGCAGATCGTTTCCCACAATCGTCGTGGAAGGTCAACTCGCCGGCAATATTGTGGCGTCGGGCATTCTGGCGCCGCTGATGGAAGAGCGGGCGTCTTCATCGGTCCCGCCGGGGAACGAGGACACTGTTCCTCGCACCCCTACCCATGAAGTGATTCAACTGCTGCGAGACCTGTCACTCCATCATGCGATCCACGTGATCGACGGAACAAGCGGTCCGCAAATCAAGATTCATCCCGTATCCGCGCCAAGGCGGGAAGGGAATTAGATTCGGTCGCAAATAGGCCTAACGCCTGGACGCCGCTGCGCGTACAGGGATACCTTACCGTACGTATGCCTTCGTTCATTTAATCGTCGTGGTCACACGTGCAATTGGAAATCTTCCATGCCTGCATGGCCCCGACGCTCGGGAAATAATACGGCGTCGCTCCCTTGCAACGTTTTTCAGCTTCAGCTTGAGACCGAACGGAAAAATAGTCCGAGCACTTGTAGCAGTTGCGGTCCGCGTCGTACCATTGACAGAGGGTGTAAATAATTTGCTGAGCCGAAGCGGCAACGGGAGCCGCTACCAGAAACACTGCCATCACCACTACCACTAGTCTTTTCAATGAGTTCATGGTTGCCTCCAGCGGATATCTTTGCCAACGGTTAGGAAAGTAAGATCAGTAAGTTACGCTCTGAGCATAGCCCCTGGTTTCGCTCGTGTCAACGGCTCGGCACGCAAAAAAAATTTCTCGTGCCCCCATCGTTTCATCGTCCGACTCTCACGGGGTGCTTCAAACGCGTGCCGAGCATTACAAAAGCAGGGTTCTCGACCCGCGGTCCGGGCGATCATGATTTGGACCGTTCGGCTGCACGAGACCGCGGACGCGCGGGCGACATCTCAGAACATCTTCACCACAATATTGGTGATGATGTTTGCCGCGTCGTCTACGCGATCGGCACTGCGATTGAAGTGTCTGTAGATCTCTCGATATTTGATGATCGTGCGAGGGTTCGGCTCGTGAAACAGCTCTTTGAGCGCCTCCAAGAACAGGTCGTTCATTTCGTTTTCCACCCGTTTCGCCCGGACCGCGTACTGTACCGCAACGTTCGGGTTCTTTTCCAAATGCCTCATGCCCGTGACCAGGTGTTCGGCTCCCTTGACCATGAGAAGCGCCATTTGGCGAAGGTGGTCATTGGCGGCTACTTCAAAGGCATTCATCTCCCTCACGGTGTTGTACGCGTGATCCAAGACGTCATCCACTGCACGCGAAAGGGCAAAAATGTCTTCCCGATCGAAGGGCGTGATGAACGTCTGGTTGAGCTCATCGATGAGTACCCGGCGGATGTCGTCCGCCTCTCGTTCAATGCGGGCAAGATCCTCAGGTTGAGACGAACCGTTGAGGAAACTCAGGAGCGCGTTGCAACCTTCGAGGGTTTTTTCCGACTGGGACAGAAGAATCCCATAGAAATCCGTTTTCTTGCCCGAACCAAAGATCTTCCAGAACGACATTACGCTCACCTTTCCATCAGTACGACACCATCGCCTTGAGAGCCCAGAAGATCAGCCCGGACAAGGCGGCGCAGACGGGAACGGTCATGAACCACGCATAACCTATGTTGCGGGCCGATCCCCAACGCACGCTGCTGAGTCGGCGGGAGGCCCCAACGCCCACGACCGAGGCGCCGACGATTTGCGTGGTACTTACCGGGCCGCCCAGGATGGAAGCGCCCAGCACCACCGAAGTTGAACTCAGGAGTGAAGCACAGGAATGCACCGGCTCCATGCGAAACAGGTCGTAACCAACGCTCTTGACGATACGAAGTCCGCCTGCCGCCACCCCTGCGGCAAGCGATGCTGCGGCTGAGACCACCACCCATGAGGGAAGCTGTTCAATTGTGTACCCGTGCCCATTGTGTGCCAGCACGACCAGCGCGATCATTCCCATTGCCTTTTGCGCATCGTTTGACCCTTGGCTTGCCGCGAGAGTCATCATAATGGGTTTCTGAACCGCGACGAAGAACCGGCCTATGCTCCGGTGGGCTTGGCCGGCCATCGCCCTTATGACGGAAAAGGAAAGATATCCTACCAGTAACCCGAGAAAGGGAGAAACTATTAAGGGTACCACAACACTCCGCAAGATCACCGATACATCGACCCCCCCCCTACCGACTGCAACAAGCGCGGCACCGGTAAGTCCGCTGATGATGGCATGCGAACTGCTTGACGGAAGGCCCAAGAACCACGTGGGAACCTTCCACAGAATTGCCGCGGCCGACGCACTAATGACGATTAGGCTCATACCCCGATGAGGAAGCCGTGTCACCACTTCCGGATTCAAGATGTCCACAATCGTCTTGGCTACCGCGGTTCCGATCACGACGGATCCGATGAATTCCGCCAGAGTCGCAAACAGAAGCGCGCGATAGGGATGCATGGACCGGGAACCAATGATGGTCGCCACGACATTGCCGCCGTCATGAAACCCGTTGACGAACGCGAAGCACAATGCGACGGCTACTGAAACATGCAGTAAGGCTTCGTCCAAATCATCCTCCAAGAAACAACCCAGGTACGGTGCCGGCGGACGCCGTGACGAACTAAGTGCGCCGTTTCCTAAATACGGTCGCGGATTCCGGCGAGCTGAGATTGCTTCGCTTTGCTCGCAATGACAACCTTTACCATGTCTTTGCGAGGAGCGAAGCGACGAAGCAATCTCGACGCGGAAGAAATGTGCGACCGTATTTGTGCCACAGAGCACTAAGGATGACCAATCTTCTCCGGACCTCGGCCGACCGTATCCGAGGTCGTCGCAGAACTTCGTCGGAGTCGGTTGCCGGGACGATTTCAAGGTGAGGCTGATGCCCCGTAGGATCCGTCCCGGGCACCAGGTCTCTCCGGCAACCGTGTCGGTGCAATTCCGGGATTCGGGTCCCCCTCGGGAAGGACCCGGAATGAGTCGACCTTCGGGTCGATCCGGGATATCGTTTCTTCCGTACTCCACCCAAGGATTTGAATTCACGTAAAAATACCAGAACTGGCGAACAATGCAACTTGATAAAGGGACCTGTGACACATCCGGCAGCCGACCATGGCGATGGGATGGGACTACATTGTCGTATATATGTCGTCGTTCACATACCCAAATGTCGGTTCTTTTTCCCCGCCGTCGTACGGGCTGATCCACTACCTCACTGTGATCACTAGTTATTACCCGCGGGACACGTTCTTGGCACGAGCCGTGAATTATGACGCGGTCGGAGGTTCGACGGGAGGACGGCCACTCTGCCGGTCCGGACAAAAAGAGTTCCTGCAATCGGGATCGGCACTCTCGCAATTGATTGTGACCGGGGAAGATTGGCGACGTCCTCTCAACACACAACGGTCGTGCCGAATGAAGCGGGCCCAGTTTCCGGAGACTCCTGAGCAACAAGAACCCGATGCGTCCCGAGACTGCCCTCTGGAGAGGATAATTGTCGGCACGACACGATCATCCCGATACGGAACCATGAATGCCATTCTAAGCCAACTGAAACTGCGCGTACTGTCCAACATCAGCCAAGTCGTCGGCCATGCCCTCAACCTCAATGAAACACTGGCACAGATTCTTGAGGTTCTCTCGCGAGAACTTTCCATGAAACGGGCCACAATAACCTTGAAGCGCAGGGGTTCGGGAGTCCTTGCCATACTTGCGTCGCATGGGTTAACGGCCGGCGAGCGGGAACGCGGAATCTATCGACTGGACGAGGGAGTGACCGGTCGGATATTCAGTTCCGGAAAACCGTGTGTAGTCCCCGATGTGAGTAAGGAACCCCTGTTCTTGAACAGAACCGGATCGAGAGAAATCGACAAGGATCGGATCACGTTTATAGGCGTCCCCATCACGCTTCACGATGAAACCGTCGGGGTGCTGAGCGTCGACCGGCTCTTTGAGGAAGATGTGGCCTTTGAGGAGGATTTCCAATTTCTGACGGTGCTTGCCACGCTCGTCGCGCAGTTGATCAGTCTGAACGATCAGGTGGAGGCTCGAGAGAAGAACCTGCGCAGGGCAAACCTCTGCTTGAAACAGGAATTATCCACGAAGTGCACGAGCTTCTTCAAGATAGGACAGAGCCCGGCCATGGTCGAGGTTCAGAAGCTCATCAGGAAAGTGGCCGTGACCAATGCCACTGTACTACTCTTGGGGGAATCGGGAACAGGAAAGACCTTGGCTGCTCAAATCATCCATGAGCTTAGTTCACGTTCCAGCGCTCCCTTCATAGGGATCAACAGTGCCGCGCTGCCTGATAACCTGCTGGAGTCGGAGCTGTTCGGTTACGAAAAGGGCGCGTTCACCGGAGCCGTCAGTTCCAAGATCGGACGAGTGGAAGAGGCCCACGGAGGAACATTGTTCCTGGACGAAATCGGCGAGATCCCGGTCACCACTCAGGCCAAACTCTTGAGGTTCCTCCAGGACCGCGAATTCGAACGTGTCGGAAGCAACAAAGCCAGGCGGGTGGACGTGCGCATCGTTGCAGCGACCAACAGATCCATAGAGGAAGCCGTTCGTGAGGGATCCTTTCGGGAAGACCTCTACTACCGGCTCAACGTGTTCCCGATCTCCGTGCCGCCCCTCCGTGAGCGGATTGAGGACTTGGAAGCTCTGGTCGAATTCTTTTCTCAAAAGCTGTCGCGACGGTACGGATGCTCCTTGAGATTCACGCCTGCATCCTTCCAGGCGCTCAAACGGTATTCCTGGCCCGGAAATGTACGTGAGTTGGAGAATCTCATGGAACGCATCGCAATCATGTGGGAAGGGGAGCCGGTTCATGTACCGGATCTCCTTCCCTTCATAGGCCATGCCTTGCCCAAACGCACATTTCGCGACGACCTTGGCTGGGAGATGCCCCCGCCGTGCGGTTCGCTCGAAGAAGTCGAACGCACGCGTCTGCTCGAAGCGCTCGAGTGCAACCGATGGGTTCAAACTCGGGCGGCCAAGGAACTCGGCATATCCATGAGGCAGATCGGGTACAAGATCAAGAAATACAATCTCGGACATCTTGTGAGACAGAGACGGGGGATTCAGAATTAAGCTCGAAGCCAACCCTTCCTGCCAAAAGGACACCCCCCAGGGTGCCGTCAAGGAATACCGGCACGGAAGCCGGCGCTTCCAAATTAACTGTGGCCGCCTTCGTAGTGTGACCGTGATCGTGCCCTTCGCTTCGCCCCTCCCCGTGCATCCCTGCCTTCAGTAGACCGGCATCTCGCCGGATCGCCATCGTCAGGGCCGGTTCGTGCCGTTGCGCGCAGCGGCCCCAAAGCCCTTTTCGCGAACCATCACATTTTCATTAATGTGAGCTCTTGTGATACAAAAATGTGAACTTCTCCCCGACCAGCCCACACTCCTTCCGGTAACGCAGCGGCAGCCGCTACATAATTTGCTCGTGATTGCCCTCACATACACGTCCATCTCACCTTTGTTCCACCGGTTGGCACACGTGTTGCTCTTAAGGTGCATATCAAATTCCCGTGAGAGTCAACCAAGATGAGAAAAGTGGCGATTTACGGAAAAGGCGGTATCGGCAAGTCCACCACGACACAGAATACGGTGGCGGGACTCGCCGAGCTGAACAAGAAAGTGATGGTTGTCGGGTGCGACCCGAAAGCGGATTCCACGAGACTCCTGCTGGGCGGACTGGCTCAGAAAAGCGTCCTGGACACCTTAAGGGAGGAAGGCGAGGATGTTGACTTGGAAGATATCCGAAGAGCCGGCTTCAATGGAGTTGTCTGCGTGGAATCCGGCGGGCCTGAGCCGGGTGTGGGTTGTGCGGGACGCGGCATCATCACGTCCATCAACCTGCTTGAGCAACTGGGAGCGTACGCGGACAGCGAGAAGCTCGACTACGCCTTCTACGACGTGTTGGGGGACGTGGTCTGCGGCGGCTTTGCAATGCCCATCCGTGAAGGTAAAGCCCAGGAGATCTACATTGTCGTATCCGGTGAAATGATGGCCATGTACGCGGCCAACAACATCTGCAAAGGTATCGTCAAATTTGCGGAAGCGGGCGGCGTACGCCTCGGCGGTCTCATTTGCAACAGCCGAAAAGTGGACAACGAGCGAGAGATGATCGAAGCATTTGCCGACGTACTGGGCACACAGATGATCCACTTCGTTCCCCGTGACAACATGGTTCAAAGGGCGGAGATCAACCGCAAGACGGTTATCGAGTTCGAGCCGACACATCCTCAAGCGGACGAGTACAGGACTTTGGCCGGGAAGATCGAGGAGAACACGATGCATGTCATACCCAAGCCCATGCACACGGACGATCTGGAAAAGCTTTTGATCGAGCACGGCCTCGCGGGCTGAGCGAGACGGTCTATGGACATTGAAATTTGCGAAGAGAGGTAACGCACATGTTGATGATCAGATCCATCGTGAGGCCCACAAAGGTGGATGACGTACTGACGGCGTTGATGGAAGCCGGCTTTCCTGCAGTGACCAAAATATCGGTGGTAGGCCGCGGCAAGCAGCGAGGGATCAAGATCGGCGAAATCAGCTACGACGAAATCCCCAAAGAATTGCTCATCACCGTGGTACCGGATGCAGACAAGGATTTTGTCGTCAAGACCGTCATAAAGGCTGCTCGCAGCGGCGACAAAGGCGCGTTCGGCGACGGCAAGATCTTCATCAGTCCTGTGGAAGAGGTCTACACCATCAGTTCCGGCATCAAGGAGACGGGGTCCGGGGAAATCCAAGAGGTGAAGATATGAGAGAAATCATGGCGGTCATCCGCATGAACATGATGAACAAGACCAAGCTCGCGCTCTCTGAGGGAGGCATTTGCTCCATGACGGCTAAGGACGTGCTCGGGCGAGGCAAGGGCCTGGTTGACATGAGCCTCATGAAAGGCGCGGAAAAGGGCTATGAAGAGGCAATCGCGCAGCTTGGGCAGAGCCGGCGCCTCATTCCCAAACGCCTGCTCATCCTCGTTGTCCCGGAGAAGCTTGTAGACACGACAGTGAAAACCATTATCAAAGTGAACCAAACCGGAAAGTCCGGTGACGGCAAGATCTTCGTCATGCCGGTAGTCGATTCGTTCAGCGTGCGTACCGGCGAAGGCGGTGAGAAGGTCCTGGATGGAGCGTAAGCCACCACCACGAGGCACGGCAAACGGTTGTGTGCCGACGGGAGAACGCCATGAAGGCAGTGAAAGAAGAACCTAATGCGCTCGGGATCGAGACCGTCGATCCTGATGAAGTGAAACAGACGCTCTTGGCCAAGGTCCCGACCAAGGTGGCTCGCAAACGAGCGAAGCAAATCGTCATAAACAAGACCGGCGAGGACCCTGAGGTGCCGGAGATCGGGGCCAACACGCGGACCATCCCGGGCATCATAACTCAGCGCGGGTGCACGTATGCGGGCTGCAAAGGCGTGATCCTGGGCCCGACACGAGACATTGTAAACATCACCCACGGTCCCATCGGATGCGGCTTCTACAGCTGGCTGACGCGGCGCAATCAGACCCGGCCGGCGGGGCCGGATGATTACAATTTCATGACCTACTGCTTTTCCACGGACATGCAGGAAAGCGACATCGTGTTCGGCGGCGAAAAGAAGCTGCGGACGGCAATCCAGGAAGCGTACGACTTGTTCAAGCCCAAGGCGATCAGCATATTCTCGACCTGCCCGGTGGGACTTATCGGCGACGACGTGCATTCCGTCGCACGGGAGATGAAGGAAAAACTCGGGATCAACGTCTTCGCGTTCAGTTGCGAGGGTTACAAAGGCGTCAGCCAATCCGCGGGACACCACATCGCCAACAACGGCATCTTCACCCACGTCGTGGGGCTCGATGACGCGGTCAAGGGCGGCAAGTACAGGATAAACCTTCTCGGGGAGTACAACATCGGCGGTGACGCGTTTGAAATCGACCGCATCCTGGAGGATTGCGGGATCACCGTTGTGTCGACTTTCAGCGGCAATTCCAGCTACGACGAGTTTGCCAACGCCCACACCGCGGACCTCAACACCATCATGTGCCACCGTTCCATCAACTATGTGGCTGAAATGATGGAAACCAAGTTCGGCATCCCATGGATCAAGATCAACTTCCTGGGCGCCAAGGCATGCGCAAAATCACTTCGCAAGATCGCACGGTACTTCGAGGATGCGGAACTCATTGAACGTGTCGAAGAGGTCATTGCACGGGAATTGCCCGAGGTCGAGAAAGTGGCCGAGGAAGTGAGCCGGCGGTGCGAAGGAAAGCGGGCAATGCTCTTTGTGGGCGGTTCCCGAGCCCACCATTACCAGGAACTTTTCGCTGAAATAGGGATGAAAACCATATGCGCGGGCTACGAATTCGCTCACCGGGATGACTACGAGGGACGGAAGGTCCTCCCCTTTCTCAAGGTCGATGCGGACAGCCGCAACATCGAGGAGCTGGAAGTACATGCCGATCCGGAACGGTACAGGCCGCGCAAGACCGCGGAAGATATGGAAAGACTTCAGTCCGAGGGATTCCGCTTCAAGGACTACGACGGCATGATGCCGGAGATGATGAAGAACACCCTGGTAATCGATGACATCAGTCAGCATGAAACGGAGAAGCTGCTCGAGATTTACAAACCGGACGTTTTCTGCGCAGGCATCAAAGAGAAATTTGCAGTCCAGAAGTCCGGCATCCCGATGAAGCAGCTCCACAGTTACGATTCCGGCGGCCCTTACGCCGGCTTCAGAGGTGCGGTCAATTTCTACCGAGAGATCGATCGCATGGTCAACAGCAAGGTCTGGAAATATATCAAGGCGCCCTGGCAGGAAAGCCCCGAACTTACGGCCAGATACGCCTGCGATTGAGCCGTTGAGGAAGGAACGGACACATGCTGCTCCGACATACACCGAAAGAAATCACCGATCGCAAGATCTTGACCATTAACCCGGCCAAGACATGCCAGCCCATCGGGGCCATGTATGCGGCTCTGGGCATTCACAACTGCCTGCCTCACAGTCACGGGTCTCAGGGATGCTGCGCGTACCACCGGAGCACCTTGACGCGGCACTACAAGGAACCGGTCATGGCCGCGACCAGTTCGTTCACCGAAGGTGCGTCCGTATTCGGCGGACAGGCCAACCTGGTCCAGGCGATCGACAATATTTTCACCATATATGAACCCGATGTGATCGCGGTACACACGACCTGTTTGTCGGAAACCATCGGGGACGATATTCCGCAGATTGCCCGAAAGGCTGAAGCGGACGGCAAAATTCCCCCGGGCAAGTATGTCATTCACGTCAATACTCCCAGTTATGTGGGGACCCATGTGACCGGGTTTGCCGGCATGACAAAGGCCATGGTGGATTATTTTGCGGAGTCCGCCGGGAAGAAGATCAATCAGATAAACATCATTCCCGGCTATGTGGAACCGTCCGACATGGAGGAAATCCGACGTATCGCCGAGGTCATGGGCGTCCGAACCGTCCTGTTTCCCGATACCTCCGGGGTGCTCAATCGGCCTCAGACGGGCAAGTACGACATGTTCCCCCCCGGCGGCGTTACCGTAGAAGCCTTGAAGAGCACCGGCAACAGTCAAGCCACGATCGCATTGGGGCAGTTGGCTTCGGGGCCGGCCGCACGAGCCCTGGACAGTAAGTGCAAGGTACCGTGCGAAATCCTTGACCTGCCCATCGGTCTCAAGGCTACCGACAGGTTTGTGGATACTCTCAGGAGAACCGCGGGAACGGACGTACCCGACACCATCAACATCGAACGCGGCCGGCTTTTGGACATCATCACCGATATGCACCAGTACTTCTACGGGAAGAAGGTTGCCCTCGCCGGCGATCCCGATCAACTTATCGCGCTGACCGAGTTCCTGGTGTCCATCGACATGTGGCCGATTCACATCGTGTCCGGGACTGTGGACAAGGACTTCCAGGCTCGCATCAAGGAAATCACGCAGTACGTGCCGCATCCCGTGAACGTGGGCATACCCGGGGACCTGTTCCTGCTTCATCAATGGATTAAGAACGAACCAGTGGACCTGCTCGTGGGCAACACGTACATGAAGTACATTTCCCGCGATGAAGACATCCCGTTGGTACGCTTCGGCTTCCCCGTACTGGACCGCATCGGCCACGGCTATTTCCCGACGGTCGGTTACCGTGGCGGCATGCGCTTGCTGGAAAAGATCCTGGATGTCCTCCTGGACCGGCAGGACCGGGATGCGAAAGAGGAGAGTTTCGAACTGGTCATGTAGGAGAGGCACACAACTCGGCTCCTCGTGAATGGATGGTGCAAGGCGCGGGAACCGCGACGAAAATCGGAGACCCGCGGCAACGAAGCGGCCGGCGATGCATGTGCCGCTCCCTCAACTCAAGAATGGAGCCTTCAAAGGGCTGCCTGACAAAAAGGAAGAGCGTGATGCTGAAACCCGATCATCATATACTTGTATGTGCAAGTTTTCGCGGTACTGAACCCAAGGGAAAATGTATCAAGAAGGATTCGCTTCAACTGATCCCCTACATTGAAGAAGAAGTGCTGGAGCGCGGCCTGAACGTGATGGTGTCCAGCACCGGATGCCTGAAACTCTGCGAGGATGGCCCCGTGGTGGTCGTCTATCCCGAAGCCTATTGGTACAAGGGCGTGACGAATGAAGAAGCGGTGGATGAGATCCTGGATTCCTTGGAAAACGGCGGCCCTGCTGAGAAGTATCTGCTGACGTAGTATGCCGTTTCATAAGTACGGTCGCATTTACATGCACCGTCTCCCCGGCCCAGGCCGGGACCCAGATCGTAGGACGGGCACAGCCCGCCCTACGATCTGATGCAACTATCCATTCCATCACCTCTTCGGACACCGGGAGATCGACGAATGTCTGCAACGGTATTTGATGAACGTCGGAACCAGATCCACCGCAAGGGTGACACGCCGTTTGACCTGGCCTGCGACAAGGACAGTCTTGCCGGTGCAGTGAGCCAGCGGGCGTGCGTGTTCTGCGGATCGCGGGTCGTACTCTACCCCATAGCCGATGCGCTCCATCTTGTGCACGGCCCTATAGGATGTGCCGCATATACATGGGACATCCGAGGAGCACTCTCTTCAGGACCCGAACTTCACCGGCTCAGCTTCTCCACCGACCTCCGGGAACGTGACATCATCTTCGGCGGAGAGGACAAGCTGTACCGTGCTTTGATCGAACTTATCGACCGCCACGCCCCGCAAGCGGCTTTTGTGTACTCAACATGCATCGTGGGCATTATCGGCGACGACCTGGAAGGGGTCAGTCGACGAGTCGAAAAGGAAAAGGGCATACCGGTTATCCCCGTGCAATCGGAAGGTTTCAAAGGAAACAAAAGAGCCGGCTACCATGCGGCATGCCGGGCAATGTTCCGCTTGACGGGTTCCGGAGGCACATCCGCGATCTCGGCGAAGAGCATCAACATTCTGGGGGATTTCAACCTGGCCGGTGAACTCTGGATCATACGACGATACTACGAACGCATGGGCATTGAAGTCGTGGCCAACGTCACCGGTGACGGGAGGGTCGCGGATCTGCAGCGGGCTCATGGGGCCGCACTCAATGTGGTTCAGTGCTCGGGTTCCACCATGGATCTCGCGAAGATGATGCAGGCCGAGTACGGCACTCCGTTTCTTCGAGTCTCATATTTCGGTGTCGAGGACATGGCGGAATCACTCTACACCGTCGCGCGGTTCTTCGAGGATCTCGACCCGGAAATCGTGTCCCGCACGCGGGAACTCGTCAAGGAGGAGCTGGAGTCTCTCTATCCGGAATTGGAAAAGTATCGCTCCGCACTTGCCGGGAAGAAAGCCGCCATTTACGTGGGCGGGGCGTTCAAGGCCTTTTCACTGATCAAGGCGTTCCGGCTGGTGGGCATGGACGTCGTGCTGGTGGGATCCCAGACGGGGACCAAAGAAGATTACCAGGAACTGTACGAGATAACCGACAGAGGTACCGTCATCGTGGACGACACGAATCCCTTGGAGCTCTCGAGTTTTCTCCAGGATCGGCACGTGGATGTGTTCGTCGGAGGCGTCAAAGAACGCCCCATAGCGTACAAGCTCGGCGTCGGATTCTGCGATCACAACCACGAACGAAAGACCGTGCTGGCCGGATTTCAAGGGATGCTCAACTTCGCCAAAGAGGTCCATTCATCGGTCATGAGCCCGGTGTGGCGCTTCGTGCCGAGGCACACCACGAACAGCACTCCCGGGTCGGAAGAACCGGCGTCGGTCCCTGAACGGCTGACCGCTGCGGGCGGCGCCTGACCGCGTGACGGGTTTCGTAGGGCGCGCCCCCGTGCCTGCCCTTGCCGAAGAGGGTCTCGGCATCTCTTCTCAGATGGTAGCGTCCCGGCGTCCCTGCCGGGCGCGAAGAGAGTACCGGCACGGAGGCCGGCGCTACCAAAGCTGATCGTAGGGCGGTCTGAGTTTCTCGAATGCGGCCACGCATACGCGGGGCGCTCGCCCGCTTGCAAAGGAAATACCATGGGAAAACCAGCCAAATCATACGTGTCGACCACGAATGCATGCAAGCTCTGTAAGCCGCTGGGTGCGTGCCTTGCCTTCAAGGGCATTGAAGGCGCCGTACCCTATCTCCACGGCTCGCAAGGGTGCGCGACCTATATGAGACGCTACATAATCAGTCATTTTCGAGAGCCGATGGACATAGCTTCATCTTCCCTCGGGGAGAAGCACGCGATTTACGGGGGAGGACCGAACCTGAAGCTTGGACTCAAGAACGTCATCACCAAGTATGATTGCCGGCTCGTCGGAATTGCCACGACCTGTTTGACCGAAACAATCGGTGACGACACGCCCATGTACCTCAATGAGTTCAGGCGCGAGTTCAAAGATCTGCTCGATTCGCACGATAGTCCCGAGCTGGTAAGCGTTTCCACGCCGAGCTACTCGGGAACGCACATGGAAGGTTTCCACGAGGCGTTGCGGGCCGTGGTGGATCAAATCTCCAGGAGCGGGCCGCGCCATTCACGGATCACCATCATGCCGGGGTTCGTCTCGCCGGCCGATACCCGGTACCTGAAAGAGATAATCGGAGATTTCGGAATGTCCGCCACGATCTTCCCGGACATCTCCACTTCGCTGGACGGCGTTGCCGCGGTTGTCTATGAGAAGCTTGCTTCCGGAGGCGTTCCTCTGTCCGAGATCCGGGAAATGGGGGCCTCGCCTGCGAGCCTGGAGTTCGGCCGTACATTGGATAAGGCACATACGGCGGCGGGATTACTGGAGAACGATTACCACATCCCGTGCTACAGCTTGGGCACGCCCGTCGGACTCCGAGAGACGGATCGCTTCTTCGAGACTCTGAGCAGTCTTTCACACTCACCTATCCCGGAGAAGCATGAGATGGAGAGGGGCCGGTTGATCGACGCGTATGTGGATGCCCACAAGTACTCGTTCGGAGTGCGGGCCGTGGTGTACGGCGAAGAGGATCTGGTGGTCGGTCTCACCTCGTTCCTCGCGGAGATAGGCGTAAAGGTCGTCCTGTGCGCTTCGGGAGGAGAGAGCGGCCGGCTGAAGGAAGCCGTGGGGAGCGTAACCACAGATCTGCTTTCGGAGCCGCCAATTGTGGTGGAGGGCGTGGATTTCCATGAAATAGCCGAGATCGCCGAGCGTCTCCACCCTGATATCCTCATCGGAAATTCCAAGGGATACCATCTGGCTCGCCGCTGGGGGGTTCCGTTCGTTCGGGTGGGGTTTCCCATACACGACCGGTTCGGAGGCCAACGAATCCTCCACCTTGGGTACAGAGGCGCTCAAAGCCTGCTCGACGGAATTGTCAATGCCGTTATCGAGACAAGACAGGAAGCGTCCGATATAGGCTACACCTATTACTAGAAGGACGAACGGCCATGATAAATCGACTGAACATACACAATCACCCTTGCTTTAATGGTGAGGTCAAGGGGAAATACGGACGAGTTCATCTGCCGGTGGCGCCTCAATGCAACATAAAATGCAACTACTGCAATCGCCGATATGATTGTGTCAACGAGAGCAGGCCCGGCGTATCCAGCGCAGTTCTCTCCCCGGCTCGGGCGGTGAACTACCTCGAAGAAGTCCTCGCAAAGGCTCCCGAGATTACCGTGGCCGGCATCGCGGGCCCGGGCGATGCCTTCGCGGAGCCGGAACGAACATTGGAGACCCTCCGTGAGGTGCGGAAACGATTTCCCGATCTGCTCCTCTGTGTCGCGTCCAATGGATTGAACGCTGTTCAGTACGTTGACGAGCTCGAGGAATTGAGTGTTTCTCATGTGACGATCACGGTCAATGCCGTGGATCCGGATTTCGGAGCACTGATCTACGGCTGGGTGCGGTTCGGTAAGAAGGTATACCGGAAAAGACAAGCCGCGGAGATGCTGCTTAATCGGCAACTTGCCGCCATCAGCGCCCTCAAGCGAAAAGGCATCGTCGTCAAGGTAAACACGATCGTGGTTCCGGGCATCAACGACCATCACGTGGTGGACGTGGCAAAGATGATGGCCGACCTCGGAGTTGATATTCAGAACTGCATGGCTATGTATCCCAATGCGGATTCACCGTTTTCGGCGATTCCCGAACCTTCGCCGAAACTCATGTCCGAGATTCAAGCGAAAGCCGGCCGGATCATGCCTCAAATGATGCACTGCACACGGTGCAGAGCCGACGCGGTGGGACTCCTGGGAGTCGACGCATCCGCCGAGTACCGCGGGTGTCTTGCCCGCAACGCGGAAGGGGCCGTTTCTTGCGCTCCCGACAAACCGTATGTCGCGGTCGCGACGCTGGAGGGAGTGCTGGTCAACCAGCACCTCGGGCATGCATACAAATTCCAGATTTGGGGCAAGTCGGATCAGGGGTTTGAACTGATGGAAGAGAGAGAAGCACCGCCGGTGGGTGACGGCGACAACCGATGGCTTCGTCTGGCGAGCACGTTGGGGGATTGCAGAGCCGTTCTGGTGAGCGCGATCGGCGCAGCCCCCAGACGATTCCTTCTGCAACACAACATCGTACCCGTTGAAATGAGCGGGTTCATCCGGCAGGGCTTGGAGACGGTCTACCAGGGCGGCGACATTGATTCGCTCAAGGGCAGGCGTAAGGGAATAGCCAAGGGCGGGTGTTGCGGCGCGGGAGAGGGTTGCGGTTGATCCTTCGTGACCGGGTCGCCGATGGGGCGTCACCCGGTAAGACGACGTCCGAAGTGCAGGCTCGATCCATGAGACCCGAATACGGCCGGAAGCTTCATGTAATCCACCGCACCGTCGGGTCTCTTTCTGAAAAGCACGGCGCAGGGTTCATAAATTATGTCTCGCGGCAGGTGCCGGTACCCGTCGGCCCTGACCTCCTTTATGAACGCGGTCACATCGAACGAAAAACTCTCCACGTAAGTGGATTCCGCGCCTTCACCGCTCAGTTTGGGTCTGTTGAACGCCAGGTCGAATCTCATCAGTTCATGAATATAGTGGCTGGAGTGCCCGAGCAGGTTCACGCGCCTCGCGATGAATTGAGAAACGGACATCAATGAGTGTGAAGTTGCTATGTGATTGAAAATATTTCCTTCCGGAAGGTCAAGATCTTCGATTCGATCCAAGAGGCTCTCCGGATACCCGAGTTCCGGGTCCTTAAGAAGAACAAAGGCGGTGTATCTCAGCGACACCAAGTTCATCATCAAGTGAGCGACCCGGACAAAGTGATCCCTGTCGACATGCTCCGGAACATAGTGGTACAGAGTAGAGAACACCTGGGGATACCGCTTGGCAAACTCAGTGTCCACCAGAGTGGCCGGGGAGACGGAAAAGTTGGAAAGATGCTCGTCCAAGGCCAATCGGTTCCCATATTTCTCGAAAAGGGGACTCCCCGGGAAGGGGACGAGAAGCCAAGTGAGTATGTCGGAGATCCCCCGTTCGCCGGAGAAATAGACCTCCAGCATCAAACGCATGGTCTGCGCCAGGTCGGCCGATTCTTCCTGAGGGAACCCGATGATGAAACCGCTGCCCGCAATAATTCCCGCGTCACACACCTTACGGACGACCGCGGGTGCGCGTTCCAGATTCAGACGTTTGTTCAGGAGCTTCTGCATGCGCGGAGAGCCGGTCTCGATCCCGAAATAGATGAAATTGCAGCCTGCTCGTGCCATACAGTCCACCATTTCATCGTCTATGGTGTCGATCCTGGAAAAGCACTCCCATCGGATGTTCATGTGTTCTGCGATAAGCGCATTGCAGAACGTCATGAGCCACGTGCGGTTCAAGGTAAGCAGGTCGTGTTCTATGCGGAGATAGTCCTTTCCATAGTCTTCGACCAGACTCTTGATGAGCTTGATGACGCTCTCCACCGAACGTTGCCTGAACCTGCCCCCGCCCATGCTGTTGGTCACGCAATAGCCGCATCTGAAAGGGCACCCTCGTCCCACGTCCACTCCGATACGCTCAATCTTATCCAGTGACGGTATCAACGAGTAGTCCGGCAAAGGAAGGCGGTCCAGGTCGGGAACCGGGCCCTGGTCGGGAGTCCTGATGATATTCCCTCGGTGCATGAAGGTCACGCCCGGCACTTTGCGGAGTTTGTCCGGATCGTGAATAGATCTCACGATGTCGCCGATCGTATGGTCGCACTCGCCCCTGGCAACGACATGCACTTGCGGAAAGGCCTGTACCGTCTCCCGATCCGTATGGGTGGCCTGTACTCCGCCGAAAAGGATTTTGGTATGCGGGGCCAACTCCCGAACGATTCGTGCACATTTCGTCAGGTCCAAGTAGTAGTTGCACCAGGTCGAGAATCCAACCACATCTGGTCGGCGGGCTACCACGGCTTCCGGGATTTCTCGGTACGTGGCATCGGAACACACCGCGTTGACATCGAGGATCTCCACGTCGATGCCGTCGTCTCGAAGTACCGTGGCGAGAGAGAGAACACCCAGCGGCACGTACGATTTCGGGCGGCCGGCCTCCAGAACAGGGTTTGGGAGGAGCAACACTTTCATTATGGATTCCGCGCGTCCCCTGACTCTTTCAAAATACCGTGTTCGATCATCCCCGCGATTTCGGCAACCAGGGATACGTCACGCGGTCTGGTCAACCGCAGTACGGGAACCTGGGTCGCAAGTCGTGCACACTGGAGGAAATATGACGAAGGCCTGGCATCGTGCATGAGGCGTATCCAATACGAGTTCTTCACGAGTTCGTACACGGATTCATGACCGCTGACCGGCGCAATGCCGAGATCGGGGCCTTCATGGAGCAGATAGATCCGAGCCAGAGGCACCGGCCGGCTCGGAAAACCCTCATCTCTTCGGAATGTAAGCTTTTCTTCCTCAACGTCCTGCGCAGAAGGCTCTCCCAATTTCTTGCCAAAGTATTCTGCGGCATCCGGAAGCAGGTGAAGCCCCGGGTACCCGGGAAACGCTACAGGCATTGATCCGGAGTTGCGTACGACCGTCACGTCATCGGCCACCAGCGCATGCCCCCTGGAAACGAGCGCGGCGGCCGTGGTTGATTTTCCTGATCCACTATCCCCCACGAATGCCACAGCCTGACCGCCGACTTGTACGCAGCTCGCGTGCAGCGTCAAATAGCCTCTCTGGTGAAGCAACACCGACAGGCCCGGCCCTTGAGCCATAACGGGAATGACTTGGTCGTCCATGCCTTCATCAGGTTCACCCACGATTTCCCTGCCTTGGACGACCAGACACGCACCGAGGCCGCGGTAGAGGAAAAAGGCCCTGTCTCCCTTGAATTGAAGAGACAACCGGGCGTCGGGAGGAACAGGTTCCAACGGCTCGGCTCGGCCGAACCTCATCACCACATCGTGAGCTGCATCGCTCTCTATAAGGTCGGGAAGCGGAACGTCGCACCGAATGCCCAAACCATATGCCGAGTAGGTGTACACTGAACTCCGTCTATACGGATCGCCGGGTCGGATTGACAATGGTTCCGCCATCCTCCTGGCCCGTCCCCTTCTGTTCTTCAGTGATCTTTTCCACACTTCCGTGAACGACGAGTTCGGGTGTCTCATAGGGTTTCTTGGCGTTGCCCTCTACGCCGGCTTTCGGTACACCATTCTCTTCCTTTGGTCTCGCCATCGTCGATCCTCTCCCGCGGTACTGGCCGGACCCGCTCACGCTCGACCGGATGACGCGCGGCATCGTTCCCGTCAATCAGGGTGCGTACGGAATCCTTTACGGCTGCAGGTCCGCCCTGCTCAACCACAGTCCCAGAGACAATGCGAACCGGAGGAACGACGGATCCCGCTTCAATGGATTCGAGATGTACTCCGCATAGGATCTGTTCACGGCGGCAGGGTCCACGTACCTCTCGATTGCTCTGAGACTGTCTTGAAGCAAACCTTCCAACCGGTCTCGATTCATGCCGAGAATAGCATAATTGAAACTCGGGCGGAAGTCGATCTTACCCGCGCGCCACTGTATCTCGGCGGGTAGGATTCCGTCCATCCCCCTGCGCAATACCATTCGGGTCCATCCTTTGCAGATCTTCTGAGAATGAGGGAGAGCCGTACAAAACTCGGCCAGACGGCGGTCAAAGAACGGATGCCTGGGCTCAATGCCGCCCCTCGCGGCAATCTTGTTCATAGACTCCAACGTCTGGGTAAGGCCTCCCCAGGTCAAGCTGCGGCAGTGGTCCTCTCTGGCATTGTGCACCGGTTTCAGGTAGAAGCCGTTGAAGTGCCGATACCGCTCGGCGAGCCCCATGCGTTCGGCAAAGTCCGGGGATATGAGCGCGTCCTTGGCCCAGGGCCTATCGCCATACCCGGTCAGTCGACGCCACGTCTTCCGCACAATCGCGGGCGTCAGCGGTCTAATGGCCTTGCGCCACAGAAGATCCATGCAGGACCGGCTCTCCCTGGACGACACCGCGAGCGCCTCGCGCACAAGGGTTATGAATCGGCCTCTGTGGGCAAGTTCGGCAAGATACGCGTAGCCGTGTGAAACCGTGTTGTCACCGTCGAACCCGTCGAGTACAACCCGAATCCCCGATTCGTGCAAGCGATTCCTCGCTGAGATTGCAAAGGAGGTCGGTGCGTCGAGCGGATCGTCGTGAAGGTACGGACCGTCCAGGTCGAAATAGGGCAGCGGTACGGCCGAGTCGGCCTCGAGATACACTGGCGTGACCGAGCCTTGGGCGAGTACCGCCTCAATATACTCTCGTTCGTCGCACTCTTTGACGTGATCGTAAATCAGAGAAAGTGTGGTGAGGGGAGTGTTGGATAAGCCGGCAGGCAAGTCTCTTGCCACGCACGTCACGCTGGACGAATCGAGCCCTCCGCTCAGTGTGGTCGCGACGGGATGTGAACTTCGCAGACGGCATCGAACGGATTCCACGAAGAGATCCCGAAAAGCCTCGGCATACTCCATGTCCGAGTCCATGCGCAACTCAATTGAAGGATCTAAAGACCAGTACCGACGCATCCTCTCTCCCTTGCACTTCACCAGCAGCGTGTGTCCCGGAGGCAGGCGCAAAAGGTCGCGGTAGAATGAGAGAGTCTGATCGTCCGGCATGCCGATGAGATAATCCGCGACCGCGAGCTCGTTGAGTTTCCGAGGCACCCACTCAAGGCCCAGGAGCGGCCTGATTTCCGAAGCAAAGGAAAAGACGTGGTGACTGGAATGATAGTAAAACGGCCGGACTCCGAACGGGTCACGGCAACAGAACAGCTCGCGCCGTGCACGATCCCAGACGCAGTAGGCAAAATCTCCGACGAGCTCCGCTGGGCTGCGGTCACCCCACTTCGCGTACGCTCGTACGATGATCTCGCCGTCACTTATCTCGGCGACGGACTTTGCTCCGAATCCCAGTGTATCGATCAGTTCTTCACGGTTGTCGAGACGCGCGTCCGCGGTGAGAACGTATCGCCCGGTAACGTCCACTTCCGGGTTCCGCTCCACACTCGATTCCGGTGTGGTGTTGAGCATAAGGAGGCCCAATCCCAGCGAGCCTTCGATCCACATACGCGAGCCGTCCGGCCCCCGGTAGTGCATGGTCTGAAGCATTCGTCCCAGGAATCCGCCGGCGACGGGGCCGCCGTCACGACGGAATATGCCTGCGATTCCGCTCACTCTTGTGCTCCGTCAAAGATGGGCAACGGAGTGTACCGGTCATGCTCGGGGGATCCTATGAGAATGGTTCCGCGATCCTCCAACCAGGCATGCGCGGCCAATCGACCGGACTCGTCTTTGGCAACTCCGATTCGCAGCAACGAAGGATGACCGGCCATGGCGAGCAGCAATTTTGTCGTCAGCGCAACGGCCAGGCAATTGCCCAGCACGGGAACGCGTCCTACAACGGACGATACCGCCCACACGATCCGATCCGGTGACCGGTGAGTGCCCGGAAGCCGGCGAGGGAGTACCGGGGCAAGCTTTCTCGATGCGGCAAGCACGGTCCGGAGAGAAGCCAATCTCAGGGAGACGGTGAGACAGGCCGCCAGACTTGCAGCGAGAATCACCAGAAGTTTGTCTTCTGCCGAGAGATCACGAAACCTGCTCAGGATGCTCGTTGCACACTTCGACCAATGCCGCGTCGATGAGCCGCGTAAGGAATCCTCGCAGGTCTTCGCAGCATCTATCCGGCTGTACGTCGTATTCGGCACAGACATCTTCCCGTATTCGGCGAACCGTCCTCGGCTCGCTGATAAGGCCCCAGACGTGGGCGCCGACCTGGTTCAATCCATAGTAGACGCCGGTGTCAAGATTCAGAATGGCCACTTCGCCCCCCACCTCTGTGGAGACTTGATTCTCAGCGGCCACCACCACCGTATCACATGATATGGCTATCCCATCGGAATTCTGAAACTTGTCCATCACGAATCACCTCGCTGCATTATACAACATCCACACGGACGCGCAACCCGCCTGAAAGCCGGGATTCCTCCTCCGCTCGGCCTGATGGGACTCCCAACAGTTCCCACCTCATGCCCCATTGCTTGGATAGCTTTTATTGCGGTGAGAGAGCGTCGGACCGGCATCACGTATACATCGAATGGAGCCGACGGGACGGCAATCGATCGAAATGGGCTACTCATCGGGGCCCATACGGGGCGCGTGGCGTCGTGCATCGCACCTCTAGGATACAAGCATATCTTCCAGCTGCGCGAGCGTACCGGCAGGAATGGAATACATCCCTTCGTCCACTTCCAACAATACCCCGTTTCTCACCAGGGCGTTGAGGTATTTGCTCAAGCTCTTCCTATAATTATCCTTATAGAACTTTCGTGCTTCCTTCATTTCCAACCGAATTTGCTCACGCGTAAAAGCATCCTCCTGCTTGACGAGCGTGAGACTCGCACACGCGGCGACAACGAGATCTTGACCCGTGGAACATCGCAACGTTTTTGCTATGGTTGCAACGGTCATCGGTAAGGGTTGCCTCTCGGGCACGGCGGGCACCGCTTCTTCCTCAGCGGATTCAGCTTCTTGGTCGAGTTCGACGCGTGGGGGACCTTCTCGGCGAAATGCTTCGCTTGCAGCGGCCATGTCGGCAACAGCCTTCTTCAGATGGTCTTCGGGACCTTCGTACTCGATCTCCAAGTCCCCCACTTTTATTCGGATCTTGATCTCCATACGGCCTCCCTTTTAGAGATGATTGATATTATTGTACAAATCGTCAAGCCACTGCCGCACCCCCGATTCGACAAAACTAACGATTTCGAGAAGTTATACAACACGCCGAGCAGGACGTCAAACCAAAACACTCATCAGGGCATGCATTCGTTCCTGCCGTCGAGAGCGTCGTTTCAATCAGGTCATTTCGTGGAGCGAGGTGACGAAACAATCTCAACGTCCGTCCCTCATTCCGCCGCGTAGAGATCGCTTCGCCGATCATCCGTCGACGACACGTGGGTCGTTCAATTCTTGCCTTCAAGAGTGAATGGTTGCAACCCGCGGTGTCGTGGTCGGTGCGGAGTAGATTCGGAACGCGGGCCGGGGAAACGCGTGATCCGTCAGGATCGGTCATGGAAGAAACGGAGCAAACTTTCACCAAAAAGAAGAAAAGCCCGGCGACCTCGCTTACTTCGGTTGCCGGGCTCATTTGTCCGAGAAATTGCGGTTGTTAAGGGACTACTTTTTCACATCGCCTGTTGCCGCGCCGTGGAGCTTGACCTCCACTTTCTCTTCCAGTCCCTGATAGTAGTCTTGCAGGATTTTTACGACTTCCGGCCGAGAGAATTCCCCGGGCAGTTCTCCACCCTCGGACAAGGTCTTGCGGACCATGGTGCCGGAAAGAAGCAGACGATCGTCTTTCCCGTGGGGACAGGTTCTCATTGAAGCCATTCCGCCGCACTTGTAGCAATGGAATGTCCAGTCGATATTGAGCGGTTCGAGCTCGAGCGAACCGTCGGGAATCTGGTCAAAGATTCTCTGCGCGTCGAAGGGACCGTAATAGTCGCCCACGCCGGCATGGTCACGACCCACGATGAGATGGCTGCATCCGTAGTTCTGGCGAAATACGCCGTGGAGCAGGGCCTCTCTCGGACCGGCATACCGCATTTCCATCGGGTATCCCTTGGTGACGACGGTATCTTTGACGAAGTAGTTGTCCACAAGCGCGTTGATCGCGGCAACACGAACGTCCGCCGGGATGTCCCCCGCCTTCAGCTTGCCGAGAAGCTGATGGATGATCAGACCGTCCATCACTTCGACGGCAATCTTGGCCAAGAATTCGTGCGAACGGTGCATGGGGTTGCGCAACTGTAGCGCGGCCACACGTTTCCAGCCCTTGTCATTGAAAATCTTTCGAGTTTCCGCCGGCGTAGCGTAAATGCCCGCGTAGGTCTCCGGGAATCCGCCTTCGGTGAAGACCTTGATGGGACCGGCAAGGTTGTACTTGCCCTGAGCCATCACCTTCTGCACACCGGGATGTTCCATGTCGTCAGTGGTGAACACCGATTTGCATTCATGAGCCTTGTCGATCTCGTATTTCTCGGTGATCTCCATGGATGCCATCAGTTCACCGGTATCGGAATCGACCAATGCTACCCTGTCGCCTTCCTTGACGCTTTCATCATCGGTGGAAAGGGTGATGGGAATCGGCCAGAATAAGCCGTCGGCCATCTTGAATTCGTTGCACACGCCTTTCCAGTCGGCATACCCCATGAAACCGTCCAGAGGGGTAAACGCGCCGCAGCCCATCATGAGAATGTCGCCGGATTCCCGAGAGGTAATCTGGATCTTTGGCAGGGATTCGGCCACCTTCTTGGCCTCATACAATGCATTGCCTTCAAGAAGCAGGGGCTTCAGGCCACCACCACCGTGGGGGTTGACCAGCTTCTTCATAGCCATGTGAGTTCCTCCTTAGTAGGACTGATATGTCCCTACGGTTGTCCGTTCCGTCCTTGACGCGCACCGACCGGACGGGACGAAATCTATTGTACTTTTTTTCGGTTCAGGATATTATTCCAGCGTAACGCCGGCAAGAATGTGGAATTCTACTTCGACTTTGGAAGTTGTGTCAAGAAATTTGAGGACCTAGAAAAAATACTCCGGCCGCCCAAGAATCGTCATGCCGATGATGGGATAATGTATTCTCGGAGGAATGTAAGGAACTATATCCGCTCTGTCAGTCCCCGACCCGAGGGTCAAGAGAGAATGCTCTTATTTTCCAAGCAGATGCATCTCACCGACGTGCGGTCAGGAGGTCGGGAATTTGCCACCTCGCGCGGACGGGCCCCATGGGCGAGTCGGTGAATCGTTTGGCAATTCGGGTTCCGGACAATGCTCCCGGGGAAAAGTACGCGAGAGGGTTGTACATTTTGTTCCCTACGCGCATCTCCACGTGCAGATGAGGACCGGTGGAACGACCCGTGTTCCCCACCGTGGCAATCTTCCGGCCCTTACGAACCGTCTGGTTCTTCTTCACGAGGATCTTGTCCAGATGAGCGTAATACGTATAGACCCCCTTGCCGTGGTGAATCAGCACCGTGTTGCCGTACCTTCGAAACCTCTTTCTGCTCCCGGTGAAGATGACCCGGCCGTCCGCACAGGCCCGGACCGTGGTTCCTGTGGGAGCCGCAATGTCGAGACCCGTGTGAAATTTGCCCCACCGGTACCCGAACGGCGACGTCAACACCCCGCCGGGAACCGGGAACTCCATCTCCGGTACCGATTGGTCTATTCGCCCCCGAATGGCATTCGCGATCTTGCGACGATCGCCGCCGGCGCTTGCCCAGCTGGTCGACTCTTCCCTGTGGAGACGATTGGAGGGCTTGCCCTCGGGAAGAAGGGCGCTTGCGGGGAGGAATACCGTGTCTCCTTCGTTCAACGCGTACGGGGCCTTCAAGCGATTGATCGAGGCCACCTTACCAAAATCCAGTCCGTATACCTCGCAGATGTGACGAAGACTGTCGCCCTTGCCCACTATGTGAAACGCGCCTTCCTCCTCGGACGGCGCTATCAATTCCTGATTTGACGCCAGGCGCACCTCTTTGACGGCCGGTTCGGAACCACTGTCTTTCTTCACCAATCCCGCCGTCGACGAACAGGCGGCAAAGAATGGCAAGAAAAACACCGCAAGCCATTTCAGGTCACGACCCATACCATCTCCACACCGGTACACTGCGCCTACTGACGGAGTATTCTACCACATGCTTCATAAAATAACTATGTTTTTCAATATGTTTAGCTCATTTTAATATCTGATCTTTTTATTCTTGCTTCCAACATATTGTTATTACAGGAGAGACTATGTCACTCGTCGGGTGTGCGGTCGGCCCAGCCGCTCGTTGCCCGGGGGGAGCGAGAGGGGGGCCGCCCTCTGCCGGCCGGAACATCCAGGTTCCGGCGTGCGAATCGACGACCGTTGGATCATTTCCGAGGGGGACTGTCTTCCGCTGTGAACTGCAGTAACCTGCGGGGCCGGGGAGCGGGTGCACATCCGACAAGTGTGGTGCCCGAAGAAGCGGGAAGGTCCCGTGATCCTTCCCTTTGGAGGCATGATGACGGAACCCACTACCCCGGTTGCAGGATGCCGAAATGGTGTCGGTTTTTCGTCCGAACCTACTTCGCGGCCTGAACAGGTGCGGGATTGGCGGCCACGGTCTGCTCAACCTGGGCTGCCGGGACTTTCTGAGCCGCTTTCACGGAAGCGCCGGCCGGTTGCGGAGCAGCTTTCTCCGGTGCCGCCGCCGCTGCGGGGGCCTGCCGTTTTTCGACCACGGCGGGAATTTCGTGGGAACTCACCGGGGCTTTCACCGCAGGCGCGGCACTCACTTGTGCCGGTTTACCGGTAACTGCGGGAAGAGCTTTTGCAGCGGGGGCGGCCTTTTCCGAGGTCTCGGCCGGACAAGACGGACACTCCTTGGAGAGATTCGCGCCCTGCTGGACGGCTTGAGCAGGTTTCGCAGCGGGAGCGGGAGTCTGAACGGCCGATCCCTGGTTCGCGGGAGCCGGCTGCGCAGGTTTCTCGGCTTGCTTGGCCATAAGGCTCGATATTTCCTGCTTCACCTTGGAAAGCTCTTGGGAGTACTGTTCGATCTGTCTCGTCAATACGGAATTGGAACTGTTCTGCAGCTCTTCGATCTGGGACTCGAGTTTCGCGATCTGTGCATCCACCCGCACCCTCTGTTGCATCAAATGGCTGAGGGAATTTTGGAGGGCCAGAACCTGCTGTTTCATACTTTCAGCGCTTTGCTTCTTCGCCTGGTCAATGTGGTTCTGTATGCGCATCGCCTGGTTTTCGAGAGCGGTTACCTGCGCGGACATGTTTTGCGCGTAGACGTTCAAGCAAAATGTGACGATAAGAATCGAGAGAATCATCGTCAGGATGCCGGTTTTCTTCATCATGCAACTCCTCTTTGCGTGATCTGAGACTCATTGGCCTCCATCTAGTTTGGTTTTCATATCACACGCCGGGAGAAATGCAAGTTTTTTTCCAATGAAGTCTATGTGTTCAAGGCTAAATCTAAACCATTTTCTAGCTTATGCGCCGCGCTCTGATTTTGTTGTTTACTTCATGGAAGGCAGGTGGTAGACAGTCTCGGAGAATCGTGTATTATCCGTGCGTCGTCAGAGAGGTACCATGTGAGATGCCGTTGGTGCGGGCTCGCACGGGAACTCCCCATTCGCCGGCCCCTATGCGGAAGATCATCCGAACTCCGTCGGAACCGAATCGATCGTATGGCCCTCCTCTGAAGGCCTCGGTACACATCAATTCATGTATGGATCAAGGTGAGATCGTGAGCAAAGAGATCGGACATCGGGTCGGCATCTCGTCGGAAGAGCGCGGACGGCACGGGGGAGGCACGGCATGATCGACAAGGTTTATCTTGCGTTGTCCGAACCATGCGGACACCGGGGGTGCTTGACACCATGGATGGTTTGCCTGCCGCTCTTAGTACTTATGGTGCCGGCCGCGGATCTCTGGGCCGGCCCCCCGATGCCGGGAGAGGAACCGACGGGACTTTTCCACACCATAACGCACCTCCATCCTGCGGCGTACGTCCTGCTGTTTCTTGTCTTTGTTTTATCGGTAATCAATCTGGTCTTTCAGTTCGGCGTCTCCAATTTCATGAGGCCGGTGGCGTCGTTATTCTCCTTTGTGCGTCGAGACTTTGAGGTTGCGGGCACCCTTCCCGTGTTGAGAGGTCTCAAACGGTCCCGTATCGGATCCTCCGTACAGAAATGCGACCCACAGGCCGGCAGCACCCGCGTGGACTCGGACGGGGCCGCGATCTCGATGGGAATACCTGTCAAACCGGTTCGGCAGACGTCTGCTCCCGTTGTTCCGACGCCTCTGGAAGGAGTAAACCATGCTCTGCCGAAGTTCACGGAGCCTTGGTCACATCAATCCGGCACGCCGCGCGTGAGGGGCCCCCAACCTGACCAACGGGCATCGGAGTTCAGGTTTTCGTCCGCGGTGGACGTTCCGACGCCGGAAGAAGTGGAACGCCGTGAGAGGACGCAGCTCGTGGTGACCGGATCCGTACTGGGGCCGGACGGCAAGGGCATCCCGTCGGTCATCGTCTACCTGACTGACGATGAGGGCAATCGCGTCGGACAATCGTGCCGTACCATGCCGGAAACGGGCGAATTCAAGGTGTTGACCGGAGAGCCCGGAACGTATCGAATAAGCGGCTATAAGAGGGGTTTTGTATTGGAAGGGAGCGAAGCTCCACGGATCCCCATCGAATCGGGAAGGATTGAAGGTTTCAATTTCCGCATGATACCCGAGGGATGCGGAATTTCGGGCCGGGTGGTGAGGGACGAGAGCGGGGAAGGACTTCCAAAACATGACGTCACGTGCGTGTGCGCGGTTCTCAACTACACACGCTCGGTTCAGACCGCTGCGGACGGGCAATTTCGAATGAACGGCATACCGGTGAACTCGGAATGCTTCCTTGAAGTGCGAGGAGAGGACGGGGGCCTGCTGGCCGCCACGGACACCTTTCAGACCGTCCAGAAGAAGGAGATGTACATCGAGATCAAGATCGCGAATCCTGAACCGGAATCCCGTGAAGAACCCGACGCGTTTCCCGGGACCGACCCGGCGGGGACCGATGCAACGGAAGACGAGTCCGTGCTCGCATCCGGCCGGGACGATTCGACGGACCGGACTCAAGATCCCGAATCACTTCCCCCCCGAGGTTCGGGCGCCCCAACTCCTGCGTGAAGGTGCCGACTCGCCGGCGCGGCGGGGCTTGTCCCACGCAAACTCCCCACAACGATCGTGTCGATGCGCCCCCCGCCTTGCTGGGCAATAACGCTTGAGATCCGATCGATCGCGGCCGCGTCCTCGAGCCGATCCCGCTTGTTGAGAAACGGCCTCACGGGAACGCCCGGCGGCACCCCCTTCAGGGCTCCCTGCGGATGGGACAGCAGCCGGCCGACAGCTGCGGCCGTTATGATCTCTCCCTCGCGTACCTCGGTCAGATCCAAGAACCTTTCGAGTCTGAACACGTTTTCACGAGTAGCCGGTGTCCCTATGCAGTCAAGTCCGACCACGGGGACCACAAAGTCGGTACGTTCCGGTATCACGGGCTCCCATTGCTCGGGAGCCTTGATAGGGCGACGGGAAGCGCCGTCCGACTCGACGACTACCATATCCGCGTGCTGCGCGCAGGATTCAATCACCCCATCCCCCACCCCTTGAAGCTTCCCAGCCGCGGGAAGGTACGCCTGAGCTACCGTTACATGTTGGAATTCCAGAAGATTCCTTGGAAGGCTTGCAAGTCCTGGATGCGATCCGACCAGAACCAGACAGGGGGACTCGTGGGGCTCGGGAGGAAAGATCTTGGTCGTGGTGGTAGTGACCACCGTCTTGCCCAACGACACGATCTCCCGAGCCAATGCGTACATCAGGGAGGTCTTTCCGCCGGCACCTACAAGAGCAATTACCCGGACACTGGGCTCAACTCCAAGACAGTTCAGGAGGGAACCGGGCGCACGCGCGTCGTGGGAATGCTCGAAGTGCCTGACGACAACCGGGCTCCCCATTAGATCCACGGCGGCTTGATGCTGTAGCGTATACGGAACGAGGAGGCGTTTCCCGAGATGATCATCGGCCCCTTGCAGTATTGATCCTTGTAGAACTTGAGCAGGTATGTTCCACGGTTGCCGATGTCGTAACATTTCGTCTGCTTTCCCCACGTCACCCAGACCTTGAAGTTGTCCAACTCCTGATACGGCGGATAGCAGACAATATCGTACACCTGTACGAACACGGGGCCAATGTGACCTTCCGGCCAGTTGATGAAATACCTCGTTCCCCGGGCCGACGACATGGCCGGCATCAGAATCACTACAAGAGTCACCAATAAGACTCGTCTCATCCACTTTTTCATACCGATTCCTCTCGATCGATCCTCTGGATCTGGAGGTTGTTTAGCAGTAATATACCATATTTCTCACGTAGTTGAAAGCATTTTATAATCCCTTTTCCCAAGGTATCGTCACCGCGATTCACCCTCCCTCTTCACCCCGCGCGTTTTCTGTGGCAAACTCGTAACTGTTTGTGCGCACGCGCGGTTGACGCGATACCGTGAGTTCGGGCCGCCGAAGCGGTGACGAGCGTGTTGGGGCGAACGAGTACGGAGATGTCTCGACGATGAAAGGACAATCCTTATGACCAAGAGCCTGGCGGACTTGAGGAAGGATGCGGCCTCAATACTCGAGGCCGGCCTTGAAGCGGCCGATCCTGAACGGGCCGTTAAGGCCTCTGTACGTCTTGAAGGGGAGATGCTCGTGGTGGGGCCGGACTATCGGCTTGATCTCCGCGGCGTCGATCGTGTGTTCATCGTGGGAGGCGGTAAGGCGAGCGCGCCGATGGGCAAGGCCGTGGAAGACCTCTTGGGAGATCGAATCACGGGGGGCGTGATTTGTGTCAAGTACGGACACGGGTTGGACCTGAGGAGGACGCGTGTGACGGAGGGAGCGCATCCCATACCGGACGCGGCCGGTGAGCGGGCCGCTCGAGACATCATCGCGTTACTTGAATCCGCGGGAGAACGCGATCTGGTGATTTCGTGCATATCCGGAGGGGGGTCTGCCTTGCTGCCTTGCGTGCCTCCCGGGATAACTCTGCAGGAGAAGCAGGACATCACCGGCCGTCTGCTTGCGGTCGGGGCCGACATCTATGAGATCAACGCGGTGAGGAAGCATCTTTCCGTAACAAAGGGGGGGAATCTCGCGAGGTTTGCGTTTCCGGCACACGTGATAAACCTCATGCTCTCGGACGTGGCGGGCGACGCAACGGATACCATCGCATCGGGGCCTTTTGTTCCGGACGGCTCAACATTCGAGCAGGTTCTCGGGATTCTGGAAAAATACAATCTCACGGCGACGGTTCCGGAATCGATTTTGAGTCGCCTACGGTCGGGTGCACGAGGGGAGATCCCGGAAACTCCCAAGGAAGGGGATACGATCTTCGAGAAGGTCAAGAATGTGATCGTGGGCAGCAATTTCTTGTCTCTCTCGGCCGGTGAGGCTCGAGCCGTAAACCTCGGATACGAAACGATCCTCCTTTCGTCCGCGATTGAAGGAGATACGTCCGAGGCTGCGGGATTCCACGCTGCGATTGCCCATGAGGTTCGTTCCACGGGCAAGCCCGTGCCCTCTCCCGCGTGTATTCTTAGCGGCGGCGAGACGACGGTGGTGCTCAAGGGGAACGGCAAAGGCGGGAGGAATCAGCATTTCGCTCTGTCGCTCGTGGAAAAGGCCTCGAGGATATCGTGCAGCGTCTTTTTGAGCGCGGGCACGGACGGCACGGACGGGCCCACTGATGCGGCCGGTGCGATTGTGGACACGGACACTGGGGCCCGAGCCCGGCAGTTGGGCATGGACCCCGATGATTATCTCCGAAGAAATGATTCTTACAACTTCTTTCAACCGCTGGGCGATCTCATTATGACCGGCCCTACGCGAACGAACGTCATGGATGTCAGAATCTGCCTCGTCGGTTAGTACTTCAGCTCACAAATCCGGTGTCGCCTTGACGGGACCGGCAGAATGCCCGTCCTACTCACGCCTAGATGGAGTAGACTTTGCTCGCCGCGGTCGGCCGTGTTGCTCCGCCGAGATGAGATCGTTTTCCCGCGGGGCGCACGATCTCACTGCCTGCAATGACATACGTCGTTCCGGCAGACAAGACCGGGATTAAGACGGTCGTACAGCGCTATCTGCTCCGCCATGGAAAGCTTGGCGCCGGAGTTTCCGTTCCGTCCGGCACGGCATGCACGGCACCGACTCTCGGAGCAGCCCTGGCACATCCTGCAATCCGCGCAGGGATGTTTGCGCGGAACATTCGCACCTGTACTCGATTGCATGGCACCACCTTTCGTGATAGTTTAGCCCATCTTCCGTGAGTGTCAAATTGACATGGGAGAGGATCGGCGGAACGTGCCGATATTCATGCGCGTTCAGGCCGGCAATATCTTGAGGGCAGGACGTTCGGTTGATGGGATTGCGAGTAGTCAAAGAAACGAATTTGTCGTCCGTGCGGCTGGTCGGACGGGGAAAAGTGCGGGATGTGTACGAAGTGGAAGACAAGCTTCTCATCGTATCCACCGACAGACTGTCGGCATTCGATGTTGTTCTCCCGGACCCCATTCCCCACAAGGGTCAAGTTCTGAACGGCCTCAGCGCATTTTGGATGGATAAGACGGCGGACATGGTTCCCAATCACCTCATCACGACTGAGTGCGGCGAGTATCCGGAAGAGGTTCGCGGGTTCGCGGATGAACTGGAGGGTCGCAGTATGCTCGTGGCGAGGGCCGAGCCGTTCCCAGTGGAATGTGTGGTACGCGGGTACATTATCGGAAGCGGCTGGAAAGACTACCAGCGAAGCGGGGAGATCTGCGGAATCGGACTTCCCAAAGGACTCAAGCAAGCCGAGAAGCTCCCGGAGCCCATCTTCACTCCGTCGACCAAGGCCGACATAGGCGATCATGATGAGAACATCAGCTTCAATCGGGTGAAGGATCTTGTGGGAGAAGACACTGCTCGCCGGCTTCGAGACAAGACCATAGAACTCTACCTCCATGGATCGCGGTGGGCTGAGGAGCGTGGCATCATTATCGCCGATACCAAGTTCGAATTCGGTCTTGTGGACGGCGAAATGACGTTGATCGACGAGGCCCTCACTCCGGACTCGTCGCGTTTCTGGCCCCGTGCACAGTATCGGACGGGCATTTCTCCACCCTCCCTGGACAAGCAGTTCGTACGGGACTATCTTGAAGGGCTGGATTGGGACAAGAAGCCGCCCGCGCCGTCATTGCCGCCGGATATCATTTCAAAAACAGAGGAGAAATACCTCCAGATTTATCGTATACTTACCGGTAAAGATTTGGAATACCGTTAGAATACTCCCGGCATATCTTAGAATCGTCATGGCAGGCCGATCCGCGTGACCGCGCAGCCGGCCTGCTTTCCACCCATACCCCGGGCCTGCGGGAGAGTGTAGAATCTTGATTTAACGCCCTGCCTGACGTATCGTGAGTACCAAATCTCAACTTGACTTTGAACGATTTCCGTAAGAGATTACCCCCGTCGATCCAATCGCCGTCCAATGCCCAAAGCCAAGCGGAGAGAAAGCATTCCGGTGGTTTGGCTTGGGAAAGGTGAGAAAGCATCGTCCGTGAGGACCAGGAGAGCGGCATGTACAAGAGCACAAAATTTATATTTATTACGGGTGGAGTGCTTTCCTCCCTTGGAAAGGGACTGTCGGCGGCCAGTATTGCGGCGCTGATGGAATGTCGTGGACTGACGGTTACCCTCCTCAAAATGGATCCTTACATCAATGTGGACCCGGGCACCATGAACCCTTTCCAGCATGGCGAAGTGTTTGTTACGGAGGATGGGGCGGAAACCGACCTGGATCTCGGTCACTACGAACGATTCACCCATGCGGTGCTCACCCAGAAGAACAATTTTACGACGGGGCAAATCTACGACGCGGTCATTCAGAAGGAGCGAAAAGGAGAGTATCTCGGCGCGACGGTGCAGGTCATTCCACACGTCACGGACGAAATCAAGAACAAAATCAGGAATCTGGGCAATGGAGTGGATGTTGCCATTGTAGAGGTCGGCGGTACCGTAGGCGACATTGAGAGCCTCCCTTTCCTTGAGGCCATACGGCAACTCAGAGCCGACCTGGGGCCGCAGAACGTGCTGTACATACATCTGACGCTGTTGCCCTACATGAAGACATCGGGCGAGGTGAAGACGAAGCCCACTCAGCACAGTGTCAAAGCGTTGCGGGAAGTCGGCATTCAAGCCGACATACTGATTTGTCGCACCGAGCGCAAGATCTCGAGGGAAGTCAAGGAGAAGATCGCGCTGTTCTGCAACGTCAGACCCGAAGAGGTGATCGCGGCCGAAGATGTGGAATGTATCTATGAGGTACCCTTGAAGTTTCACGAGGAGGGCTTGGACCAGAAAATCGTCGAATTGCTCAACATCTGGACCCGCGCCCCTCGGTTGGACGAGTGGCAGGCTTTTTCCGAGAAGGTCAAATCCCTGAAGCAGGAGATCACCATAGCAATCGTGGGCAAGTATGTGGACCTCCATGAGTCGTACAAGAGTCTGAACGAGGCGCTTTTCGCCGGTGGAGTGCACAACGGGACCCGGGTGATGCTCAAGTTCATCGACTCGGAATCGATAGAAAACGAGGGCCTGGGCGACAAGTTCGATGATGCGGATGGGATTTTGGTACCGGGAGGATTCGGTTCTCGGGGAATCGAGGGAAAGATCCTCGCCGTACGCCATGCGCGCGAAAACCTGATTCCGTACTTCGGAATCTGTCTGGGAATGCAGGTGGCGGTGGTGGAGGTGGCAAGAAATGTCTGCAGGCTCGAAGGTGCGAACTCTACGGAGTTCGATCCCGGCACTCCGCATCCCGTGATTCACATGATGTTGGAACAACGTTCCATAAAGGACAAAGGCGGAACCATGAGGCTCGGGACGTATCAATGTGTGATACCCGAAGGGAGCCGGTGCCGCACCATATACGGCACGGACGTCATCAACGAACGGCACCGCCATCGGTACGAATTCAACCTCGACTACGCCGAAGTCTTGGCCCAAGGCGGATTGATGCCCGGCGGCTTGTCCCCGGACGGAAAGCTCGTTGAGATGGTCGAATTGGCGGATCATCCCTGGTTCATCGGTTGTCAATTCCATCCTGAATTCAAATCCGGTCCCATGGAGTCGCACCCGCTCTTCTCGTCCTACATCAGGGCTTGTTTGGATCGCAAACTCGGGGTCGAAAGCGTACTCGCCGATGCTCACACAGAGATTGAGGACGAAGCCCATACCAAGCCTTCGGAACGAGTGCGCTTCGGGTAACGGAACAAAATATCGAGGTTTTTTGGATATTCTCGTTCGCGTCCCGGGGACGATTGCGGTCCGCGATTGGCCAAACCGGCGTCTTTGAGGAAGTGAAATCCCTCGGTCGGGAGTGAAATCATGAGCGAATCCACGGCAACACCGCCGGCAGTGGATATCGGCGGACATTCCTTGCGCAGTGGGGGAGAATTATTCTTTATCGTGGGTCCGTGCGTGATCGAATCGGAGCATCTTGCGATCGAGATCGCTCTGGAAACGGCTAGAATCCGGGACCTCACCGGGGCTCCCATGCTGTTCAAGTCGTCATTCGACAAGGCGAACCGCACCTCCATCGACTCATTCAGGGGTCCGGGAATCGAGCGAGGATTGGAGATCCTGAACGAGGTCAGGACGAGGACCGGACTTCCGCTCGTTTCCGACATCCACACGCCGGATCAGGCGCCGATTGCGGCTGAAGTATTGGACGTCATTCAGATTCCCGCATTCTTGAGTCGCCAGACGGATCTTCTGGTGGCGGCCGGGGCCTCGGGACGAGCGGTAAACGTTAAGAAAGGCCAGTTTCAGGCCCCTCAGGATATGGAGCATGCCATACGGAAGATCCGGAGTACTGGAAACAACCGGATTCTGGTCACCGAACGAGGCACCAGCTTCGGATATCACGATTTGGTTGTGGACATGCGCTCCATCGTTCGCATGAAGCAATTCGGTTTTCCCATCGTTTTCGACGCCACCCACTCGGCCCAGCTTCCCGCAGCGGGAGAAGGCTGTTCGAGCGGCGATCGCTCGTTGGTTCCTCACCTGGCACGAGCCGCGGTGGCGGCGGGGGCCGACGGCGTATTCATGGAGGTCCATCCTTCTCCGGAAAAGGCTCTTTGTGATGGACCGAACTCGCTTTTCCTGAGCAATCTCGAGTCTCTGGTGATCAACCTTCTGTCAATCCACCGAGACGCGCGGACCGCTGCCGTGGCTTCCGCAGGATCCGGAGTTCCCGCGGGTGAGGAGGCGCCTTCTCCGCCCATCCGGGAGCGGTTGAGAAAGATCAAACTGATTATTCTCGATGTTGACGGCGTACTAACCGACGGTCGGATCACTTTCGGCAGCGATTCGTTGGAGATTAAGTCCTTTGACGTGCGAGACGGACATGGTATAAAGCTTGCACAGAGGCGTGGTCTTCAATTCGCGCTTGTGACCGGACGAACATCCGACATCGTCCCTCGACGTGCGGAGGACTTGGGTATATCCTACGTCTACCAGAACATCTGGAACAAACGGCCTGTTCTGGATGAACTCCGCACTGCTTTGAGCCTGGAGACTGACGAGGTCGCGGTAATAGGCGACGATGTCGTGGACATTCCGCTGTTTCGAGAGGCCGGGTTCAGTTTCACCGTCCCCGAAGCGCCTTTGGAAGTAAGGCGGGAAGCGAACTATGTCACTCATCATCGTGGCGGTCGCGGCGCGGTGAGAGAGATGATAGAGGTGATCCTGAAGGCCCAGGGAAAGTGGGAACGTGCCATGGCGAGGTACTATGCATGACCGCCATGTGCTCCGGAGCACGCGTGCGGATGGACCGCAACCCGTGGGACGATGGGTGGAAAAACCGCCGCCGGCGGGGAACGCTTCTGAAGGTTGTGGGTCTGCACCGCATGGCCCGTGCGAGCACCTTCTTGGCGAGTGAGTGCCCACGGCAGAACTTCGGGGTTCGGCACCGATATTGGAAGCTTGTCCGAAAGGACGGGAATGGGCTTCGGTATGAAACATAAGGAACTGGAACGCTGGTACAGGCTAAGGAACATTAGACGGGGAGCCCAACTCCTCATTCTTGTTTCCGTAGTGCTGTCCATATCGGGTTACGCCGCGTCTGTTTTCGTTTCTCGTCCGGCTCCCGCCGAGTCTCCGGAGCTTGTGGAGTCGGGCAGCCGAATCGACAATTTCACCTATTCCACCCCCGGTGCAAATCCCTGGGAGCTCGAAGCGTCGTCGGCAATCATTGCGGATTCATTGGACAAGATCGAGCTGACCAACCCCCGGGTGGTATATCGCGGCGGCAAGGGAGGAACGATCTATTTGTCCGCCAAAGTCGGGCAACTGGACAGGAAGAGCAACAACGTATCCGCACATGGAGATGTGATCATCCGTTACAAAGACATGAAATTTGCGACCGGCGAAATCACCTATTCTCAGGCGAATCATCAGGCGAAAAGTTCTTCACCCGTATCCTTGGAAGGCGGCGACCTCTCTTTGACCGGCAAAGGCTTGAAGGTGTCTATTGATGATGAGGAGATAACCATTGAGCGCGACGTCGAGGCCAGGCTTTTCAATGTCAGATTAGTAGGGCCCAAGAACAGACTGCCGATGTAACAAGGGAGATCCGCCTGATGAGGTTTTGCACACTCTTTCTCGCACTACTCGTGTTGATCGACCTATCGGCGGTATCGGCGTGGTCTGAATCGGATAAGGGCATCCTTTCGTTCATGGGCGATTCGAGCCGACCGGTTGAGATCGCCGCGGACAAAGCCGAGGGGAGAAGCCTGCCCCGGGGTTACGAAACGGTTTTTTCCGGCAAAGTCAAGGTGACTCAGGCCGACATGATCTTGACCTGCGACAGGCTCATCATAATCTATGAGCAGAAAGAGGGATCGACGAGTCGGTCCGCCACTGCGAGAGGCCCTTCGGATAACCTTCGGAGCGCAGAGAATATCAGGACCATAACTGCGTTGGGACATGTTAAAATAGTTCAGCGCGATACGACGGCAACGGCCGGTAAAGGCGTGTACGACCATGCGGAACGTACCGTGACGCTCTCCGAAAGTCCGCGGTTGCGGCAGGGATCCAATGTGCTTGAGGCGAACACGATAGTCATTTTTCTCGAGGAGAACCGCATTGAATTCGAGGGCGGAGGTCAGCGCATAAAGGGCACGCTCAGTCCCGGCAACCAAAAAAGATAGGAGAATCGGTAATCGTCGGCAATAGAGAATTGAGAGCTGACAGGCTCGTAAAGGAATACGGTAATCAACGCGTGGTGGACGACGTGAGCTTGCGTATTCGTTCCGGCGAGGTGGTCGGCTTACTGGGTCCGAACGGAGCGGGAAAGACGACCACGTTTTATATGATTACCGGGCTTGAGAGACCCGACGAGGGCCGAGTTTACCTGGACGACCAGGATATCTCGCAGCTTCCCGTCTATCTGAGAGCCAGGCTGGGAATCAATTATCTCCCTCAAGAGACTTCCGTTTTTCGCAAGCTGACGGTTGCGCAGAACATCCTGGCAATTCTCGAGACGGTTGAGTCGGACAAGGAGAAACGAGATCAGCGGCTCGCTTCGCTTCTGGCGGAGTTGGACATCACGGGTCTCGCGGACCAGAAAGCCGAAAGCCTTTCCGGAGGTCAGAAGAGGCGACTTGAGATTACTCGAGCTCTGGTGACCAACCCTGACTTTATTCTGCTCGACGAGCCCTTCGCCGGTCTCGACCCCATCGTTGTTCTGGAAATTCAGAAGATCATTTCCAAATTAAGAGAACGCGGCATAGGAATCGTAATTACGGATCATAATACTAGAGAGACCTTGGGTGTTTGTGATACAATATATCTGTTGGACAAAGGCCGAATCCTCGAGCGGGGAGATCCGAAATCCATAGCGGCCAGTGAGCGGGCGCGAGAAGTCTACCTGGGCAAGCAGTTCAGTATGTAGTCGTAATAGGGCACATGGGACTTGAAATAAAACAACAGTTGCGTCAGACCCAACAGTTGGTAATGACGCCACAACTCCAGCAGGCGATCAAGTTACTCCAGTACAATCACCAAGAAATGCTTGGTGCCCTGGAACAGGAACTCAAGGAAAACCCTCTTCTTGAGGCGCTCCCTTACGAGGAGCCTTTCTCTGAACAAGATCCGTCGAGCAGGAGTGATAACAAGAACTTCGAGGATGCCAACGCCGAACCGGATAGTTCCAAGACGGAGATCTTCGACCCCAAGGACGTGTTTGACGTTGAATGGGAAAACTATCTGGAGAGCTACGGCCGCGACTACGCTCCCGCACAGAGGGACGACTCGGAGCATCCCTCTATCGAGAATATGGCCACCTATTCCGAGAACCTGTTTACCCATATGGTTGTGCAGCTGCAATTGAGCAGGATCGAGGGCCGTGATCGCCGGACGGCATTTGAACTGATCGGTAATCTAAACGAGAATGGATTCCTTGACGTTGAGCTTGAGGAGATCGCCCGGTCGGTGGGTGTTGAAATCGATGAAGTGGAGCGAGTGCTCCGGTTGGTCCAAGAATTCGATCCTCCGGGGGTTGCGGCACGGAGTTTGCTGGAGTGCCTGCTGATACAGGCCCGGGCCTTGGAGCCGCCCGAGCCGTTGGCGGTGAGGATTCTGGAGGAGGCTTTCGGTCTTTTTGAAGCGGGAAAAATGGAAGCAATTTCCCGGGCTCTGAAGGCTCCCGTGGAAGACGTGCGCGCGGCTCTCATGATTATTTCGACACTCGATCCGAATCCGGGCAGACCTTTCCTTAACAATGACACGATCTATGTGGTGCCGGACATTTTCGTAATCAAGGTGGGCGAAAACTATTCCGTGGTGCTCAATGATGACGGCATTCCAAGGCTGCGCATCAGCTCGTACTACCAAAAGGAACTTCACGCGCAGGGTTCTTCTTCGATCACGAAGGATTATATTCATGAGAAGATGAGAGGTGCGATGTGGCTCATCAAGAGCATCCATCAAAGGCGGCGGACAATCTACAGGGTCACTGAATCAATTCTGAAATTTCAGAGAGAATTCTTCGACAAGGGGATTGATTACTTGAGACCGCTCATCCTCAAAGACGTTGCCGACGACATCGAAATGCATGAATCGACCATTAGCCGAGTGACCACCAACAAGTACGTGCACACGCCGCGTGGGACCTTTGAGCTTAAGTTTTTTTTCAATTCCGGTATTCGCCACGGCGCGGATTCCATTGCTTCCGAATCCGTGAAAAATCACATTGCGAGAATAGTCAAGAGCGAGAACCCGAATAAGCCGGCGAGCGACAAGCAGATTGTTGACGAGTTGGCTCGATCGCAAATTCACATCGCGAGACGAACGGTAGCAAAGTACAGGGAACTATTAGGTATTCCTCCATCCAGCAAGCGGCGGAAGAAATTCTGAGCTGTTGGATCGTACATCAGGATTCCTAAGGAGGTAGTGTGAATGGAACTTTCCGTAACTTTCAGACATATGGAGCCGTCCGATGCGTTGAGGGATTATGTCCAGGACAGGACCAACAAATTAACCAAGTACATCGACAGACCTTTGGACAGCCAGGTGACCCTCAGCGTCCAGAAATTCAGGCAAATCGCGGACGTGGTCATCAACGCCGACGGAATCAGGATAGCCGGCCAGGAAACACACGAGGACATGTACGCGGCCATCGATCTCGTCATGGACAAGATCGAAAGGCAGGTCAAGAAGTACCGAGAGAAAATAAGAAATCACAAACCGTCTTCCGGTCGCGCAATTAAGTGGCGACGAGACATCTACGAACAGGAGAGCTTTGAATCGGACCGGGAACCGATGGTGGTGCGAACGGAAAACTACTTCGTGAAGCCCATGTCGGTGGATGAAGCAGCCATGCAGATGGATCTGTCCCAGCAAGAGTTCCTGGTATTCAACAATGCGTCGACGCAGACGGTCAACGTCCTTTACAGGAGAAAAGACGGCAACTATGGCCTGATTGTTCCCCAAAATTCGTAGAATGTGATTCCACCCTTGACAAATCTCATTCTCCCGGCCGACCATGTGCCCGGTACCGGAAGCGTAAGAGATCCGGATCGGGCATATGTGCACCCGAAGGCCGACCCCAGCCGAGCAGCCGAGAAACGGCAGGGTCCCCTGCAAAAGCCACCGGCGGAATGTCACAGCTGTGAGCGCGAATTCCTATCCGGAACGATTCTCGTGGTGAGGCGTTTCGTGATTGATATCAATTGTTTTGACGTAGACTTCACGAGAGTATGATTCCATGAGGATTCTTGATTTCCTCCGTTTCGACGGTATTATTGCGTCACTGAAGGCAGGCTCCAAAGAAGAGGTCTTGATGGAACTTGTCGAACCCGTGGCCAAAGCCAACCCTAATATGAACAAGGCCGGTCTCATAAAGACTCTCATCGAACGAGAGAATCTTGGGAGCACTGGCATCGGGGGCGGTGTGGCCATCCCGCACGGCAAGTTCGAGGGTCTCAAAGAATTGGCCGGGGTATTCGGCCGCAGCGCGAGTGGAATAGACTTCAGTTCGATGGACAACCAGCCTGCCCATCTGTTCTTTCTCCTCGTCGCGCCCAAGAATTCCGCCGGGGATCATCTCAAGGCACTTGCTCGAATTTCCAGGCTCCTGAAGGACCCCTTGCTTAAGCGGGGGTTGAGGCAAGCCGATACGGCCGACGAAATTTACGGCATTCTTGAGGAGTATGACCGTCGCATTCCATGACTTGACCGACGATGGTATAGAGGCCGCGGCATTCCCCGGGCCGCGTTTGATGACGGGAAATTTGGGGGAAGATCTTATTGCGTACGGAAACGTAATTGACTACGAGCCGAGGGGGTATCATGAACACGAGACGGTCGGTCCTCCTGACGTCACTCATCAACAGTACCGAGAATATGGGTTTGAAGTCCGTTCATGCGTCGTTGCTCGAACGCGGACACGATTCTCATATTCTTTTCTACGTTTCGGACAGCCCGTCATATTTTCGGGAAGTAGCGGATTTTGTGCGAGAGCATCAGGTATCGGTGGTGGGCATCAGTCTCATGAGCAGACTGCTCCCTCTCGCCGCGGCCCTCACCGAATCTCTCAAGAAGACGAGCGATCCCGGCCCGCGTATTGTGTGGGGTGGAATTCATGCCATGATCGATCCTCGCTCGGCCGCCGGCTATGCAGACTATGTGTGTATGGGCGAAGGAGAGTCCGCGTTCGGTGACTTCCTGGATGGGTATCACGATGACAGTGAGGTGACGGGCGTCGAGGGAATCGTACCTTCCGATTCGCCCGAATTCGGCAAGATTGAGCCGATCGCGGATTTGGACGCGTTGCCGAACTGCGAGTATTTGCCCAAGTCTGCATGGATCACGGACGAAGGCCGCATCAAGCCCTTGGATCATCAGCTCACTATGAAACACAACCGGAATCGTGGTGCCTACCTGGGTGTTCTGACCTCGAGGGGATGCCCGTTCTCATGTAGCTACTGCTGTAACAACTTTCTTCAACGCTACTATGGAACGAAGATAAGGAAGAGAAGCCCGGAAAGGGTGATTCAGGAGATTGAAGAAGCCTTGTTCGCGGTCAAGAGAAAATTCCTCTCAATAAACGTGCTTGACGATTGCTTCACCGCGCATTCAAACCAGTGGCTCGAGACTTTCTGCTCCTATATGAAGCCGTTCAATATTCCACTTGCGTTCCGGGCCATCCCCCGATTCTTGTCGAGGGAGAAGCTGCGAATATTGAGGGATATTCCGATAAGTTCGGTCGTGCTGGGATTGCAGAGCGGCAGTGAACGCACGTTACGGGAGGTGTATCAACGCAAGCACTCCCCACTAGCCCTGACTTCCTGCGCTCAATTGCTTGATGAACACGACATCCCGGCAGTCTACGACGTCATTGTGGACAACCCGTACGAAACTCGGGCCGACATTGAGGAGACCGTGAAACTGGTGTCCGACCTGCCGAATACCGCTTACGTTTCTCTGTTTTCCCTCACCTTTTACAAAGGCACGGCACTCTACGACAAGGCCAAGGCGGACGGTTACCCTGTGGACGACCACCTGACGAAGGATCAGGATGGTTGGTCCAAGGCGTCTCCCGAAGTGCGGGCATTGAAGGTTGCAGCCTTGTTGAACCGCACGACGGCTCTCGAGGTACTCCAGAACCCCTCCGGCCTGGCTGCGATCAGACCGTTCATTGCGAGCAGGGTACTTCTGAGAATCCTTGAGCCGTGGAGACACCTGAGAATGCTTTACCTATCCAGCGGACGGAAATACCTAACCCTGCTACGTCTTATCGGTGCGCATGTTCGGGATTACGCGTGCAAGTATTTCTCCCTTTCCCGGGTAAACAAGCAACCACATTGAGGAACCGGCGAGAGGACATGAGTTTCAGATATTCCGCGGACGCGGCATGGGTGAGACGATTGGTGGTTCTACCGGTGAATCCTTGGCTCAGGCTGAGGTATCATTGTTTCAACTCAGTTGGAATTCCACAAAGCCTCTGCTATAACTATGGCCAAGAAGAGTGACTGACGTTTGAAGTCTGGTTTCCAGGCCTCGAATTGGAGAGTGCCCCTAAACCCCATTTGTCAAAGGGGGGCCGGGGGAATTTGCCTGGGAACGACCCGGACCTCAGCATCTCGGACAAAACTTCCGGCAACTACTGGAAGACAGTCGCAAGACGAATATGGAGGACTGCGGCATCAGTATGTCCGGAGCAACAACAAAATGCAGGCCGCTTCGAAACGTGCTCCTCATCGTAGGGTCTGTCTTGGCGGCATTGCTGGTAGGTGAGGGGGTCCTCGCCGTCCTCGAACACAAGCAAATGCGTCTGGATCACAGAGGTTTCTACACGTATGATCCGCTCCTGGGTTGGAAGATGAAGCCCAACACCCGGAGAATAAACGTGACCGAGGAATTCAGGGCAATCGAGGAAACGAATTCCAAGGGAATTCGCGGGGGTGAGTACTCTTATGAGAAGGGTCCAAATGAATACCGAATACTCATTCTGGGTGACTCCTTTGCAGAAGGATATACGGTTGATTTCGAGAACTTGTTTTCCGAGGTCTTGAAGAGCACACTCAATAGTGGATCGCACGGCACCTATTACGAGGTCATCAACGCGGGTACTGTGGGATACGGTACCGATCAGGAGTTGCTCTTCTATCAATCCGAAGGGTACAAGTACGATCCTGATCTTGTGATCGTGATGTTCTACGAAAACGATGTCATCGACAACGTCACCAGAAGGGAAAATTACGGCAAATTCAAGCCGCTGTTCAGAATAAGAGACAATAGACCGGTCCTCGAAGAAAGGCCCGTCCCCGAGGAGTCACGTTCTCGAGTGCCGGAAAGTTCCGCCGACCATCCTGGCCTAAGTCACTGGTTGAAGAAACGCTCCCGAGTTTATTCGATCTTGGACGAGGGACTGACGATGTTGGGTCTGACTGCGCCGGAGGCCTCAGCAACGCCGTCAACCTCTCTCGAATTTGGACCACTGTCCCGAGAGAGGGGACCCGAGATCGAGCAGGCCTGGAAACTCACGGAACTGCTGCTGGTGGATCTAAAGCGTAGAGTTGAAGCCTCCTGCGCGGACCTGCTTGTGTTTTATGTTCCCAGCATCCACAGCGTTGACCCTGATTCATGGAATGCGACCAGGAAGCAATACGGGATGACTGGAGATCAATGGAACCCGAGTCAGGTTGAATCGGACCTCCTACGGATCTGTCGCAGGCACTCTGTTCCATGTGTGGCTACCATCGCTCTGTTCAAGGAAAGAGCAAAGACCCGTGGGGAAAGCGCTCGCTGCTTCTATCACCTCCGAGACGGTCACTGGAACGTCGAGGGGCATCGATTTGCGGGGGAGATTCTCGCCCACTCCGTCAGTTCGGGCGCTCACAAACCGCGCGTCACGGTCGGATCGTCATCCTCTTCCTCAAACGTAACGGATTGCACGGATCGCGCACAATGACTCAAAGGAAACCAGGCGGCCTTCTTGTAGCTTCCAGTGCGGACGAATCATTTCCAGGAGTCTGCTCCCATGCCTCAATTCCCACGGAAGCTCTTATTCGTAAGGTCTTTTGGATTCTAGGCGCTTCGTGTGGAGCGATTCTCGCGTACACTACACGTCACTTTGTGAACGGCGATGCGATCGCATATGTAGACATGGCTGAAGCCTTTCGCCTCGGCGAGTGGGCCGATTTGGTCAATCTCACCTATGCGCCGGGTTATTCCGTCCTATTGGGAATCTTACGCTCCATCGTACCGGACGCGAACGAGTTCTATTTGGCAAAGGTGCTCAACTTTCTTTGCTTTCTGGGGGCCATGGCAGCCTGCGATCTGTTTATGAATCGTTTAAGAATCTTCCTTCGACGCGGTTCCCACGAATCGACTCTTGAGGGATGGAGATTTGGATCCTCACCCCCGGCAACTGCTCGGACGAAGCACGGCACCTGTGCCCTTCCTGTCGAGAGGGGAACCCATGAGCGCAACAGTTGCCTCTCTCAAGGGGTGGAAGTATCGAATTGCACGTCGCTGCCGATGTCGGTAATTTTGGCGATCGGTTATTCAGCGTTTCTCGTTGCCGCTTTGGTCTGGGTTAAGATTCAAATTATCACTCCGGATCTCCTGGTATTCACGTTTGTTTTACTGTGCGGCACTTCTCTGTTAATGATCCGACGCGAACCGGAGAGGTTTGTTCATTTCGGCTCCCTCGGTTTGTTCATCGGGTTAGGATACATTTTCAAGACGTTCTTTTTCCCATTTTCCGCAGTCTTTTTCCTGGTTTCCGCACTCTGCTGCCGGTCCTTGCGAGCGGCGGCCCCCCGGCTCATGTTTGGAATGGCCGTAATGCTCGTTGTCAGTGCTCCAGTGGTGATTGCTCAATCCATGAAGGCGGGCCGACTCTCGTTCGGCGAGTCGGGAAGCTACAATTACACCCAATTTGTGGCCGGACGCGGTGAGCGTATTCATCACCCCGAGGTCCTCCACAGAAATCCGGACGTGCTCTGGTACAACCATGGGAAGATTACGACCATTCCGAACAGGGTCGATCCGGCCTATTGGGGTCTCGGGACAAGACCGGCTCTGGATCTCCATGCCCAGGCTGCAGCCATATGGAAGAACCTTAAGGACATGCTGGGGAGAATCTTCATGCCTACGGCTGCAATCCTCATCTGGTTTTGCGCGCAGTGGTGGGGCAACGGCATTTCCAGGAGCCGATTCTTGCCGCCTTCTCTTGGTGTCATTCTGCTGATGGTCGCGGCTGCCGGCTCGTTGATGTATTGTCTCGTCGTCATGGAGATACGTTATGTCGCTCCGTTCGTTTTCCTCGGGTTCGTGGCGCTTACCGTGCTGCCCCGTTACCGGTCCGAGGCGGAGATAGGACAACGGAGAGTTCTTGTCCACGCCGGGCTCTTGGTCATTTTCTTTCTCGGGACCTTGGCTCACTCCATGGTCGATCAGACGGTCAGGGCTCAGTATACCTTCGCCGGCAAGAGATCACACCGCGAACTGTTTCTGGAAGCGGAAGCAATGAGGGAATTCCTGCTCTCGCGTAAGCTGGTAAAGGGCGACACGGTCGCCATAGTCAGTCCATTCTCTAAGAGATTCATCTGGGCGTCTCGCGCCGGCCTGAGAATAAGAGCGGAACTGACAAACGGGGCGGCATTTCTGGAATACGGAAACGCCGAGAGAGAAGCGGCCCTGGCGGCATTGACGAGAGCAGGGTTCAAGGCCGTCGTATCCACCAGTCCGCTTTGCGCAGATATCGGGAGTGACGGCTGCGTCAAGGTGCCTGGAACAAGGAACTATTTCGTTCAGTTTTTGAACACCGAAATGGAAGATAGGTGATCGAGTCGCGTCTTGGTCGCCTGCTACACATGAAATGTGGTTGTGAGTTTCACTGGGACAACGGATTGTTGCCCCAACATGGATGGCTGCCGTATGCCCTACAGGTACCTTTTCTTGATCACCATCAAGTCTTGAAATGCCACGAGATAATCTCTCGGCCGTATTTTTGACCCTGAGCGTTCCGTCCATTCTTTGAGTGGTGACTCGTATATGAGTCTTTCAGGGGAATCGGCCAAACCGTTCCGATGAGCCTTAACCATCCTCGCAATCAATTCGACATCCAACAGCCATCGGCTTATAAACGGTTCCTCGAACAGAGCGACCGTGTTTGGAGTTGCACGAAATAACTTGGCACCGCATTGCGTGTCGTACACGGGGAGTTTCAGCACCATCGAGATAACAGTGGCCGCGATCCGGCCGAAATAATGTCTCAACGGTGACCGGCAAATTGTCCTGCCAAGCATTCTCACCCGTGACCCGATAACCATTTGGAGAGTAGGCAGGTTGTCCAAGATGTCGCGGAAGAGGAGCAACTCATCAAGAGGCGCAGCCAGATCGGCGTCCCACATTCCCACGTAGCGGAAACCGGCGACGGATGTGTTGAGTACGCCTTGTCTCACCGCCTCTGCCTTGCCGGAGTTATCATGCAACTCGTGTATGACTACTTGCTTTGGGGCTTGAGCGTGGACGTCGGCGAGGACCTCGGAGGTTTCATCAGTGCTCCCGTCGTTGACGAACACGAAAGTCACGGTAGTGTTCGCACGACAGAATTCGAGAAAAGTCGATCCGTCCAGGCGTCGAGCTTCATTGTAGCACGGAACGACGACCACGATGTCTTTCATATACTGCCCTGTTCCTTGCGCAGCAACGCCATCAGGCTGACGCCGAAAACGAACGGCGAACGGCGTCGACCCTTGAGAGCACTGGTCAGGAACCTCCCCTCCCAAGAGAACGTCTTGGCAAGGAGGCCGTTAAGGAAATGCGGGGGCAAACTGAGATCGGTTCCGGCCAAACCATATTCTCGATTCCGACACCTTGTCACCGTTCTCACAATCCTCACGATCGGATAAAGAAAGGTATTGAAATACGAGATGAAAATCAATGAAGCAGGCAGACTAGAGCACAGTTCCTCCAAGTCCGACAATTCATAGCGGCGATAGTGACCGTGATGTACATCGTGCGGGCTCCACAAAGACATGTCAGCCGGGACCGTCAGCAGTATATGCCCCTTTGGCTTGACGTGATTGAGCAAATTGACCAGGAATTCCCTGTCGAACGCAACATGCTCAAGAACATCCAGCAGGAGCAACAGATCCGTGAGCCCCCCCAGCTCTTCCATGTCTCCCTGTGCACTTCCGCAGATGAATTTTGTTTCCGGAAATCGTTTCTTGGCGAGCTCGATACCTTCCGCAGAATCATCCAAACCCGTGCATGCGTAGTGCCTTGCCAATACACCCAGATTGCCGCCGGTCCCGCATCCGACATCGACAATGTGAAAGTCCTTCGATGGCGGCGCGATCTGAAACACCACCCGTCTGATTATCTCCCGCCTGCCGACAAACCACCAGTGCTTGTCCTCGATGTTCGCGTGTAGTTCAAATTGCTCCGGTGTCATCGCTCTTTGTAGATTCGCAATAGTGCGAGAATGGCTGTTTTCGTGTCATATGCGTTTGCAGAGACTTGTATCGGATCACCATTGCATACGAGTAAGAAACGCACTACTGCCGGAGCGATCCGTAAATAGGGAAACATTGGAGAGCGACACGACCACTGCGGTGAAACTCAACGGATTGACGGCCGCTTGTTTTGCCTTGCGTCTACCGGACGAGCGTCTCGCCTTCCGGAAGCGACGTCCCCAGTGGGCTCGGCATTGGTTCCCGAGGCGTTACTCCCATCAAACTTGGGCAGAGAGCCTCAGTGCGTCCACTTCTTGGCCTTTTTCAGGCGTTCACTACTCGAAAGAAGGCCTTGTACGGCTGGTATTATACTGTTCCAAAGGATATTGAGCAAGGTTATTCCAGAAATGAATCATGCGACTGGACGGCCGACCTTGAGACGAACCCGTGCAATATGATTCCTGCCAGACTGCTCTCGCTTCCTGGACTATGAAGGAATGTCCCGTCGATTTCGGGCTTGACGAAGCTGAAACGTTTTAGGATCTGAGGTGGGACCCTTTTCCCTCAACATGGCAAACCAGGGCTTCTCGAAACTCTCGCAATACCTTGTTGCAGGATGATTACTTTGCCGGGTGCGCTTGGAGAAGCGCCTTGACTCCGGGCGATTCACAAACCACGCCTCACAAGGGACAACGTTCCTATCAGGTGTTCTTTCAATGATGAGACAGTCTCTCTGTTCCACCCTCATCACCAGTTTCAAGAATTCCGTCGCAACCTCATCGGTCTCCATGTCCTGAGCCGGACCCGGCACGAACCCCACAATTTCGTTGACCAACCCTTTCGTTCTATTTATACCCTATGTCCATAACCGGTCCTCCCTCGGCAAACAGGCTTTCGCAAGCGCGATGTAAACCGTCCGACGACCGGCCACGAGGGTTTCCTCGTTGTCATCCGTCCGATTTCACGTTCGTTGTTTCCGACAAGAGATCGCGGCGCTCATGAGCCTTTCTGCACCCATTTTCTTGTAGGGAACACAACGCATTCGATAGAGAGGTACCAGGGTTGAAGGCTCGTGCAGTCTCGATCAAAAAACTTTGCTTATGGACCGCGGCGATGGTTCCTACCCTATTGTTGCTGGAACTGTCCGGGTTTGTGGCATGTGAGAATTTCATTCCGGCAAGGATCAGGTCGAGGGCCGCGGCAGGAACCGCAGGATTTCACATCACTCAGGGAGCCAACGCTACAGCGCACATGTCGAGTTCCTCCCGCCTTGATGTTCAAGGAGTCTCCGAAAATCTACCGGATGACGGCCCTACCATATTTCACCCCGTTTTGGGATGGGATTATCCTCCAAACGTGAAGTACACCGGTCTTGACGGCATATCGTATCGACAAGGTCCTCTGGGAGAAAGGCGTACATGTACGAATTTCCCATCAACTTCAGTAAGCTCCTACGGGGATTCATTCACGTACTGCAACGAAGTATCTGATGAACACACCTGGCAGACATTCTTGGGAAGAAAGATTGGGTCGAATGTGTTGAATTTCGGGGTAGGCGGATACGGAACGGATCAGGCTTACCTGAGATACAAGCGTAACGGCTCATTCGGTGAGCACATTGTCATGCTCTGCATATTACCGGAGAACATAAACCGTATCGTCAATATCTTTCGCCCCTTTTACAACTACCACTATGATGATCCGTTGCGTCTTACCAAACCTCGTTTTGTCCTGAATGGAAACGGTTTCAGGCTGATTGAGAACCCGATTTCGCGTAGTACCGATCTGTGGAAACTTCATGATCGTCAGTTTCTTGAGAAACTCGGCGAGATGGATTACTGGTATCGTCTTGACCGGGATCTGCCTCGACTGGGGCCACCATATCTGCTTTCATTTATAGCCTGGCGGAAACCGATTCTGGAGCAACTCAAATTGCGCTTAAGGTGCGTAACGGGCATTAGGTTCCATGCCCGTTACCCTTGGAGTCTGTTCGACGAAGTTGAGCCGTTCGGTATTCTGTGCCACATCGTGGACAACTTCGTTCAGACTGCAAGAGACCGAGGAGCAGAACCGATAATAGTCATCATGCCTCAATCGGACTTTGTCCGAGAATTGCAGGAGTGCGGCATCAACCGTGCAGGTAAGCTCGTCGCGTACCTGGAATACAGAAACTATGCGTTCGTGGATCTGGTTCAGGCCATGGCCGCCATTGGTCCGACTCGAGACCAGTTGGACCAATGGTACGACGGACATGCCACCCCTGAAGGAAACCGAATCACCGCAGACCTTATGTTCCGGAATCTTGTGAGAATGAAAAGCCTGGACAGCGGTCGGCGCGGGCAGCGTCCTACAACGGTTGATTCTGAGCACTAAGTACGCCATTTCATAAGTACGGTCGCATTTACAGGCACCGTCTCCCCGGCGCAGGCCGGGGTCCAGAAAAGCAAGACTGGGCCCCGG
>JAVHLK010000230.1 GCA_031082285.1 Desulfomonilaceae bacterium
CTCGCGTCGGAGGAACCCACTGAACGAGACATCGTCATCGTCGGCGATTCGGACGTATATCTTCAGGCCCACGGAACCAGGCTCATAGATGCCCAAGGAACGAGTATTGGAGCTCTGATCGTGCTCAACGACGTGACGCGGCTCAAGACCCTCGAGACGATCAGGCGAGACTTCGTTGCAAACGTCTCCCACGAATTGAAGACGCCCATCACCTCCATCAAGGGCTTTCTGGAAACGCTCGAAGAGGGAGCAATCAACGATCCGGAACATGCGGGGCAATTTCTGAAGATCATCATACGACACACCGATCGCTTGAGCGCCATTATCGAAGACCTCTTGAGCTTGTCCAGAATCGAACGGGACGCGGAAAAGGGTGAAATCGCGTTGGAGAAGACTCCGATACGGGACGTGTTCGATTCCGTGAAGAGGGCCGTCAGAAGCCGAGCAAAGCACCATGACATCACACTGGAGTATGAGGCGGACGAATCGGCTGTTGCACGAATAAACCCGACACTCCTGGAACAGGCCGTCGTCAATCTTGTGGACAACGCACTGAAATACAGCGAACCGAACAGTACGGTATGGATTGTTTCCGAGAGAAGGAACTCTGAGGTACTGATTCGTGTCAAAGACGAGGGCTGCGGTATTCCAAGAGAACATCTGGCACGGATATTTGAACGCTTCTACCGTGTGGACAAGGCCAGAAGCAGGAAAGTGGGCGGTACGGGCCTGGGGTTGGCTATCGTAAAGCACATTGCGAATGCTCACGGCGGCCGGGTGGAGGTGGAGAGTTCACCCGGGAAGGGAAGCACGTTCTCGATCCGCCTTCCGGCAGTCTAATTTCAAAGGAAACACATCATGAGAATCAGGCTTCAAAGTGATATCGAGCGGCTGTCGAAAAGAGTCGTGGCGTTGGGTACCCTTGTTGAAGAGCGTGTTCGCCTTGCAGTGAAGTCAATCGAATGCAGAGACCGCGAGTTGGCGGACCGGGTGGTCGACGGCGACGTGGAAATAGACCAGCAGGAAGTCGATCTCGAGGAAGAATGCCTCAAGATCCTGGCTCTCCATCAGCCGGTCGCCGACGATCTCAGATATATCATCGCGGTATTGAAAATGAACAATGATTTGGAACGCATCGGCGACCTTGCAGTGAACATAGCCGGCCGAACAGAGACCATCTCCCAGTATCCTCAGATTCAGATCCCCTTTGATTATTTCACTATGGCCCAAGGCGCCCAAGAGATGTTGGAGAAGAGCCTCGACTCACTGGTGAATCGCGACCTGAACCTTGCCTACGAAGTGTGCGCACAGGACGATGACGTTGACTTCATGAAGAGCGCCATGCAATCCCTCTTCGCGTCCCAAGTCCGCAAGAATCCCGAGCATGTGGAGCCCCTGGTGGAACTCTTTCTCGTATCACGCCATCTGGAGCGCATCGCGGACCATGCCACCAATATAGCCGAGGACGTGATCTACATGATCAGCGGCCAGATCCATCGCCACCGCGGCTCCGAGTTTTATTGATACGACGGCGCGGACCTTAAGAGACCGTCCGGTTACCACGGTACGCACATACGGTGACGTATTCCAGTAGCATGTGGTGAGCTAAGTACGCCATTTCATAAGTACGGGCGCATTTTTACAGGCACCGTCTTCCCGGCGCAGAACGCGGGAGTCCCACAAAAGCCCGCAATCGAGCACCCGGAATCGGGCGGGTGTAAAACCCGCCCCTACACCGCGGCGTGCCACGACTTGGGCG
>JAVHLK010000231.1 GCA_031082285.1 Desulfomonilaceae bacterium
CCGGCGCTACCAAAGCAGGAACGGTTGCCGTAAATGTGACACCGTACTTGTGAAAAGCTGCACTAAGCCGGGGTCTCTTCATCAGCCAACGCCTTTTCTATTGCCTGCCGCAGTTCTTCAGGCCCCGGAACGTCGGTAAACGCAACCCGTGAATCAATGAGTATGGTCGGAACGGAAAGATGTCGGCCGTTGAGCCTGCAGAGCTCCAAGTAGCGTTCGGCGTTCTCTTTGTTGCCTCTCCTCACGATCGGCCGAACTTCCACTCTCCCGAGGAAGTCTTCGGCCACGAATTCCACGGTGGTAATGGCGTAGTCATACATAACACAGTGGTACCGCTCGCATATGATCTCGACAAGCATGTGTTCTCGTCCTTTCCGATATCGGTACGGTTTCTTTATTTAAATGATAGGGTATTCGGAAAATCCGTCAACCTAATTATTGATGCGAACCGTAGACCCAACGGTTTCCAATAAAGACCCGTACTCGAGTCGCACGTTCCAGGCCTCCAAAAAAACGGTTCAGGAAAAAGTCGATGCTTGAACCACTGATGAAAATCCATGCGATGCCGACGGTCCGCTGCGCGTGGTAGGGACCGGGTAATTGTGTTACAATACATCCCGGATGTACCGCCGGCCTGCTCGATGAGATCGGCGAGACCTGAGGAAAGGACGGAAGCGACGACCCCGAATGCGGGAATCGTTTCGCTGAAGGATGAGACCGGGAAAATGATTCACCTCGAGAACGCCATGGAAATCTTCAAGATACTTCCGAGGACAAACTGCAGGGACTGCAGGGTCCCAACATGCCTTGCCTTTGCGGCCGCGGTGTTCAAGGGAGAAAAGAAGCTTGAGAACTGCCCTCATCTCGAAAAGGACGTCTTACGGATGTTCAATGTGCAGAACGCCCAGTCCCGAACTCTGGAACGGGAAGAGGAACGGGCGTTGAAACAGTTGAAGCGTGAAGTAGCGAACGTGGATCACGCGTCGGCAGCGGAACGGTTGGGGGCCGGATTTTCAGGAGGAATGCTGACGATCAAGTGCCTGGGCAAGGATTTTCGTGTTGACTCACAGGGGAACGTGATCTCCGACGTGCATGTCCATGGATGGATAACCGTACCAATCCTCACTTACGTGCTGTCGTGTTCGGGCAAGCCCGCTTCGGGAAATTGGGTCCCTTTTCGCGAGCTGAAGAACGGCGCGTCTTGGGCCCCCCTGTTCGGCCGGCGTTGTGAGACGCCGTTGAAGCAGGTGGCCGACACGCACACGGACCTGTTCGAGCACATGATTCAGGTTTTCAACGCAAAACCCGCGCCCAATGCCTTTGATTCAGACATTGCGGTAGTCCTGCATCCGCTGCCGCGACTGCCGATGCTCATTTGCTACTGGAAGCCGGATGGGAGCATGGAATCGTCGCTCAACGTGTTCTTCGACGACACTGCCGAGGAAAACCTCGTCATTGATTCGATCTATAGGATTACGGCAGGGCTCGTGATCATGTTCGAGAAGATCGCGATCACCCACGATCTGTAAGGGGAAGTCTCCGGCGGGTGCGTTCGAGGAAGATACCGGCAGAATGCCGGTGCTACCGAAGAGGTTGGTCGCCCGCAACGTATGGTAGCGTCCCGTGGGACTGGCTTTCCAGCCTGCCTGCGAGATCCAAAACGGGCAGAGCCCGGAAGACAGGCATTCCCAGGCGGAGCCCTGACCATTACCCATATCCTGGATCGCTGGACACCGGGAACATGTCCTATGTCG
>JAVHLK010000232.1 GCA_031082285.1 Desulfomonilaceae bacterium
TCTGGGACGAAACGGACATGATCCGTGCCACATATACGGCCACCGAGGGCGACGACACGCACCTCTTCGGACGACCGAGGCAAGCTTCTGGCGATAAATTACCCCCCTACCCTGTCTCAATGATCTGTTGCCGTGAGATTAGTTCGGATCAAAATAGGACATGCCCCCGGCTCGGTGGACGAGACGGAGTTTCCCGGCACAGCGTCCGACGTCACTCGTTCGCACGCGGTCCTTTTCCGGAGTTCCTGCTCAAGGTACCCTCTGAGAGCGGCACCGAGACGTTTCAAGGGGTTTCCGCCCAGTCTTTCCAAGGCCGTCACGTCCTCTTGCGGGAAAAGCAGGCAGGCCGCCTTGCGCATTTCCTCGGACAGCTTTTCATGGGTCTCGTTGTCATCGCCGCGCCGCGCCTTGGCCTTCGCCTTGTTCACGATGGTGTTGTACGCCCTGTTTATCGTCATCTTGCCGTCGCTGACCGCGTCCCGGATATCGTCGGTCCCATCCTTGAGGATCTTCCGGACCCGCTCCACCTTCCTGAAGTTGCATCCAACAATCGACGCGGTCCTTCGAGCCGAGGCCGATCGGCCGCACGTAGTGCCACCATCTGGTGGTCGGTCAACTGCCTGCTCACGCCGCCTGTCTCCGCCACACGGCATCAGCTTGTCAAGCGCGACGATGAACCGGTACAGTACCGCATCGTCGGTGGGGCGACGCTTGGTTTGCACGTTCGCGATGTACTCGAGCACGGCATGCTCGTCCTTGAATTCCTTGATGACCACCCATACCGGTTCGATACCTCCGGCAATGGCGGCCGCCAGACGGGCGTGGCCGTCGGCGACCACCGGCTCTGGTTGTCCGGGCCACACGGCCAAGGCGATCGGGTGGGTTTCGTAATACCCAAAGATGCCCATGTCCGCGGCCAAATCGCCCACGCTGTCTTCACTAATGCCGAGAAGCTCTTCGAAGCGCGGATGCCTCTTGATTGTCCGCGGGTCCATAATCATCGATCGGCCGCAATTCGGGTCCGCGGCTTGTCTGATTTTCGACCACATACCACGGGCCACCATGTCGTACGCCTCGTCCAGGTTCGCGCATCGGCCGGGACACCACATCAGGGCTTTGAGGATCTTCGCGACATCCGTGGTATACCATGCTTCGAAGACCGAGGTCTTTGCGGCCTTCACATACCCCCTCTCCTCGCACGTCCTGAGAGCCCGTTCCGAGATGCCCGTATGCTCCAGAAGTTCTTTCCTCTCAAGAAGTCTTTCCGTCGGATTCAGCTCGCTCATACCCGTTCCCTCCCTCTTAATCGCCTTCCCCGTCGGCTTCCTTCCGAGCGGGGAGGCGGCACTCGGCCGGTATCTTCGGGGCTTCGGGGTGTATCGAGCCGATACCGGGCCGCACTCCTACCGTAGGGATTGTTCACATAAGGGGGAGTGCCGCGTCAACCATTTTTTTGAAAATTTCATCCCCTTTGGCAAAAA
>JAVHLK010000233.1:0-1070 GCA_031082285.1 Desulfomonilaceae bacterium
TCATCCCCCGGAAAGTACGGGAGAATTGTAACAAGATCCGTCCCGAAGGGACGGCATGAATCGAACCAAGAGGAACCTGACCACGGGCTTAACTTAACGCCCATGGGCGGAGGCCGGGGTCCAGTCTCGGCATGGGTCCCGGCCTCCGCCGGGAAGACGGATCCGCTCTTGTGCCGGCGATGCGGTTGACTTTGCCGAAGCACGGGAGGCCGGCGCTTCCGAAGAGGGAAAGCCCCCGCGCGTATTCCGGTGCCTGTTGCAGCCGCCGGGGAATCACTTTACATGATCACGCTTCTCAGCATCATCGTTCCCGTTGTTGTGTTCCTCCTTGCGCTCTGGACCATCGCGATCATTCAGAAACACTGGTTCGGGACCGAGCATACCGAGTCGCCTCATACGGGAGAGCCTCATGGCGGAGGCGGAACCGGGCCGTTTACCTGTCGAGAGTGTGGCGCTTCCGGACCGGACGTCATCTTCATCAATCGGTTGTGCCTGACCTGTCATGAAAAGCAGTGGAGACGGGAGCAGCCGGAGGGTTACGACGTCGAACAGGACGAGACTTCCGGCGAAATGGCCCGGTACTACCGCATCTTAGGGTGTTCCGAGCAAGACTCGGACCAGGAATTGAAACGGCAGTACCACAGGAGGGCGAAGGAAGTGCATCCGGATTCGCTCCAGGGACCGGATCTCTCGGACGACCTCATACGGCGCCGTACCGCTGAATTTCAGAAACTCCAAGAGGCTTACGGCAAGATACTCGAGCGAAGAGCGAGAGACGGCTAAGTGGGCCGTGGAACAAATGCGGTGCCGAATTCACGATAAACTTCCCTGCCTTGGATAGAGGTGGGTCCCTGTGTCTGCCTTGGGTACCACATTTTCGCCCGGCATCCCGCGCAGAACGCGGGACGGGTCGCCACCGAACGTTTACGGAAATACGTGATCGTATTTACAAAAGCCTGAACCAGGCCTTCGGCCGGTGAGCGCCCGCTGCTCCATTCAGGCTTGACTTGGGTTGGAAATCGTTCATAATGAGTCCATCCATAAGGGGATGGAGTCCCCCCAAAACGCTC
>JAVHLK010000233.1:1080-1360 GCA_031082285.1 Desulfomonilaceae bacterium
TGATGGGCTGATGACTCCTACCGTAATGACCTTACGGCGGGAGCGCGGCTTTAACTAAACCCACCGTACGGTGGGTTTCTTGGTTTCAGGGCTCCGGACAGACCGTTATGTGAACCGAATCCGTGAACGAACACTCTGACAGGAGGATTCGTCGTGAATTCCATCCCGTTGCGGCAGTCGAGACAGGCAGGGGCATCGTGCTCTCGTGCTGAACCGTCCCGCGCCTCTCTCGATTTTCAGTTCTTGCTGGGAGAAGCCGGCAGGGTCCTGGAAGGACTGG
>JAVHLK010000234.1 GCA_031082285.1 Desulfomonilaceae bacterium
CCGGACGACGGCGGACGGTTCATCACCCTGCCCCTGGTTATTACGAAAGACCCTGAAAGCGGCAAGCAGAACCTTGGTATGTACCGCATGCAGGTATTTGACGACAAGTCAACCGGCATGCACTGGCATACTCATCATGACGGGGCGGTAAATTTCAGAAAAACCATCAAGGAAGGGAAACGGATAGAGGTCGCGGTTGCGCTCGGAGGCGATCCGATCACAATTTTTTCGGCAACTGCACCGCTTCCCTACGGCGTAGAAGAGTTGTTCTTTGCCGGATTTCTGAGGGGGGCCCCTGTTGAGGTTGTGAGGGCAAAAACTGTAGACCTGCTCGTTCCGGCGAACGCTGAGATCATCCTTGAGGGATATGTCGAGGCAGGAGAAACACGGAGAGAGGGACCGTTCGGCGACCATACAGGCTATTATTCCGTCGCCGCAGATTATCCCGTCTTCCATGTAACCTGCATAACGCAGCGGAAAGACCCCATATATCCTGCAACCATCGTCGGCAGGCCTCCAATGGAAGACTGCTATATGGGCAAGGCTACGGAACGGATGTTCCTCCCTTTCATCAAGATGCAGTTTCCCGAGATCGTCGATGTGAATCTCCCGCTCGAAGGCGTATTTCATAACTGCGCCCTGATATCGATCAGGAAAGCCTATCCGATGCATGCCCGGAAAATAATGAATGCGATATGGGGCCTCGGACAGATGATGTTCACCAAGTTTATCTTCATCTACGATGAAGACGTAAATGTGCAGGACACTTCGGAGGCTGCATGGAAGGCATTCAACAACGTCGACCCCGCGCGTGACATCCTGATTTCGGAAGGTCCGCTCGATGTGCTTGATCATTCGTCGCCGAGACCTATCTATGGGGCAAAAATGGGGATCGATGCCACAAAAAAATGGTATGAAGAGGGATATCAGCGGGAATGGCCGGATGAGATAAAAATGTCTGATGAGATAAAGAGGCTGGTTAATCAGCGGTGGAAAGAATATGGGTTGGACTAACGGTACACCCTCCCTAAGTCCCTCCGCTCAAGGGAGGGAAATATTCTCTCCCCTGGTGGGAGAGGACTGAGGAGAGGGGGAAGATAATGTTTTCCTTCGATAAAATCAAAATTTATCTTGAGATGATCAAGTTCCAGCACAGCATCTTCGCCCTCCCCTTTGCGTATCTCGGAGCCTTTCTCGCGGAGATGAAATTCCCAGGGCTGAGAACGCTCTTCTGGATTACCCTGGCAATGGTCGGAGCGAGAAGTTTTGCAATGGCGGCGAACCGTCTTATTGACCTGGAAATCG
>JAVHLK010000235.1 GCA_031082285.1 Desulfomonilaceae bacterium
CTGCAGTTTTAGGGTTAAGCCCTAAGATTCCACACCAGACTTGTCCCGCCGCCTACTCGCCCTTTAAGCCCAGTAATTCCGAACAACGCTCGCCACCTCTGTCTTACCGCGGCTGCTGGCACAGAGTTAGCCGTGGCTTATTCGCAGGGTACCATCATTATTTTCCCCTACAAAAGGAGTTTACAACCCGAAAGCCTTCATCCTCCACGCGGCGTCGCTGCGTCAGGGTTTCCCCCATTGCGCAAGATTCCCCACTGCTGCCTCCCGTAGGAGTCTGGACCGTATCTCAGTTCCAGTGTGGCCGTCCAACCTCTCAGTCCGGCTACCCGTCTTAGGCTTGGTGGGCCATTACCCCGCCAACTACCTGATAGGCCGCAGGCCCATCCCCAGGTGTATTGCTACTTTTCCCACTGACATCTCAGTCTGTGGTCTTATGCGGTATTAGCTCCGGTTTCCCGGAGTTGTCCCCCGCCCAAGGGTAGGTTTCCTACGTGTTACTCACCCGTCCGCCACTAAATTAACTGACAGCTCATAAAGCTCATAGCTCTTAGCTGATAGCTCATAGCTAAATCCTTTTCTCTGTTTTGCTATGAGCCATGAACTATGAACTCTTTGTGCTATCAGCTAATTCCGTTCGACTTGCATGTGTTAGGCACGCCGCCAGCGTTCGTTCTGAGCCAGGATCAAACTCTCAAACATTACTTTGATAACTGACTAGAGCATGCTACGCACTTTTTTAGATTTTTCAAAGATCAAACACGAGATATAATACTACCTGAAATATTTTTGGTTTGTCAATGTTTTTTTATCGATTTATTCCCAGGCAGATATTTATTATTATATCACTTCCTTCCAGATCAATGTATAACGTCCCTGTTCTCCGCTTCAAAAAAGAGGAGTAATACCTTTTAAACAGAAGAACATTGATCCCTGGAGTCCTTCGCTTTCCTTTGCAATGCTCCAGCGTACCTATACAACATTGCAGCACTTTGCATATCGTCGGACACACGACCAGGAACCCGTAGGTGAGATCACAATTGAATAGAATGAACTGTGCACCTTCTCTCTTTGACAGTCAAACCATTCATCCTTTATACTCTGAACAGCACTACAGCAAGGAGGATACTTCTCATGGATTTTGGATTGAAAAACAGACTATCACGTATCATCAAGCCGCGGACTGGCAAGACTGTTATGCTCGCAGTAGACCATGGCTACTTTCAAGGGCCAACAACAGGATTAAGAGATCTGAAGAAAACTGTTTCGCCCTTGTTATCAAATGCGGAT
>JAVHLK010000236.1 GCA_031082285.1 Desulfomonilaceae bacterium
TCCTGAGTCAAGAGACCAGTCCCGTATCGCCAACATGCCCGGTGTTGTTCCGGTCACCGCGGTGGACCAGTTCTGGGAGCCGAAGACAACCTGCGCAACCCCGTTGTGAACAGGGGCAACATCTGAAACAGCAGGGCACTCGTTCTGTATCGCCTCTGCATCGTCAATAGTAAGAGTAATCTGAGTGCCTGATCCCATCCTCACGCCCGCAGAGGTCGTTGCACCCGGAAGGATCATGATGAGGTTGCTCCCGATGCTTGATATCTGATCAGCGATCCTTTTACTCGCTCCCATACCGATGGAAAGCATGGCAATCACTGCCCCGACGCCAATGATTATCCCGAGCATGGTGAGCGCGGAGCGCATTTTATTTCTTTTCAAGGCCCTGAACGAAATCCTTATCGCGGTCGGGATATCGATCATGACCTGCCTGTCCTTTCATCGCTGATGATCCTGCCGTCAAGGAACCTGATTATTCTGCGGCTATACTCAGCGATATCCTGTTCATGGGTCACGAGTATCACCGTGATATTGGATTCCGTGTTCAATCTGGTAAAGAGCTCCATCACTTCGGCGCTCGTCTTTGTATCGAGGTTCCCCGTTGGTTCATCGGCAAGAATGATCGCCGCGTTGTTGACAAGAGCCCTTGCTATGGCAACCCGCTGCTGCTGCCCGCCGGAAAGCTGACTGGGATAGGATTCTTCCCTGCCTGCAAGTCCGACGTTTTTCAGCGCTTCTTCTGCACGGCCCTTACGGTCTTTCGCGGGAAGTCCGTTATAGAGCATGGGCAGTTCAACATTCTCGATGGCAGACGTCCGGGGCAGAAGGTTGAATCCCTGGAAGACAAAGCCTATCTTTTTATTTCGTATGTTCGCGCGTTCATCCCTGTCGAGAGTTCCCACATCGGTTCCATCGAGCAGATACTGACCGCGTGAAGGAGTATCAAGGCATCCGAGGATGTTCATGAACGTGGATTTTCCCGAACCTGAAGGTCCCATAATTGCAGCAAATTCTCCCGCCTCTATGCGTGCAGAAACATTCATGAGGGCATTCACCTCGACAGAGCCGGCCCTGTATATTTTAGAGATATCTTTAGTTTGTATCAGTGTCATCTTAGAAGAATCTTGGGCCCGGAGGAGCCTCCTGCTTCTTTTGTGCTCCGGCAACTGACTCAAGGATTACCTCCTGTCCCTCACTGAGGGCAGGTGAAGTAATTTCCGTATAACTTCCATCGCTGATACCGGCAGAGATATTGATACGCTTTGGGGTACCCTGTTCCAG
>JAVHLK010000237.1 GCA_031082285.1 Desulfomonilaceae bacterium
CTCCCATCCTTCGCAGTCCCTGACGGGAGGAATCCACGAAAACAAGGATTGAAACCGAACAGATCTGTGATGTTCTGGTCATGTAGATAAACCCTGACGGGAGGAATCCACGAAAACAAGGATTGAAACTGTTTAGGCTTCTTCAGGTACTCGGCCCGATATGTCCACCCTGACGGGAGGAATCCACGAAAACAAGGATTGAAACAAAACTTACGACCGGAGCAGATCTCATGGGAGACCCAACCCTGACGGGAGGAATCCACGAAAACAAGGATTGAAACGATCAGTATCCGACACCGATAGATGCCCTGGTCGATCCCTGACGGGAGGAATCCACGAAAACAAGGATTGAAACTCGTCCAGCCCCTGAACCCCGGGGCACCCGCCCCGCTCCCTGACGGGAGGAATCCACGAAAACAAGGATTGAAACACACGGGTCGACGCAGAACGTCGGCAGATAACCTGACCCTGACGGGAGGAATCCACGAAAACAAGGATTGAAACACGCGTACGGAATTCGAGAGACGATCATCAGGGAAACGCCCTGACGGGAGGAATCCACGAAAACAAGGATTGAAACTGGACATCATAGGGACAACGAACCAGACCACGATCACCCTGACGGGAGGAATCCACGAAAACAAGGATTGAAACTCTTATGTCTGCCATTCGTCCTGTTCCTTCTCACCCCCTGACGGGAGGAATCCACGAAAACAAGGATTGAAACGTGATGTGGTTGCGGCTGTGTCCGATTCCGCGGTAACCCCTGACGGGAGGAATCCACGAAAACAAGGATTGAAACTCGTCGTGCATGTTCTCGTCTATGGCTGGGAGTAGACCCTGACGGGAGGAATCCACGAAAACAAGGATTGAAACAATTAGCGCGTATTGTGCGATACATATCATATATACCCCTGACGGGAGGAATCCACGAAAACAAGGATTGAAACATTCGGTCTCTCTGTGTAATGATTCTAATGCGATCCACCCTGACGGGAGGAATCCACGAAAACAAGGATTGAAACCTCTACTATAAGGATACTGAGAAGGGCTGGTGATCCCTGACGGGAGGAATCCACGAAAACAAGGATTGAAACATGAAAACCTGTCATCCTACCCACCCCAGGTTTCAACCCTGACGGGAGGAATCCACGAAAACAAGGATTGAAACTTCACCAAGTTGTATCCAAAGGCGTGTCCCGAATTGCCCTGACGGGAGGAATCCACGAAAACAAGGATTGA
>JAVHLK010000238.1 GCA_031082285.1 Desulfomonilaceae bacterium
TATGGAACGAAAGGCCGTGCCCTTCCCGCCCGGTCCGCGGTAGATGGAAAGGAGTTTTTCCTGCCAGGGCTTAAGCTGAAATTCTTTAACCATCTCCCGGGTGTCGTCGGTAGAGCCCCCGTCGGCTATCATAATTACGTTCTTGTGTTCCTTGTAATACTTGTCCAGGCCGTGGGAAACCATCTGGATCACGTGGGCTATAGTCCGTTCGTTGTTATAGGCAGGAATACCCACCAGGATATCGGCCCGGCCTATCTCCTCCAGTCTCTTCAAGGTATATGGTCTTAATGCGGTGTAGTACACCCTGGCCTCCGTTTATTTATAATGGGATACAGTTTGGGTTAGTGGGGTGGAGCAGAAATATCTGGCGGAAATCAAGAGGCAAAAATAAAATGGAGCGGGAAACGGGATTTGAACCCGCGACTTCAACCTTGGCAAGGTTGCACTCTACCACTGAGTTATTCCCGCTCACTCAGCAATTTTTATACCGCAAACCGCCTGCTTTGTCAACACCGTAACGAATCATTGACACAACCGGTAACAGATGTTAAAAATGTTGTCCGTTGGAGGGATGGCCGAGAGGCTTAAGGCGGCGGTCTTGAAAACCGCTTTCGCTCACGCGAACGTGGGTTCGAATCCTACTCCCTCCGCCAAAGATATCTCAAATCTGAAATCTTAGATTTTACCGGGCTACGGAGAGATGACCGAGTAGGCCGAAGGTGCTCGCCTGCTAAGCGAGTGTAGGGGGAAACCTCTACCGAGGGTTCGAATCCCTCTCTCTCCGCCATTTCTTCACTCACCCTACTGGAAAAAGGACACCTCCCCTTCCTCTTTCAAATCTCTAGACATCAAGTCCTTAACTGCCCCGAGCGGGTCTTTATCCTCGTAGAGTACTTTATACACCTGTTCAATTATCGGCATTTCTACCCGGCATTTTCGGGCCAGAAAATAGGCCGATCGGGTGGTCTTTACCCCTTCAGCCACCATTTTCATCCCGTCCAGGATTTCTTTCAGTTTCATTCCCTGCCCGAGCCTGAGACCTACCGTCCGATTCCGGCTCAGATCTCCCGTACAGGTCAGGACCAGATCACCCAGGCCGGCCAGGCCAGCAAAGGTAAGGGGTTTTGCCCCGATTTTTAGCCCTAAGCG
>JAVHLK010000239.1 GCA_031082285.1 Desulfomonilaceae bacterium
CTATATACACCTTACCCTTATCCCGTTTATCAAGAGTGCCGGAGAACTGAAGACGAAACCGACGCAGCACAGTGTCAAGGAGTTCAGAGAGATCGGTATCCAGCCTGATATTCTCCTCTGCAGGACGGAAAGGCAACTGCCGCCGGATGTGAAGAAAAAGATCGCTATCCATTGTAATCTTGATACCGATGCGGTAATCTCTGCCCGTGATGTCGACACAACCTATGAAGTTCCTCTTGTCCTTTACTCGGAGGGCCTTGATCACCTCATTGAAAGGAAATTCAACCTTTCCTCACGGGAACCCGATCTGTCCCAATGGAAGGATATCGTAAGAAAAATTATAGAGCCGAAGAACGAAGTCACGATCGCTATCGTAGGGAAATATACCGGCCTTAAGGATTCATATAAAAGCCTCATAGAAGCGCTAATCCATGGAGGTATCGCGAACGATGCCCGCGTGAACCTGCAATGGATTGATTCAGAAGAGATAGAGATTCACGGTCCGGATAAGTTCCTGGCCGATGTCGATGGCATTCTTGTGCCGGGAGGGTTCGGGTACAGGGGCATCGAGGGGAAAGTAAGGGCCATACGTTTTGCCCGTGAAAAGAGAATCCCCTATTTCGGCATATGCCTCGGCATGCAATGTGCGGTAATAGAGTTTGCCCGGAATGTATGCGGACTCGCAGCCAACAGCATGGAGTTCGACCTGAATACGAAAGAACCGGTTATTTACCTTATGGAACGGTGGTATGACTTCAGGAAAGAACGGGTTGAGATACGCTCGGAGAGCTCCCATAAAGGAGGGACGATGAGGCTTGGCGCATATCCGTGCATGCTTGAACCGGGTACCCAGGCGTACAAGGCGTATGGGACAAAAGAGATATCCGAAAGGCACAGGCACAGATATGAATTCAATAACGCATACAGGGGCATCTTTACCCGGAACGGCATGAAAATCAGCGGATTGAGTCCCGATGCCGAGCTTGTCGAGATTATTGAAATCCAAGACCATCCCTGGTTTCTCGGATGCCAGTTCCATCCGGAATTCAAGTCAAGGCCCACAGACCCGCATCCACTCTTCAGGGCTTTCATCGGTGCGGCCCTGAGTGAGAAGAGGTCATTATTCCCTGAAATGGAAG
>JAVHLK010000023.1 GCA_031082285.1 Desulfomonilaceae bacterium
GCATCATGGCTCCTGCTCCAGGCGCTGGTCATAAAGGCAGTTGCATAGCTGTCGATGCAGTCGGTGATCCGAGTGAAGTTGCTCGAAAATTTCTCTAATTTTCGGCTCGGAAATGATCAATGATATACGTGCGTATAACTTCTCCGAGGTTTCAGCGCGAAGACCACCCAGAGCAAGCGCTTGGAGATCGCTTATTCCCGACCGTGGCTTCACGTCAACGAGGTACTCACGGATCGCATCAATCCGGATTTCCTTCCGTTTCGCTAAACCTTCCTCCATACCGCGGATCTGACCAAGCAACGACTTTCGATCCTTACACTTCTTCATAAGGTTCCGAAAAATCTCCTTTAGGGCCGAGTCGTTTGTACGCTCTGCAACAGATAAAAAGAATCCGGCCGACGTGTCTTCACGGCTCATGAGGAAGTCCAGCATATCGATGAGGGTCATCGTTTCAGACATTGTTCACGTCCCGTTCAGGCCTCAAAGCCGAGAGCCGAACGGATCTCCTCTTCCCTGAAGCCGACAATGACCTCGTTCCCGATCACAAGAGTCGGGAAAGCGCAACGAGAGGAGATCCTCTTGATCTCCTCAATCACTTTCTCTCGCTCTTCCCCATCCAACAAATCCACATCGGTGGACTGGTATTCCACTCCACATTCTTCGAGGAGCTTCTTGCAGGACTTGCAGTGGGTGCACGTACTTAGTGCATAAAGTTTGCAGGCGCTCATATATAACTCCTTTGGATTTCCTCTGCCACAATTGCCGAAGCCTACTCTGGGGAAAACTGATCATTGGAGGCGCCGCACACCGGGCAATTCCAATCGCCGGGCAGCTCTTGAAACGGGGTGTTTTCTGCGACCCCATTTACAGAATCTCCCGCAGTGGGATCGTATACGTGACCACATACTTCACACACATGCTTCATAGTACTTCTCTCATCTCCTTCTTTTCGCTCTATCTATGAATTGTAGCTCGTCACCAAGCTCTTCATCATTATTGCCACCGGTTCCCCGTTTCCAGGGAGAGCGTCCTATTCATATTCAGCCGGGTCCTGATCGTATAGACGGAGAGCGCATACTGAACCTACCCATCGCAATAATCATCAAGGCCCTTGATACGCTCTCCGCGCATCATTTGTAAGCAGCCTGAGTGTCGGCTGAGCTGGATCCCCGCTCCAATACTGTATGCGAAAGTCGAAAAGGGGTCTCGTAATTGCTTCAGACCTTTCACCAAGTGCGTACACTGTTGACCCTTTGCATGATTGACACTGTCATCAAGTATTTCCTGCCGTCTGCAAGACCTTCGGTTTTGCCCATTACCTTCGTAGTCTGGTGTGTGACATTGCAGGTTCAATGCCAAGTTCCAACCACGACACCCTAATTACGATAACAGATAGATTTTACAAGATATTCAATGATGGGAGAACGAGTATTGGAAAAACTCAACGCGGGGCTAATCAGGCAGATAGTTGCGAAGATAAGATTTGTAAGTTGCGAAAGCAAGACTAAACGGGTAATAGGTTGTCAAACCAGCGTATTGAGGAAGCACTTGAAGTCGCAGAAGTGCAATTAATGCCCCTTGCCTCGTTTCGGCGGCTTCATATCGAGTTTCCTTAGATGGCGGTATATCGAGTCACGGGAAATTCCCAATCTCCTTGCAGCTTCTCTGGCGTTCTGATCGGTCTGGTTCAGGGCATGCGTTATGAGAAAGCCCACCACCTCGTCGACGATCTGATTCAATGTCCGGTCGGGATCGAGACAAATGGTCAAGGCAGGCTGTTTTCCCGGTCCGGTTGAAAGGGGTCCGTCCAATCTCATGGGGCCGGCCTCTGAGACGATCAAAGACCTTTCCAACACGTTTCGAAGTTCCCTGATATTTCCCGGCCATGAATAGTCTTGAAGCTCTTTCAGCATGTCTTGATGAAGTTCCACCGGCTTCTTGAGTTGCAGTGAAACAGCCAGACTCGGGAGAAGTTGGTTGACCAGTACGGGCAGGTCTTCGCGGCGCTCTCTTAAGGGCGGCACACGAATCAGGAACACGTTAAGTCTGTAGAACAGAGCCTCAAGAAAGCGCCCCTCCGCAACCTCGGTCTCCAGGTTACGGTGAGTGGCCGCCATGAGACGGGCATCAATCCTGATGTGCTTATCCCCTCCGACCCGCAGGAAGGATTTCGAATCCAGAAAGGTGAGAAGCTTGGCCTGGAGCGACAGCGGCAGCTCGCCGATTTCGTTCATGAGCAGGGTCCCTCCCTCGGCCAACTCGAGAAGGCCTCGCTTTCTGGTTCGTGCGCCTGTGAATGCCCCTGGTTCGTACCCGAACAGCTCGGACTCGGCAAGCTCATGAGACACGGCTGCGCAGTTAATCGCAAAAAAGGGTCCGCGCGATCTTGGAGAATGATCGTGAATCCAGCGAGCCAAATGGTCTTTTCCGCTCCCGCTCTCCCCAAGCAGCAGCACTAGGCTGTCGACTGATGCAGCCCTTTGGCCCTTCCTCAATGCAATCCGCATGGCCTCCGAAGGATAGTCTCGATCAATGACCTGAACCTCTTGGACGAACTTGAGACGGTCCGTGACGTCTCTTGATACTATGCAGATGCCATGTGTCTCTCCCTCGGCATTGCGCAGAGGGATTCTGCTGTCATGAAACGTCAATTCCGTGCCATGAACCGTCCGGGTGAACTCCTCTTCGACGGTCTCACCTTCGAGAACTCTTCGATCCGCCGCCTCCAGGTGACGCGCTGCTTCACTGCCCCAGAGGTGTTGAGCTCTGCGACCGATTATTTCGTCGGCGCCCATTCCAAACAATCTCTCCACAGCCGGATTCACTCTGGCATAGACCAAATCGCGGTCCTTGATGAGAATCAGATCGTCGGCACTCTCGAAAACAGCCCTAAACATCTCTTCATTTGCTCTGATGGTCTCCTGGGCCTTCTTCAGCTCCGTAACCGATTCATGGGCCGCGACCACTTTTCGTCCGGCTTGGTCCGAAAAGCACGTAAGCCTTACCTGGAACCACCTCTTTTCATCAGGGCTATGGCATGGGTATTCGCAGTAGTATTGTTCCAATTGTCCATTGAGGATGAGCCGAATATTCTTCGCAATGTCGCACGCCTCCTCTGAAAAAAGACCGGCGGCCCTTTCACAAATCTCGATATAGTTCCTCCCTATTCCCCAGTCGGACCATGTCATCCCGTTGGCCTCCGCGAACATTCGCCAAGCCACATTCGTTGCCACGATCCTGCCGGATTCGTCAATCACGGCGATGTGTGCCGACAGAGCGTCGAGAATCGACTGCAGAAATCCGGTCTGACTCTGGTCTCGCCTCTCGTTTTCCTTTCTACTCTGTGTGGGCCCTTTCATGAATGGTCCTTCCTACAGGAGGTGTGCGCCTTTAGAGTGGGAGATTCCCTCAATGCACCAGTCGGCTAAATCGAAAGCTATCGCAAAATCGTACATTCCTCAAGCGGAACAAGTTCTTGGACGACATGCCCGGATAACTCGGCGTGAGGCTTTCCCGTGAGTCGCCCCCAAGATCTTTGCGCCCGATGCGGTCATTGGCAAGCCGATCCCTTTCCTTTGCGGTCAGACCCCTTTGAGACCCGCCCAAAAGACGCCGACCCACGAGATGGGTCCGAAAGCCGCCCAGTTCACAGGACCTGCGAGCATCATGATTTCAAAGACCTTTTCAGATATCGAGATCAGCGCAAACTTCACAGCCTATCAGCCGAGTCTCGTTGCAATCCTTGACCCGTAGGCCAAAATATGTGGTAATCTTGGATAATTGCGCGGTACATGCCGAGGGATTCGGCCCATCTTTTAATGAAGGATGATAAACCCCATGGAAGAACGGATCAAGCTCGGAGTCAGCGCGTGCCTTTTAGGCCAAGACGTCCGTTACAACGGTGGACACGGCAGAGATCCGTTCATCAGGGACACTCTGTCCCAATATGTTGAATTCTTTCCGGTTTGTCCAGAGGTCGAGTGCAGTCTCCCGGTTCCCAGAGAAGCGATGCGCCTCGTCGGAGATCCGGAGTGTCCCCGACTGATCACCAGCAACAGCCGACCGGATCACACGGAGGGGATATGCAGGCTCCATGATCCTAAACTGCGGGAGAATTTCATCGAGGCAATCTTCGTCTTGAAGCGGTGGCGGGAAGCTTCAATAGTATAAACGTGGAGATTGCGCACTAGTCTCCGAGAGCTTCTCTTTGTGACCGCATTACCCACTTTGGAGGTGCCCCTGAAATGAGAACACTGATCGTCGGAGGCAATGGTTTTGTGGGATCCCATCTCACTCCGTTCCTTGTGGAGAAAGGCTTTGACGTAACCGTCATGGCGAGACGCCCGGATCGCGGAGCAAGACTCCCATCCGAGGTGAAGATGCTGGCCGCGGATGCAACTAAGCCGGGAGAGTGGCAGGCACAGGTGCCGACGTTTGATCTCCTCATCAACCTTGCCGGAGTTTCCGTGTTCAAGAAATGGGATGACGCGTACAAGAAGCTTCTCAGAGATACGAGGATCCTCACTACGCGCCGCTTGGTGGAAGCGATTTCCTCGGATGCTGAAAGGAAAATCACCCTGATCAATACCTCCGGAGCAGGGATTTATGGTCCTACAGGTGATGAAGAGCTCACCGAGAGCGCTCCGCCCGGTTCTGACTTCCTTTCTCATCTCGCTCGGGACTGGGAAGCGGAAGCCTACAAGGCAGAGGAGAAGGGCGTCAGAGTGCTTACTACCAGATTCGGGATAATTCTGGGGAAGGGCGGCGGCGCTCTCACTCAGATGGCCCTGCCGTTCAAGTTCTTTGCCGGTGGTCCCATTGGCAGCGGGCGGCAATGGGTTCCCTGGATGCACGTCAAGGATCTCTGTCGAGCCGAGCTGTTTCTTATAGAACATGAGAATATACGAGGCCCCGTGAACTTCTCCGCTCCAGTCCCGGTAAGGAACGCAGACCTTGGCAAGGCGATCGGAAAGGCTCTTGGACGGCCCTCGTTCATGCCTGCGCCAGCCTTTATGATCAAGCTCGTGTTGGGTGAATTCGGATCGGTCATCCTCGAAGGTCAGCGAGCAATTCCAAAGCGGCTCCTGGACAACGGATTTCGGTTCGACTTTCCCACTATCGATGAAGCATTAAAGGATCTCCTCTAAGCTGAGTCTCGTACGGTGGGTGACTCCGAGGAGATCAAGAAGAAACCGATGGATCATCTCCAAATTGCAAGGAATCTATTTGATTTCGGGATCGTGGTCGTGGTGTGGTTGGCTCAAGTGATCATGTACCCGAGCTTGGCGCACATCAAAGAGGATGCATTTGTGACGTGGCACAGGCAGTACTCGAGTCGCATTGCGTTCTTCGTCATACCACTGCTGTGCGGCCAGGCAATCATTGTCGGCATCATGGTATACTTCGTCGGAGGCTTTTTGACGATCCTTTCCGCCGCAATCATTGTTCTGTGCTGGGTTTCCACATTCGGATTGTCCGTCCCATGCCACGCAAAGCTGCAGCGCTCCGGTAAGGATATCTCAGTGATACGCCGGCTGGTCCGGACAAACCTTGTACGGACTGTCCTTTGGTCCGTGGTATTCTTGATCGGTCTGTGGCAGAGCTTTTCTTGAGACGTGTCCTCACTGGTTTCGGCCCATTGTTCGCAACGCGTATTACACGGGAATGAGGCGCGGAGAAATACTCGGTGTTACGAGGAAACAGGTGAAGCTCCAGAAAAGGATGATCCTGCTGGGCCCTCAGGATACCAAGGAGGCTCATTGGAAGAGGGTGCCGATCCACAGGAACCTGATTCCGACCGTGGAAGAAGCCACGAGTGTCAGCTCGCGTGGCAACGAAAAGGTCTTCCTACTTCGAGATCATAAGGGAGTGCGCGATCTGACCGAGCAAACGGTCAAGAATCCGTCGCCACGGGCGCGCGCTTCCCTTGTTCTTAAAAAAACCGTGGCCGCGATTCCACGACCTTCGCCACACCTGGCGGGCAAATGCTAGGCGGTCGGGCGTGGACCCTGCCATAGCCGAATCGATTCTGGGCCACCGGTTCAGGGGCAGGTCGGTGAACGAGTGGTATGGTCACGACAGCGACCAGGAGCTTTTCGCGGCAATCGACAGGATGGCCTTCAACAACGGCGAGACCGAGATCATGGCACGGAGATAAGAAATGGACTTCGTGAAAAGAGGTAACTGGATGGTAACTGAGACCACCAAAAAGAAAAAAGGCCAAGCGTTTGCTTGACCTAACTCCTTGAATTCTTTGGTGGAGATGAAGGGATTTGAACCCTCGACCCCCGCGTTGCGAACGCGGTGCTCTCCCGCTGAGCTACATCCCCTTGAGACTCTCACCCTAGCACTCGACCGTCCGGGTGTCAAGACACGAAGTCGGCCGCGAACCGTCGCTTTGCATATTCCTTTTTCCGGAACTTGGATATATTCTTAGAGACAGGGGAATGAAGCCCATCTTGGAGAATGCGAGGAAATGAACAATCTCACACTCATTCTCGCCGTCATCGGAGCGTGTGCAATACTCTGCCAGTGGTTCGTGTTTACATCCATCCGAACGTACCTGTTCGAGAAATACGGTCCCATGTCCAGGCGGATCGCGTACCCCGTCCTCATCGTGCTGGGAACGCTTAATTTTGCGGCCGGCATCCTCGCGTTCAATACGGAGTGGTTCCCCCCCGATACGCATCAACGAAAGGTAGTCACAGTGCTGTTCTTCAGCTATCTCGGTTTCGTCCTCACCATGAGTCTGTTTTTCCTGGCTCTCGCCGCGTTTTCACGCACACTGAATATCAAGGATAAGGCGGTTGCCCTGATTAGAAAGAACTTCCAAGGATGGAAACGCCCAATTCCCGCAGCGTCGGATCGTGCCGGCACGGGAAAGCCTGTGGAGCCCGTAATCTCGATGTCGACCGACGCTCCGGCATTGGTGACTGAGATGTCGCGGCCGGAAAAATCCCGGGCGGTTTCGTACGCCCGTAACCAACGGGAAGCGGATCGTGCATCGCGGCCGCCGTCACCCTCGAGGAGAGCGTTCCTCAAGTGGAGCACCGCGGCGGGAATCGTGGGTGTAGCGGGATATGCCGGCCACGGCGTCGCTCAAGCATACCGAGACCCCGTGGTGGATAAGTCTCGTGTGATTGTTCCCGAATCGGCCGGATTGAGCCGACCTCTCACTCTGATTCACATTACTGATTTCCACTTCGGGTTGTTCGTCGAAAGCCCCGAATTGATGAGGCTCATCGACCAGGTCAATGCCATCGAGGGCGACGCGGTGGTCATTACCGGCGATGTGTTTCATTCCAGGATATCTCCGGTCGAATCCGCGGCTCCTTTGCTCAAGAAACTCAGACCCAGGCCGTTAGGCAATTTCGCGGTCCTGGGAAATCACGATTTCTACGCGGGCGAGCGAAGATCCGTTGACACGCTTCGAGAAGGCGGGCTCACGCTGCTTCGCGATCAATGGGAGACCGTCGAGCACGGCAAGAGCGCCGTACACTTTGGCGGTATCGACGACCCGTTGGGAAACTGGATATGGGGAAAAGAGTTTCCGGGGTTTCAGTCCTTTGTGGAAAAGGCCCCCGGCGAACGTGGGGTCCGAATTCTCCTCTCGCATCGCCCCAACGTGTTGTCGCTTGCGGCGAAATCGAACATGGATCTGGTTCTGGCCGGGCATACCCACGGAGGTCAAGTGATCTTACCCACGGGCAACGGGAACCGCGGACTCAGTCTTGCACGATTGGCCTCGCCCTATACGCACGGTTGGTACCGCGAAGGCGCGACGCGAATGTACTTGAATCGCGGGGTGGGACTCACGTTCGTGCCCTGGCGCATCAACTGCCCGCCCGAGATTGCGGTGGTGCGCCTGGTCGGCAGGACTGCGGCTTAAGGGATTTCTGAGATCGGAACGTCGCGGACTTCGGGAAACGCTGCGCTGACGGTCCAAAGCAGGTTGCCGCGAACGGAGCGGGGCAATGTTGGTTACGCGTGACATGCGAACTGGTCAGACGCCCGGGAACCGCGGAGTCAGGACATGGGGCGCATGCCCGGCCGGAACGCAGAGCGCGGGGAGTAGTCAGTCCCTGAATATACGCAAGTATTCCAAAATGTTGGAATAATCGTCGGTCCAGGTTCTGGGCGGCCGTTCCTCGCCGCGGTCCATCCCATGCCAACGAGCAAGGCGGGCGAGGCACCCCAGGTCTGCCGGACTTCTCGCCAGGACTACCCAGTTGGAACTCAAGGCTGCCGTTGAGAGACGCTCTTGAAGCGAGGGGTGATGCAGCGTCCATAAGCCTGCAAGCCGCTGGTCGCCGGCAAGTGCCTTCAGCAAGGACACGAGATCGAAGTGACGGTTGCTCACGTGCAATACGAGCAGACCATGGGGTGCGAGTTTCGAGAGGTACAGTTGAATGGCTTCCTTTGTGAGAAGATGCACGGGAATGGCGTCCGAGGTGAACGCGTCGAGTACGATGACATCGAAATAGTGTGTGGGCGCCTTCTTCATTGCCAGGCGTGCATCGCCGAGAATCACTTGAACGTTTGCCTTTGTCTCCCCGAGATACGTGAAACAATGCGGATCGGATGCAAGCTCCACCACTGCCGGATTGATCTCGTAGAAGACCCAGTGGTCGGCAGGAGCGGCATAAGCCGCCAGCGTGCCCGTTCCAAGGCCCGCTACGGCAACCTTTCTCCCGGAAGCCGGGCGCGGAAGGCATCTAAACACATCTCCGACCGGGCCACCGGGACTGAAGTAGAGAGTCGGCATTCGCTTCATCTCGGGGTCGCAAATCTGGAGACCGTGGCTCGTCGTGTTGTGCATCATCCGTATCCAATTGTATCTGGGATGTTCCTGGACTCGGAGAACGCCGAAGAAATTCCGGTAGGAGCGTACAGTCTGCCAATCGTGGCGGTTTTCCAATGAGTCCGCATACATTCCGGCCAGAATCAGGGCGCCAAGGCCCAGTCCGAAGCGGAGCGGTCGGCCGCGACTGCACGCGTACGCGACAATCCCTCCGGCCACGGCCAACGTAATGGTCTCCTCACGGTCGAACGCGATCTGCAGCCCGATGTGCGCTGCCCACAGAATACCGATCAACGCCGCACACAAGCCCAACGGCAAGACGATGTCCGCCGCTCGTCCGGCCCACGTGCGCAGGGGGAGCGTCGTCGCGGGAATGATCAATCCCGCCGCCACAAGGCCGACGGGGTACTCGACGAGGGAGTTGAAGATCAACGGCACGAGAATAAGATTGAATAGACCGCCTATGACTCCGCCCGCGGCGATGATCAAATAGAACTCGGTCAGCCGGTCTGCCGGAGGGCGGAGACGGACCAGTTCACCATGACACACCATGGCGGTGACAAAGAGGACTGCGAGGTTGAGCGCAAGGAGCCACCACAGATTTGTGTCGGGAAACCAGAAGTCCGCGATGATTACGGCCAACAAAGCGAGCGGCAGGCCGTGTACCATGAGGCGATGGGGAATGACCCGGTAGCGGCTGAAAACGATGATGAATGTGACAAGGTAGAGTCCCAAGGGAATGACCCACAACAAGGGAACCGAAGCAAGATCCGTCGTGATGTATGTGGTCACGCTTTGAAGGAGGCTCGACGGCACCGCGGCGAGAAGCAGCCACCACCAACGGGACGCGGGCGGAGAGTACGTCGACGAGACATCGGTCCCGGTGGGCCGATGTGGTACCTGCCTCCACAAGATGACGGATCCTACCGCAACCAACAGGATCAACAGTACGTAGCCGCCGGTCCATAACCACGCCTGTACGGCAAGGGCTGCACGAGGTTCGATGAGGAGGGGGAATCCGAGGATTCCCAGCAGGCTCCCAAAATTACTCGCGGCATAGAGAAAGTACGGGTCCCCGGCCCGTGGAGATCGGCTCAGCGAGAACCAGTTCTGAAAGAGAGGTGCGCTTGCCGACAGAATAAGGAAGGGCAATCCCACTGAAATGGAGAGCAGCGCCAGTAACCACCCGACAGGATTTGCCCCCGCCGGGGGAATCCACCCGTCGGGTACGCTCACGGGCAGAAGAAAGGCAAATGCGGCCATGAGGCATAGATGAGACGCGATTTGCACGCGCGGAGCCACGAACTTCCGTTGCGCATGCGCATAGAGGTAACCGAAGAGCAACGCGGCCTGGAAGAACACGAGACAGGTGTTCCACACCGCCGGCGCGCCGCCCAGGAGCGGGAGAATCATCTTGCCAAAGAGCGGTTGTATCCAGAAAAGCAGCGCGGCGCTCAGGCAGAGAGCAATAGTGAAAAGGATCTGTATCACGTTCCGTTATCCTGCGGATTCGAGAGAGCCTTACAAGGGCACCCACAGCGGGCGCCCCCCCATAGGTGCTCACATTGGGATGATCATCCGCATCGGTTCAGAATGGCCCTTCACGTCCCTTTTGGACGGAAACCTGTTTGAATGCCCGCCCTGTTTCCGGGAGATGCCCCCCCCGCTAGAATCGCCTGTGCCTTCAGCACATTACGATCACGAAATTTCTTCTTGTTCCCGTGCTCTGCCCGGTCTTCGACCCGGAAGTCCGGCTCCGCGATAGGCTTTCATAGTCCGTTGTGACCCATAGGTCATGGTGGTCCGTGAAATGCTCTACGCAGTTACTCCACTTTCTCAGAATCCGGTACGGCCTTTCCTTTCATATAGTTATACCACGAGGCACGGTGCCGGTCCGAGGGTTGGAGAAGTCTCCGGATCGTTTCGGGGTCCAGCGGTCCGGCCGACGGCACGCTGCTTCGCTGTATGACCTCGCCTTGCTCGTCTACGAGAGCATCCCATCGGAATCGGTGACCGGGGATCCGGCTCTCCGGCTGCATGATCGGCTGAATTCCGGGCTTCTTCACGGAAACCATTGTCTCGCCAAGCCCGACGGCCTTGGGACTGCCGTGGCAATTGTGACACGCTCTCCCTTGCGACGCGGTCGTGTGGGGCGTGTAAGGATTCACGACCAGCGCCGGGTACCCGGCACCGGTCGTGGGGATCTTCCGGTCCACCAAAAGGTTGTCGTGGTCGTCGATGTGACTGATCACGTACTGATACATGGGCCTCATTGGTGAAATTCTGCCGTCACCGCTCCTTCCAAGAGGCGGCCGCGCCCATCGCCTCATGGTATACGCCCTGAACCATGCGCCCTTTCTCACCTCTCCGCTGAGCCAATCCTTCGATGTGGGCGGCTTCCACTCGCTCTGAGGCCGGGCCGGCATCGGCCCTTCCGCGGGCGGCAAGAAGTCGGCCTCGGTGCCCACATAGGTCCTCAGTAGATCCTGAACCTGCGGATCGTTTTGCATCGCGGTGGCCGCCCACTTCCAGTAATCGGCCCGTTCCTCGAGCATCAGGTGGAATCCGTAGTCCTGAAAGGACCATGCAGCGTGGCACGCGGAGCACTTCAGTCTTTTCCCGTGTGAGTCAATGCTATGGGGAATCATTTCCGAATTCCATGAAGGCACGATTCGCCCTTCCCCTCTCAGGAGGGTCATTTTTCCGTCGGGCATCTTCAGGATGCCCGGGTGATCGCCTCTCACGTGGCAACCTTCACATGAAATATTCACTCCATTGCCCATGGTCACGGGCACATCACCGGTTCCGTGAATTTCATCGAGCGTGTGACAGTCGGCACACGTCATGCCCGCGCGAAAGTGAACATCCGATGAGAGCCGATGATGCTCGGCTCCGTAGATCGTTGGAGCCCGTTTGCCCTTGACAAATGGAGATTGAAATCCTCTGTGGAAGTCCTTCTCAAAGAGTCCGACGTAGTCCGCACCTACGTGGTTGGAGTTGTGACACTTGAGACACGCGGTGACTCCCGTCGATCGAATCAGCCGATGAGCACGCGGCTTCCCGTCCTTACTGTTGGGGGAGGCCATATGACACGCGGAACAGCCTTTTCCACGGTGTTCTCCCCAACGTTGCGAACCGCTCGTGTGAAGGTGGCAGCGAAGACAGGAACGCCGCAGCAGATCGTCCCCCAGGTTTCCCGAAAGGGAAGGGGAGGGCAGCTGTTTGAGATGTTCCATGTCAGTCGTGGCGTATGCCGTACCCGCGGTTTTCTGCGCACCGAACGCGAATCGGGTGTGGTTGATCATTCGTGGCGCCAAGGCCATTGCGGACTTCTTGACTCGACGAACTTCCTCGGGGTGGCACGTGCCGCACGTCTTGTCTACAACCGAAAGGTCTCCGGGATCTTTGATCAAACCTCGGTGAGCAGCCTCCTCGTCTGCGGCCTCCGGATTCCCTCCGTGGCAGCGAACGCATGCAACTGCATGGGGGGCGTCCATTGACGCGTTGGCTTCATGGCAATCAACGCAGCGTCCCGGATCCTTGCAGGGAACTCCCTTCGGAATTTCAGGCGCCTGCCCCCACCATGCGGGATACGACCAGGGCGGTGAATCGACCGGGGCGTCCGGAGAGGGAGTGAGTCGGGGCGATACTCTATCGGAGATTTCACTGGAAGAATACGACGGTGTTACGACGGCTGAAACGACCGCGACAACGAACGCGAACAGAAGCGCGATAAGCGTACCGGGACCGGGATGGTTCATAACGTGACGTATCGTCCCCTATGGAAGCGGATCTCTTGCGCGGGGAGGCTACCTGTATCTCTGGATGATTCGCCTCACCTGAGCCGTGGGCAGACTGCCGCCCTGGGGATTGGTTTGCACGAATTCCTTCAGAATGGCTTCCACGGCCTGAAGAGCCGGCGCGGCATTCGGGTGTTGAGGCGTAATGCCGTTCATAGACAGTATCTGCGCAGCCGCTTCCCATTCGTTTCCCGGAGTAAGGTTCAAAGGGCTTGGCCAGTTGAATGGACTGCGCCTGGGTTTCGGCTTGGGAGCCGGTTTCCGCTCCGGCCGAGCCTGCGTGACCGCTTCACCGCCCTCGATGCAATGATCCGGATTCCTGAAGCACTTCAGCTTGCACTGCTCCATGTAGTATTCGTCAAGGTCCTTCTTCTCGCAACACCGTTGGCAATCGGCTTTCGTTTGCTCGCAGAAAGCCTCCGGCGCGGAGAAGTGAAATGCAACAAGTGCCGGCGCGAAGCTGAGCAACAGTGCGATGAAAGTCGGACCAAGCCTCCAAAACAACCTTCCCTCAAGCAGTCGTCTCACTTGCCTTGACACGTCTTCACCTCCATCGGCTCCACAAGGTAGTTGTTGTGTGCTCGTTCACTCCCTGTCGTCGGATCGACCGTAACGGCGACCCACATAGCGGCTCCACTTTAACCGACTCTCTCTATTCGAGAAATCGACACGATTATGTCAATCGCCCGCACGAACCTCCATGGATTCCAGGCGGAGATAACCGAAGGCGTGGGCTTCGGTGTTCGCGTGCGGCTCCACAACCTTTTTAGCATCACCCGAGCCATAAGAAAAGGGGGCGGAATCACCGGATGCTCTGATTGACGCTTTTCGCGCGATACTCACCGACGGTCCTCCGTTCCGAACAGCCGGGCGCCTTTCAGTACGGTACAGCTCTTTCCTGCGGATGAGTACTGTAAATGGTTGTTCCATTTCTTCAAGGGAACGTTTCCCGATTCAAAGCTCCGTTCCCAGTTGCCGTCCACTTCATCCCAGAAGTAAATAACGAACGACAATCGTCCCCGGTTCCGGCTGTAGATTGCGAGAGTCCAGAGGTCGGTCATCGTGTCCCTGCAGATCCTCGCGGCGGTAGCGTCCGGGTGCTTGTTCAACGTGTCGATCGCACTATTCTTGATCGCCTTCTTGTATTCGGCATGATCGTGTTTCTTGAAAGGTTCGTCCTTTCGCTCCGAAGGGTCGTCGGCGGGCTCCTTTTGGGTCTCGTTCCCCGTTTCTTCCGGCCGCGGCGACTGTTCTTGTTTTTTGTCGGACTTCGAGCCGTCCGGGTCCTCGTCTTCGTCCGTGTCCTCCGTGCCGGCGGCCCGAACCCTGACAGACGGTCCCGGCCTCGAATCCGCGGCAATCTTGGGTTTCAGGAGGTCCTTGTCAGGTTGGCCGGCCTTTTTGGGTTCGGACGTACCTTTCGTGCCCCAGAGCGAAAACGAACAGCTCGTCAACAGGATGCAGAAAACCAGGACAATCCCTATGTCGGTCCAGTAGTGCAGGCGTGCCTGCCTGCGAGATTGACGGCGGGCATCCCGCGCAGAACGCGGGAGGGCGGGGCCAAGAAGTGTACCGGCACGGAGGCCGGTACCGGCAAAGGAGCGAAGTCTAGCGTAAATGCGAGACCGTAATTGGGAAAATGTGTACTTAGCCATAGAGGAACCGTCTCGTCGACTGAGTCTCGCTGCTCACCGTTTCGCGCGACCGGCCGATACATTGGTGATATCCGTTTTCTGAAGAAAACGCAACAGATCCTTGGTTCGAGAATCCTTTACTGGAGCCCGTCACGCTGAGTCACCCGTCGCGGGATTGAGGTGATGCACGGCGAGTGCGGAGTACGGACGCGTTGCTCCCGGTTTCCGTGCGGGTACGTATCATTAGTCTTTTCCATGGGAGCGTCCTATGGTATGCAATTGATAGCCAACCGCGCACACCTCGGTTGGGAAAGAGTCGATTAAGGTCGACCGACGGCCTTCATAATTCGCCATGGCCTTGAAGACGTGAATGACGGCCGACCACAATTGATCCGGAGGTAACGAGGTTCGTAAAATAATGTGTAGCTCTGTCCGAGTGGATTTGTCTGCGTAAGACGTGTTGAGCACTTCGTCCTCAATGTCGCTTGACCGCCGGTATTCACCGGTAGGAACCTTCTCGTAAGAGACAATATCTCGGATCAGTCCGGTCAGTCCTTGACCGTGCACTGCACGGTCAAGGGATTCAATGCGTTGAAATCGAACCTGGGACTCGTTGGTTTCCGGCGAGTGGGACCGTGGGATTCGCCGGCCGGCACATAGATTGAGACAAGGGAGTTGTAATGACCAAGAACAAGAAGCTTGCAGAGTTGGTGAACAGCACGGCGCAACTGTGTCGACCGGATCGCGTGCACTGGTGCGATGGGTCGGATGAGGAATATCGACTCATGCTCAGACTGATGGTCCATGGAGGCACGGCAATTCTCATGGACGGGAAACTGCGGCCCAACAGCGTCTTTGTGCGGTCGGATCCTGCAGATGTGGCGCGAGTGGAGGACCAAACGTACATCTGCTCGGAAAGACAAGAAGACTCCGGACCGACCAACAATTGGGTCGACCCGAAGGAAATCAAGGCCGTTCTCACCAAGCTCTTCACGGGATCGATGCGAGGACGGACCATGTATGTCATTCCGTACAGCATGGGGCCCACGGGATCGCCCATTGCCAAGATAGGCGTTGAATTGACCGATTCGCCCTACGTGGTTGCAAACATGCACATCATGACGCGGGTTGGTACCGAAGTTCTCGACACCTTGGGCGACAACGGCGATTTCGTCACCGGTCTCCATTCCGTAGGCGCGCCTCTTCCGGACAACTCCTCTCCCGACGCCCCCTGGCCGTGCAACGCCGAGAACAAGTACATCTGCCACTTTCCGGAAACTCGGGAGATCTGGTCGTTTGGTTCCGGGTACGGCGGCAATGCTCTGCTCGGCAAGAAATGCCATTCTCTTCGAATTGCGTCGGTACAGGCGCGCGATGAAGGTTGGCTCGCCGAGCACATGCTGATCCTCAAGTTCACCAGTCCCGAAGGGAGGGTGAGCTATATTACCGGTGCATTCCCATCGGCGTGCGGAAAGACCAATCTTGCCATGATGATTCCCACCGTGCCGGGATGGAAGGTCGAAACCATAGGAGACGACATTGCCTGGATGAAGTTCGGTGCCGACGGTCGCCTCTATGCGATCAATCCGGAAGCCGGATTCTTCGGAGTCGCCCCCGGTACGAGTATGAAGTCCAATGCGAACGCGATGCTCACCGTGAGTGAGAATTCCATCTTCACCAACTGCGCCATAACCCCGGAGAATGACGTGTGGTGGGAAGGAATGACCGATGAGGAGCCGGCGGAACTGATCGACTGGTTGAGACGTCCCTGGCATCCGGGCTGTGGTCGGAACGCCGCGCATCCCAATGCTCGTTTCACGACGCCCGTGAGACAGTGCCCGGTAGCGGCCCCGGAGTGGGAGGATCCCAACGGAGTGCCCATAGATGCAATTCTCTTCGGCGGGCGACGTGCCGGCATCGTGCCTCTGGTGACCGAAGCGTTCGACTGGCAACACGGCACCTTCTTGGGAGCCTCCGCGAGCAGTGAAACCACCTCCGCGGCTGCAGGAAAGGTCGGAGAATTGCGCCGCGATCCCATGGCCATGCTCCCGTTCTGCGGGTACCATATGGGCGACTATCTGCGACACTGGCTGAACATAGGTTCCAATGGGAATGAGAAAAAGCTCCCAAAGATCTTCTACGTGAACTGGTTTCGCCGGAATTCCGCCGGCGATTTCCTCTGGCCGGGCTTCGGCGAGAACAGCCGGGTGCTGAAGTGGATCGTCGAACGGGTCGCCGGAGATGCGGAGGCCGTGGATACGCCGATCGGGCGGTTGCCCGCACCGGGGTCGCTGGACCTGGGGGGGTTGGACATCGACCCGAAGGTGATGGATGAGCTCCTTCACGTCGACATTGAAGGGTGGCTGGAAGAAGTGCCGCTCATAGCGGAGTATTTTGACCAATTCGGGGATCGGCTTCCCGAAGGACTCAGGCACGAACTCAGCGCGATGGAAGAACGGTTGCGGTTGCTGAGAACAGAAGCCTAGGGAAGAGAGTTGCCCGGATAGGCACAGGCCCCCCTTAAGGGAACGAGAAGGAACTAGAATTTCAGGAAAAATGCCGCGGCGGTAATCATGCGCCGCGGGTGAACATCTCATAAACCGCGTCGGCTATTCGTGCCGCCAAGAGGGGAGGGACCGCATTCCCGATCTGCTTCGCCATCTCGATCTTCGTCCCCTTGAATGCGAAGTCGTCCGGGAATGACTGGAATCTTGCGGCCTCTCGATGGGTTATGGGTCTGTGTTGCTCCGGATGGAGGTAACGGCCCTTCTCCGGCTTGAAGAACTCGGTTCGTATGGTGAAGGCGGGACGATTCCACCAGAGACGGCCAAACAGATCGGTACCTCCCGTTTTCTTTTTTATCCAGCACCCCGGTGTAAGTTCCAACGCTCTTTCCTGAAGGTCGAAGCGGTTCATCCCCTCTTCAGGTATTGCCCTGTATCTTGCGAGGCTCTTCGCAGTCGGATTTCGACCGAAATGCAGGTCCAGTGGGCCGGATTCCTTTCGTATCTCGGTACCCTCCGGCGGAGGCAGGTCCCCGACGGCAGCCCTGACGGTGATCCATGGCAAGGGTTTTTTCACGTAAAGCGAACTCGTCGACTCGGGATCGTGTCCGTTGGACGGGTCGTAATGAGTCCTCCTGGGAGGAAAGAATCCGTTGGGATTCGCGAAGTTGCATCCAAGGAGAAAAGCCCTGTACCGAGTCTGAGGAACACCGTAGTCGGCGGCGCAGAGCTTCGCGGAAGCGACCCTGAATCCCATTGCTTTGGATTCGGTCACAATGGCCTCGTATTCGGGAGAGCCCAGGATCTGAGGTACGTTTTCCATGAGGAAACAGATAGCGCCGGCGCGGCGAACGATTTCAAGGAAAGGTCGCCAAAGCCGTTTCCTGGGGTCTCCTTTCCTCTCCCTGTTCAAGAGACTGAAGCCTTGGCACGGAGGCCCGCCGATGACGATCTCGGCCGGGGGAATTCGCGTGGTTGGGCTTGCCAACATCTCTACGATGTCTCCAACCTGACAATGGTTCCCGAAATTGGCATTGTAGGAGTCGGCGGCATACGTGTTGACGTCGTTGGCCCACATCGACTTGAACGAACCCTTCGACAGACGCACAAAGCCCAAAGTCATTCCGCCGCAACCGGAGAACGCGTCTATGAGACGTATGGAGCGGTCGCTCGGCATCTCTTCCTTCCTTCCTTTCCGCCGCCCGAAATGTTCGCGTGCCTCGTTGACATATATCGAGAAAGTCTTCACTGCAACCTCTTTTGCGGAATCCGCGTATGCATTCAGTTGCAAGCGGCCGTCGAACCAAGGGCGTCATTGCGAGGAGCGGGTTGACGAAGCAATCTCCTTTCTTGTACAGCCACATCAACGAGATTGCTTCGTTCCCCAATGGAATTTGGGCGATGCGTTCCGTGCCCGCAAGAGTGAATGCTTCCCAGAGGCCGCAATATTCGTTGCCTCGGCACACGCGGCGTGGTACCTTTGTCTTGAGCGTTCGGCTTTTAGGAACGGCTGGTTGTAGCCATTGTGAGAAATGTCCATAGACTCTGTTTTCATGACCGGCGGTTTCATGATACTCTAATGCGTAGGCACGCATAGAAAGAACGTTTCATGCCGCAGATGACGTACCGTTATTACGCAAGACATGCCCGACGGTTTGAGTCCGACACCCTGGCATTGCATGGGAAAGCCCATGAATCGCTGCTCTGGAACGTGCCGGCAGGCTCATGTGCCCGGCAACGCCGAAGCCCCCGAACTTCGGACCGAGTGAGCGGTACGTGCCGTGAGGACAGGCGGAGGTGACCATGGATCGAAAGACACCCGACGTGAAAGAGTCCATCGTGGAACTCATGGAGAACCTGGGAACAATCGGAGTCTTCATGTTGCGTGAGTCCCGCGCGTTTCTCCGCAAGAGCTGGGGATCCGGCAAAGAAGAGTTCATGGAAGCCGTGGATCATACGGCCAGAACCATGAAGCAGTCGGGCAAGATGGCGGCGGAGGACATCGAACGAGCCGCGGAGAAGATCAAGCACTCGTGGCCGCTCCTTAATCAGGAGAAGGACCTTGAGTGGGACAACTTTCTCAAGGAATTGACGGCACGCTTGAAGACCATGGGGGACATCACCAGGGAGACTTTTGACTTGTGCGTGAACCAGGCTAAGGAGATCCTTGACAAGCAGTGGACGGCCCTGGGACGCCTCGGCGAAGGTCAACTGAATGTTGTGCAGGAACAGACCGAACTGATGGCAAAATCCTTCAAGAACCAGTGGTCGGTTTTCAGGGAGACGATGGAAAAGACCGGCAAGAAGATCGACCTAGCAGTTGAAGCGGCATGGGACGAACTGAAAAAGAAGGATTAAGTTCCGAGGGAACCGCGGAACCGGACGCATTCTCACCGGTGAAGTGGTCCCTGGATTCTTGGCGGTTCAGCGCCCCATGAGAACGCAGAGGCGGATCGGTTCCCCAGGACCTCCCCAGTCGTGATTCCGTGATGTTGCCGCCGGTTCCGATGTGCGTTCCGGCTCATCGTCCCTTTCCCGCCCCGGGTGTTCCCGTGAGCCGGCGGACCGGTAAGTCTCTTCGGAGGTGAATGGACTCCATGGTGGTGGTTGGATTGACCGGAGGCATTGCATCGGGTAAGAGTACTGTAAGCGGTCTTTTTCAGCAGCTGGGCGTACCGGTAATATGTGCCGACGAGCTTGCCCATGAAGCGGTTAAGCCGGGCGCACCGGCGTTGGAGGAAATTCGTAGGGAATTTGGTGATGAGAGCATCGACGAAGAGGGCAACCTGGACCGTGCGGCAATGGCGGCCTTGGTGTTCCACGATCCGGCCTTGCGTAAGAAGCTCGAATCGATCATTCATCCCCGTGTTTCGGAAGGAAAGAACCGCCGGCTCGAGGAATTCAGACGCCGCGGACACGCGGTTGTCGTGGTGGATGTCCCGCTGCTTTATGAGAGCGGATGGGAAAAGGAATTCGATCTCGTAATCGTGGTCCACGTTCCACGGCATGTTCAAGAACAGAGGCTGGTGGACAGGGACGGCATGACGCATGAAGATGCTCGGGCAAGACTCGACGCTCAGATGCCCATCGATGAAAAGAGAGCAAGGGCGGACAGGGTCGTCGACAACACCGGTTCGGTGAAGTACACACGCGAGCAGGTCGAAGCGATTTTGGGCGCATTGATGGTTGAGGCTGATCGGAGACGTAACACAGGGACTTGAGATTCCCGGATTTCAGGCGCGTGAGCGATGTCGATTGAACTCATTATAGGTGTGGGAATTTGGATAATTATATTCCTGGTTTGGTACGTCAGGACCTATCCGGAGAAGTTCAAGGGTTATTTCCCAAAGCATGCGTTCAAAGTGAAATGGCCGCAGCGTGACACCTCCAAAGTCGTCCGACTGAAGCCCAAGATCCAGCGCAGTAAGGACTTCAAATCGCTGGTGGAGACCGTCGAGAAGACCTGCGCCAAGGACCGGATCATGGCATCCGATGCCGCCGCGATGGTTGAGGCGGTGAAACAGCTCGTAGAAATAGAGTCGGCAAGCGGTCAGATTTGGGAGGCCTATGCCTTGGACTCACTCGAGACCGCGGTGATTGTGTGCGACGACTGCCGGATCCCTGTGGACAAAATCGTCAAGAAGACCGGAGTCAGGATTCAGTGCGAGAAGTGCGGCAAGTGGCTGGCCCTCAAGAACTCAAAGGTCACCGTCATCGATCCGCACAGGCCCGACCTGGAAGACTGGGAAAAGTATCACTAACACGGGGCGGGAACGGAACCCGTACGCCTCGTGAAAGCGGAGACATGCCCGAAGGTGCATCAACCTCCCATGGCCGTGTTTACGAGAGAGGTCAAGCATGAAGAAGTTCATTATTGTCCTGGTGGTCGTCATCGCAGTGATATTCGTCGGCGGGGCATTCCCGATCGGTGGAGATTCGATCTTCGGACACATCGATTCGCTTCTGGGGATCTCCGCATTCACCGGCCTTCATCATACCGTCTTCTTCTTTCTCCACAGAGGAACGGAGAGGATTGGGGAGGGCTTGACCAAGACGGGTGAGGACCTGCGGGAGTTCGAGAAGCGTCCCGCGGGGATCGACAACAAGAGAAAGTACAGGCAGCTTGATGAGGCGTCGAGGTACTAGAGGCGCCCCTGCAGTACGGACCGCAGGGGCTGATCGTGTCAGTTGACCTGAATTTCGATCTTCCTGCCGTGTCCCTCGCCGGATTCGACCGGTACGTTGACGGTCAGCACCCCCTTGTCGAGGTGAGCCTCGATTCCGTCTGTACGGACATCGGACGGCAGTTCGAGGGTTCTTTGAAAGGATCCGTAATATCGCTCGGAACACCGGCACAGGCCGGATTCCTCGTCAAATTGGGACTTCTTCTCTCCCCGCAGAATCAGTGTACGGTTCTCGACGTCGATGTGAATATCCTCCCTATCCACCCCGGGGACTTCCGCGATGACCTTGTAAAAGCCTCCCTCGTACTTCAGTTCTACTCTGGGAAACACGTCGGCTTCCGAGACGATCTCGGGAAAGTATTCGGAATATCCGGAACCGGGAAGTGAGCCCCGGCGCACGGACGGATACGTTGATCTATATAAGGTGGGCATAGTCGCACCTCCAATATCGGAATCTATCTCTTACAGTGGATTTGGGCACCGGATGGGCTAAGTCAAGTCCCACTTGAAAAATACTCGAAAACCGTCTAATTTTTGATGACTACCTCTCGGCAATCGAAAATGCATCCATCGGCGTCGCGAGCATAACGGAGATCGAAACATGGAGATACGGACTTGGAACGCAGTTGAAGAACAGAAGATCGGCGAATCCATTTCCCGCAAGGTGTTTTGGGGAGAGAACATCATGGTGACGAAGTGGGAAATCCGGCCGAATACGGTTCTGCCCATTCACGACCACGTCGCGGAACAGATAACCATGGTACAACGCGGGACGCTGACCTTGAAGTTCCCCGATGACAAGGACGTGTTGCTGCACGAAGGGGACATGCTCGTCATTCCTCCATCGGTTCGCCACGGCGTCGAGATCGGTCCTGAAGGCGCTTCGGTGATCGATCTCTTCTCACCAATCCGCGAGGATTTTATTTCCCGGTCCGAAACGTACTTGCCCTCGTCCGGTTCACCTGAAACGGAGAGCGGAAGAAATGAGGAGAAATACAAGAAGTTCCAATCATACCTGACCGCAGGCGGAATCAAGATACCGTTGGAACAACTCCTCGAGGTCCCGTTGGACATCCTCGCCCGGTACGTGTACGAGCGCGAGTGCATCACCATGGGGCAACTCCGGGAAATCATGGGATTAGACAAGACGCAGGCCAAGGCACTTCTTCGCGAGTGGAAGCACGGGGACGACCACAGCCAATCGAGTCTGCAAAAAGCAATGCAGAGACGGGTGATCCTGCCCTGGGAAGGCCCCGGGTCCGAGGACAAGTGAGCTGCGTCTCGACCCCGGACCAGTGAGTCGGGAATGAACGTTCGTCACAACACGCCTTTGTAGGAAACAGTATGGAACAGACGAAGATCGACCGGATAAAGGCCGCGGTAAGAGCAAACTTCGAACAAAGCCCGGACATGTATAAGAAATTCGAAGACGAACACGCGTTCTTCTGGAAGCTGAACGAACGTCTTCTCAGGCTCATGGCTCCCCCTCACGGAGCATACATTCTGGATGTGGGTTGCGGAACCGGCGCGAGTTGCGTGCAGATTCTGGACGCGGTTCCCGGAAGTCGTGTCCTGGGGTTGGATATTTCCCCCGCGATGCTGGAGCAGGCTCGAACCGCCATAGGAGAATCGGAGAGACTCACTCTGGTCGAAGGTGATGCGTCTCGACTCGCGGATTACTGTGACGATAAGTTCGACGCGATCGTGTACAGCGCATCCATTTTCCTCATCCCGGATTTCCGGGAGAGCCTTGTCCAGGCTCGATCTCTTCTCAAAGTCAACGGCGTCGTGGGACTGACGTTCATGGACGGACTGTTCGACCGCGACGGAAACAATGTCATCGCCGAGGCCGACCGATCCGCGGGGGAAGGAGTAAGCGTAAGGAAACCCGTGAGGATCGACGAATTTCAAACTTTTTTTTCAGAGATTTTTCCCGATTGTCGGCAAGAGACGGCGGAAATCAGATTGTCCCTGGACATTCTCAAGAAATTCTTTTCAATCCCCGCGATGTCCGCGGGACTCTTTCCCGCGGTTGAGTATCACGAGAGGGTTCGCAAGATCGCACGAATCTTCGATCACATCCGGGACCACGAACCGATCTTCAGATGGTTGCTCATGGTCGGGCGAAAGTAGTGGTACGTTGCGGGAGATCCAGAGAGCACGGCGGTCTGAAATGAGGGGCGTCCTGCGAGTCATCACGGGTTCACTGAGTCCTTCTGATCCATTTGAATGCTTCCATAACCAGCAAGACCACCAATGCCGGAGACAGGTAAGTGAGCCGCTCAAAGAACGTAACGGGCTCAGTACCAAGAATGGTCTGCATGAGGGGCACGTGCATGCTCAAAATATGGATGCTCTGGGAGTTGGCCACGCCGAAGATGACAACAGCATCGCGGCGTAATGCAACCTTGAGGGCGGATACCCGCTCGGAACGGCAATTGAAGACGTGCACGTTCTGCAGCAATACCATAAGAAGCAGGCCGCTGTTGCGGGCAGAGGCTTCGCCCATGACCTGGCCGTTTATCAGCCAGTACCATAATCCAAAGGCCAAGACGCCGATGGTCAAGCCTGACGCCACGGTCTGGCCGATCATCTGCGAATCGAAAATCCCTTCATCCGGCAGGCGGGGCTTGCGTTTCATAGCTCCCGGTTCTCCGCCTTCAAAGGCCGGAGCCACGTCCTGAATGCCGTTCGTTACCATTGGTCTGCCGTGGAACGGTCGAGATGATCTTCGTGGTGGATATGGGTTCCCTGGAACATGATGCTCAAGAAGCCGTGTTCCTGAAACAATCGGTTCCGAAGCCCCCGGCCGTGGACGGGTATCGGCATGGGCCCAGCTGCCCTGTTTCACAAGATGCGGAGCGGATGGAGCCCCCTGTTTACAATCCTTTTCTTTCCAGCCCCCAAAACAGCAGCAAGGCGCCTGCAATGAAGATTGGAATGATCACCCAATGGTTCACCCCCAGCACCTGAGGCATGGTAATGCGGCCCAGGTCTCCCCAGGTGTAGACCGTTTTGGCGAGCACGGGGTAGGCTTCCGCAAACAGGCCCGCCCCGACGATCATGCCGAGAATGCCCCACCCCGCGTCCCATCGTCCTTCGCCGAGGGCGCCCATGGACGTTCCCGGACAATATCCCAGAAGGCCCCAGCCTAATCCGAAAATAAAGGCTCCGATAATGACGGGTCCCAGAATCGTGGCCTTGATGGAAAGCTTGACCAGTTCCATGTCGTGCAACAGGTAGATCCCCACCATAGCCACCATGATACTGGAGAGCATGAACTTGACGATGGTCATGTCCATCAGCCGGAGGGCGCCGATTTGTTTGTCATAGCGCAGGACACGTCCCTTTTGCAGCAAGAATCCGAACAACAGGCCGGTGACCAGACCATAAGCAAGTGTTTTCATTGCTTACCACCCCCGTAAACCAAGCGAGCTACGATGATTCCACCGATAAAGAAGAAAACCAGGGCAATGAGACCGCTGACAGCCAGCTGAAGCGAACCGCTCAGCCCGTGCCCGCTGGGTCACCCGTCGGCCATGCGAGCTCCGAACATGGCCACGACTCCGCCCACAAATGCGACCACGGCCCGCTTGCCGGGGCTCTGGGCGCCGAACCGGTCCGCCCACATGTCGGGTACGGCCTGCAGTTTGAACGATCCGGAGGTGACCGCCGAAATCATGGCCCCCAGAAAAATGCCTACGACAAACATCCATTGCCAGTCGACCTGGGGCGCAACCTTGATGAAATAGTCCATGTGAGCCACGCGCTCGGGCCCGAAAAGCTGTTCGATCAACCCCGCCGTGCGCACAAAAGAGGTGGACGCCCCGAAATATTGTCCGACGAACCACACGGACAGAACTCCAACCACGCCGCTGAGCGCCCCTGCCAGATATGGGCTCCAACCGCCGTCGTTTCGTTTCATTATTCCCTCCTTTGCAGATATGCGAAAAACAACTACCGACTGCTGAAAACAGTAAGGGGTCTTGGTTCTCGTCCTCATGAAGCTTCATCATGTGGCCGACAACAGATTGAAATTCACAAAGTCCCAATTGATGAGATTCTGAACAAAGGAATCAATATAGTCGCCACGCCTGTTCTGATAATCGAGGTAGTAAGCATGCTCCCAAACATCCACCGTCAACAGAGGCTTCAACCCCCGGGCAATGGGGGTATCGGCATTTGAAGTTTTCATGACCTCCAGTGTTCCATTCTTCATCAAAAGCCATGCCCAGCCGCTGCCGAACTGCGTCAGCGCAGCATCCTTGAACTTCTGAGCGAACATATCATAGCTTCCCAAATCGGAGATTATCTTTTTCGCAGCGGCTCCTGAAGGTGCGCCGCCCCCTCCCGGCTTCATCGATTGCCAGTAGAAGGCGTGATTCCAGACCTGAGCCGCATTGTTGAAAATACCGGTTTGATCAGATCTGTTCGCTGTTTTCTTGATAATATTTTCGAGCGTTTCGTCCGCCAAATCGGTGCCTTCAAGAAGTTTGTTCACGTTTGTGACATACGCGTTGTGATGCTTGCCGTAATGAAAAGCCAAGGTCCGCCCGCTGATATGCGGTTCGAGGATGTCCTTCTTATACGGGAGTTCCGGCAGTGTAATTGCCATCTCTGTCTCCTTTCAGAATTTGTTTCTTTCCCTATTTTATGCCGCCGGGATTAGGATTACCATCCAGATCATTTCGATCCTGACCTGGAAACCGAACCTCTTACAGGCTCAATGCGTTTTTCACAGCATGCCCCTCTCTCTCCTTTCCAAGCCCGTAAGCATCGTCACGACGATTGCTGAGGATAGTCCTGGGAAGGAATGATTTCAGGTAACAGTGATTGCATGCTCAAAACCATCATACGACCGGACTGGGTGAAAAGCCGGTTGGCCATGAGCAGTCGGGTGACCTCGGTTGTCATGATCTTTCCCTGCGCAACAGCCCCGGCACAGGACTGAATAAACTGTTTGTCCGCTTCCTCAACCAATTGGAAGAATCGGTTCAACACATCTGCTAACCCATCCTCCTCTGATTCCTGAGTGACCCTGTCGACGATGACGACCAGTTGGTCGAGCCGGTTCTTGAAATTACTGTGGGCATCAAGCATGAACATATTGTCATCCGCGGCGAGATCTTCAATTTCTCTGCGCAGATCGTACAGATTCTTGGTCGCATTCATGACGCTCCGGCTGGATCGTATCACGGACTCCATTTGCAGTGTGACCGTCCGGTCCGTCTCCCCGGTCTGCACCTGCGCATAAAAAGAGAATATCTCAGCATGGTAGCGAGTCAGGTCCGCATACCTGACTACGGGAGCGGGTTCCGAAAGGCCGGGGGGGTATCCTGCTCGATCGGTTTGCCGGACAGCGCGGATTCCGTACCTCTCGGCAATATAATGGGTGGACAAATACAACTGATGCAATACTTCCTTGCGCAAGGCTTCGAGTGCGGCCTCCGGTACTTCCGCGGTCGTGTTGAGTATGTATTGGGTGAGTATGGTGCGTCTTTCCGGGAAGATACGTTCCAGGTACCGTGCAAGTGCGGGGATCACGGGAAAGAAAAGGATGACGCCCATAAAGTTGAACAGAGTGTGGAAAGCGGCCATGCCGAGTACGGGGTTGTCGGAGAGTCCGAGGAGATCGTCAATGATCCGGAACATGAGAGGCAATGCGAGCAAAGCAGCCAGGGCCGTACCTGTTTTGAAGACCAGCGCGCTGACCGCGGCCTGTTTCTTGGCGGGTATTCCGCCGACGGAACCGAGGAGGATGGTCACGGTGGTCCCGACATTGGCCCCGATCACCATGGCCGCTCCCTGGGTGAAGTCGATGATGCCTGAAAAAAGGGTGGTAAGGATGACGGCAATCGTGGCGGAACTCGATTGCATGATGACCGTCATCAAGATTCCTGCACCTAGGTAGATCCACAGGCCCACATCGGGCAGCGCGGACAGGTCCACCGCGGCGGCAACATCCTCGACGCTGGTTTTCATGAAATCCAGGCCGAGAAAGAGAAACCCGAAGGCGGCCACGAGCTTACTGATATTGACATACCGGGCGGACCCCGACAGAACGATCAATCCCAGCCCGCCGATCCCGATCAGGGGAAGGGCAAAGGCATCGATCTTGAACTTGAATCCGAACACCGCAACGATCCATGCCGTGAATGTCGTTCCGACCATGGCGCCCATGATCACGGCAATGGCATTCACCAGGGTCATGAGTCCCGCGCCGACAAAGGCCAGCACCATCAACGAGACGGCTGAACTGCTCTGCAAAACCGCGGTGCTGACAACCCCCGTCATCAAGCCTTTGAAGCGTGTACCGGTATAACGGCGGATCATGGTCTTGAAGGAGCGGCCGGCCAGCAGCTTGATGGATTCCTCCATCATGAAGATGCCGAACAAGAAGATCCCCAGACCGGCAAGAAATTTCCATTCATCGAAAGACGTCATCATCGAGCACTACTCGGAACCGAGGGCTACCCCCGGAGAACTGAGAAAACGAAGTGCCGACCGGTTGTACCCATTCATTTCTGAGGTAGCAGAACTCAGCGATCAAAGTGTGTCGTTGCGAGTCCTGAGCTACGGCACGAACGTGGCTTTGTCAATAATCCGACTTCATAAGAAACGTGATAGTTTGTCTCATTGCTCGGCACACTGCAGGCTGCCCCCCAGTAAGTGAATGGAACAGGCCGTGGTGATGACCACGAGACCCTTTCGCTCCTTCCCCTGCGGAAAAGGCGAGTCCCGGCACGATCATTTCAAATCAGGAGACAGGATCCCGAGAGCGACACAATCCATTCTCGTGACGCGGGTGAGCATGACCACAGTTGCGGCAGAGCAGGCGAGCAACTGTCCTTTAGGCAAGGAAGAAGAACCCTCACCACACTCGGAGGCAAAGCGCGCATAATGACAATTCACAACCCGGGAAGTGTACCAATGTGCTTGGGGGTTTGGTCCAGTTCTTGGTTCCCCGGGGAAGTTACCTAATCCTCGTTACTCGGCGTCTGCAGATCCCTGCCGGCTTCCCGCCTGCGCTTCCCGCTTGGCGAGTTCGTAGAGCCGGCGAATCTCGTCGAGCCTTTCCTGGGACGTGCTGGTTATCCTGGCTGCCCCCGGTGGAGGCTGATTCATCTGATGGCTGATCCACTGGTCGGAAGTGGCCGGCTGCGTCGCGGATTGAGCATGAGCGGCCGTAGCCGTGAACGTCGGGAACATGACACACAAGGCTGCAATTACGAGAAAAATATGTTTCATGGTATTACTCTGCGACCCACTGTCACTCGGTCAGGAGGAATCGCTCAACGATGCCCCGATGACTCTTGCGGCATCCTATCACGTAAGACGAATGAAATCAAATAGTAGTGCGAATTTCAGCGATAAAGAACGAAGAATGGGTCGCGGCGTGTTGAGGGCCTACTCTTGGTCGGCGTGACATTCCGTCGAATCGCCGTGACGGGCAGTCACAACTGACCATGAAAGTCCACCTGGGCCCCGGGCCGAAGTACCAGCTCGCTGAGGGTCGAATTGCTTGTTCACTCACGGAGGAACGACGAACCGGAACGAAAGTGCAGCTCACGGCACATGCGAGCGGCCATCGGGCGGGATACCGGGGACCCTCGTCGGATCCCCGGACGGAGCGGGCTACTTCATGGTTTCTTTTGCAGCGGTCAACGTGTTCTTCATGAGCATGGCGATGGTCATGGGACCGACACCACCGGGAACCGGTGTAATGGCCGCGGCCTTCTCCTTGACCTCGTCGAAGGCAACGTCGCCCACGAGTTTGAAACCTTTGGGATTGTCGGGAGCATCGACACGGTTGATGCCCACATCGATGACCACCGCGCCTTCCTTCACCATGTCGGCCTTGACGAACTCGGGCACGCCGATGGCTGCGATGACGATGTCCGCGGCCGCGGAACGCCCCTTAAGGTCTTTGGTCCTGGTGTGGCACATGGTGACCGTCGCGTTCATGTCACGCTGATCGAGCATGTTGGAGAGCGGCCGACCCACGATGTTGCTCCGGCCGATGATCACCACATCCTTACCGGAAGTCTCGAATCCGCCCCTCTTGATGAGCTCGATGACTCCCGCGGGAGTGCAGGGGAGAAACCGGACTTCACCGATGCTGATCAAGCCCACGTTGTACGGATGGAAGCAGTCCACGTCCTTCTCAGGCAAAATCGACCGAAGGATCTCGGTTTCAGGGATGTGCTTGGGAAGAGGAAGCTGGCAAAGTATGCCGTGGACGCTCTTGTCCTTGTTGTACCCGTCGATCACCTCGAGCAGTTGTTCGGTCGTGGCGTCGACGGGGAGCTTGGACTCCAGGGACCTGATGCCTATATACTCGCAGGCCTTTTTCTTGTTGCTCACATAGACCTTTGACGCGGGATCTTCACCCACAAGAATGACCGCGAGGCAGGGTTCCAGCCCTTGGGCCTTCAGACCGAGGACCTCTTGCTTCATCTCGTCCTTGAGTTGCTGAGATACTTCATTTCCGCTAATGATTTTAGCCGACATGCAAACCTCCTTTTCACGATGATCCAAACATGTATGGGCAGTCCGTTGATGCCGTTCGTCCAAGACGCAATCCACTGCGAGGTGCGTTCAACAGGACTATTGTCCGCGCTCAGTGAGGTTGAACGCAGAAGATTAAACCACAAAGTCACAAAGACACGAAGAAGTCAAAGGACAAATCTCTTCAGCTCTACCGGTCGGCCTCCTGGCGGTATCCCCGCCTGTGGTGGATGCCCAAGCCAGGGATGGTTCATTCCTCCAACGCCGCGGCAATCTTCTTGACGGCTGCGTTGATCTCCGGATCGTCGAGATTCGGCGGCCGGTTTTCCAGATCCGCGTTGGCAATCTCTTCGGAGAACGGGAGTATCCCCACGATGGGGATTCCGGCCAAATTCGCGTGGAGGAACTCTTCTTCCTTCTTATTCCGGACCTTGCTCCCCACTGCCGCGACCTTGTGGAGCCCGATATCCTGAGTCAGTTGTCGTACTTTGGCCGCAGTTTCGATGCTTCTGCGACCCGGTTCGACCACGATCACCAGGCGATCGACTCCCTGAGCGGTCCCACGGCCGAGATGTTCGATACCGGCCTCCATGTCCATGATCACGGCATCCTTCTCGTACAACACCAGATGGCTTACGAGCGCCTTGAGGAGAACGCTTTCCGGGCAGACGCAGCCCCCGCCGCCCTTTTTCACGGTCCCCATGATCAGGACCCTGACCCCGTCCTTCTCTCGTCCCAACGCTTCCGGGAGATCGTCCACCTTGGGGTTCATCTTGAAGAATCCTCCCACGGTTCCCGGTTGAACTCCGGTGCGTTCGGCAATGAGGTCTTCCATCTTTGCCACCGGGACGATTCCCGTGGTGTCGATCCCGAGAGCCGATCCCAGATTCGCATCGGGATCCGCGTCAACCGCCAGTACTCTAAACCCCTCCCGCGCCCAGTGCCGCGCGAGCAAGCTGCTCAACGTTGTTTTTCCGACCCCGCCTTTTCCCGAAACGGCTATCTTCATGATCTTCCTCGTTCAATAAGTATTGGTGTTCAGAGCATCAGCAATTACCCAAGTGAGTGACCGACGTCCAACGCCCGATCCCCGGGACTTGGATGAAGAAATCCTCCTTACTCCCTTGTCAAGGGAGGCCTATGGGATTTGCCCGGGAACGACGCGGACGCCTGCATTTCCGACGGAATTATGGGCAACCGCCATAAAGAACTTGCTCACTCATTCACCGAGAAGGAAGCTCATATTCGGGCGGCCCTGAGCAATTCCAACACCGCCATCTCCGCGGCCACGGCCATGTCTTCCGCGCTCAGGAACAGTTCGGCGGTTTCGTCGAAGAGAACGCTCGCATCGGGAGGAAACTCCTCGTCACCCTTCCAAACGATGCACGTGATGGGAACGCACGGGAAATAGGGAAGTTCTACCGCAGCGTCACCGGTGTCGAGTACCCTGCCTTTCAGAATTTGGCCCGCGGTGACCATGGCCTCCGGTTCGTTGCCGAATACTTCGATCAACCGGTCTTTTGTGCTTCGGTTGAATGCGGGTTCGTAAAACTGTCCCTCCTTGAATTCCCTGAAATGCTTCAGTTTGGACGTGGGCTGCCTGCCGTCGGCATTGTTGAGGTAGTGAATCGTCAGGATGGCAAGCCAAATGGGTGCTTCGGCCCCGGTTTCCTTGATGGTGAACTGCCGGCTGTCGACGTTCAGTACGATGTTTCCGTCAAGGTGAGGGATGATCAACGAACGGCCGACCAATTCGGCCCGGGCCTTGTCGGCTGCGCGGCCCGGATCCTTCCTGGCGAAGATCTCCAGTCCTATCTTCAGTGCTTGTTCGTAGTTGCCCTGTTGGGGAACCTCCGGACGGGACGGGTCTTTGATGTTCAGCATGGTTTCGATCCGTTGTGGGAATGGCCGTCATCGCCATTGCCGAGAAAAGCGACCGCAATTCACATCTCGTTTCCAGGCTCTGCATGCACCCAAGAAATCCTCCCAGCCCCCGTTTGACAAGGTTGAATCCTTACTTCCCAGTCGCTGAAGGGGACTGAGGGGATTTGCGTGGGAACGAAAACGAAACGAATCAAATGGTCAATCTTCGCACCTTGACCACGTGTTCCAACTCTTCAATGGACGCGACGCACGGGATATCCGCCTGGGAATCGGTGTTCAGGAACAGCAGGGCTTCGCCGCCCAGCTCCTGGCGAGCGAACTGAAAGTGCGAGATGTTGATCCCGCAATTTCCCAGAGCGGTTCCAACCTTGCCGATAACTCCGGGCTGGTCCTTGCCGCGAATCATGAGCAGGTCGCCGGACAGGTCGAATTCACCGCGAAATGCACCGTAGCGCACCATTCGAGGTTCGGATTTACCGAACAACGTGCCTTCCACAATTTGTTCGCGGCTCTCAGTGACCACCTTGAACCGCAGGAGCGACAAGTAATCTTCCGCCCTGCTCACCTTGGTCTCGGAGACGACGATGCCTCTCTCTTCAGCAACCATCGGAGCATTGACTTGATTGACGTCCTCTTTCATGATCGGCGTCAGAAGGCCGGTGAGGAAAGACGTTGTGATGGGCTTCACGTCCATTCCCACCACGTCGCCGCTGTAATAGGCTTCCACACTCTTTATGCCGGTCTCGAGAATTTGCCCCAAGAATAGGCCCAGCCTTTGCGACAGGTCCAGGTACGGACGCAGCGCATCCAGGGCCTCGCCGGCAACCGCGGGTGCATTGACCGCGTTCCTTATGATGCCGTTGAGGAGATAGTCCTTTATCTGATCGGCCACCGCTATGGCGACGTTGTCCTGGGCCTCCTTGGTCGAAGCTCCCAGGTGAGGGGTGCAAATGACGCGGTCCAGACCGACGAGCCGTGTGAGCCCGGGAGGCTCGGAGGCATACACATCGACTGCTGCACCGGCCACTTTGCCCGATTCGATCGCGTCCGCCAAATCCTCTTCATTCACCACGGGGCCTCGAGAACAATTGATAATGCGTACGCCGTCACGCATTTTCGCAATGTTCGCTGCATTGATGAGCCCTCGAGTATCGTCCGTCAGAGGAACATGAAGGGTGATGAAATCCGCTTCCTTGAAGACATCGTCCATGGATGCGAGCCGAACGCCCATCTGTTTGGCCTGATCTTCCGAGAGAAAAGGATCGTATGCGATGATGTTCATGCCCAGCCCCGACGCCCGATCCGCGACCACTGCGCCGATCTTGCCTAGGCCGACCACACCGAGTGTCTTGTTCAGTACTTCTGTGCCGCTGAACTTCTTCTTCTCCCACTTTCCGTCTTTCATGGAGGCGCAGGCCTGGGGGATGTTGCGGGCCAAGGACATCATCATTGAAAGCGTATGTTCCGCGGTGGTAACCGTGTTTCCGCCCGGAGTGTTCATCACCACGATGCCTCTCTTGGAGGCCGCGCGAATATCCACATTGTCCAGTCCGGTTCCGGCACGACCCACGACCTTCAGGTTGTCCGCCACGGCGATGACGTCGGCGGTGACCTTTGTGGCTCCACGAATGGCAAGCCCGTGATATTCTCCTATGATTTCCTTGAGCTGATCGGGGCTTAGCCCGACCTTTACGTCCACGTCGATACCCGGGGCATCGCGAAATATCTGGACTCCCAGTTCGGAAAGGTTGTCAGAGACGAGAACCTTCAAGGCCTGTACCTCCTTATGTTACAGAATGTCGTCGGCAACGAATTCGCGATTGTGCCGATCATGCCTCAGTGGGTCCGTGTACGGGGAGAGTCGTCGGACAAGCATACTCACCTACCACAGCTGTCGGTGAGGAAGCCGCCCCCATCGCCTCACTGTTCGGTGTACCACGTAAGCTCCGCCAAATGAACGATCACTTGTCTGGATCTGGATTATCTCATGTGTCTATCAGGTACCCGGGTAAATGTCAACAAAAGCAATGCCATTTGGTGACACCGAGGTTCGTGTCCGCCTCACCGCGTCCGCATAGTCCGCAAACGTGATCTTGATGAAGAAATTGAACCATCTCTCGTAGTTGAGTAATCCTGCATGGGGAGGAATCGTGTGATCCCGGTCGGGAGGGCATGCACGATACGGTTCGCCGAACTTCTTCAGGCGGGATCGACGGGACGCGAGCCTTGCCGGCGCCATGTACATCCACTGACTCGAGTATGTCCGCATCATGCGGTACTTACAGTCAACAGCCCGGTCGTCGAGCGGTTGGAAGCGGATCTCCGGACCTCCGGGAGGAAAGCCGTTGATTCGCCATCGCCAGTGGTGAACCGGGCCGGTACCATTGTACAGGGGAAACTCAAAGATGCGGGCCTTCAATCCTGCCCGTGCACGGCATTCATACGCAAGAAAATTCGTTGAATCATGATCGGGATGCCCGCCCTCGAAGGCGGTCACAAACAGCATGTCCGGCTTCACGGCTAAGAGAAGTTCGGTGAGGGATTCGGCCGCCTGCCCCATTCCGGGTACCAGTCCGAGGTCCGGTTGCCTCAACAGGTGCACGCGCGAATCGTGTAGTCCAAGTATCTCGACGGCTTGAGCCAGTTCCGATTCGCGTAGTTCGCCTTGGCCGAAGTAATCGCCGGACGTCAGCCATGCGGCGTGGACTTCGGCGCCTTCCTGTAGAAGCATGTGCATTGTCCCGCAGATGAAGACGTCGTCATCGGGATGCGCGAAGAGGAAGAGGTATGAAGCGTTCGGGTCGGGTATCATGAGGCATTCCTGGAAAAGGTAGGTGCGGTGGCCGCCGCGGAACGAACGGAATCACCCGATCCCGGCCGGATCCCGGAAGCGTGGGTACCCCTTGTCGGTTAATGGATTAAATGTGCGCGACCATGATCCGGTGCGGCTTGAGGATGGAGATGGGAATAGATGCTTTCCATGAAGGCTTCTTTGCATTCAGGGCACATGATGAACACATCGTCCTCGTACACCTGGCGGTTCAATTCTTCTTCGTTGCACGCGGCCATATCACGTATGAGCCGTTCAATCTCCGTTTCGTCAGCGTGAGACTCCGACTCGGGTATCACTCCATCGAACATCGATCGCACTTTCACTTCCACCTCGTACGTGAGTGCCCCGGCGTTCAGGTCGCGACCGCATCGATGGCAACGAGTCTTACTCATGGCGTTGACAGAACCTCCGGTCAAGATTATAAGAGAAACACTGACCATATGCCAGCAAAAACATGGGAGACCACATGCACTTCCCCGAATACAGGGCCCGAAGGCTCAGGCGAACGGAAACTCTCCGCAGTATGGTGCGGGAGGTGGAACTGAATACGTCCGACTTCATTCTGCCGTTCTTTGTAATGCACGGCAATGGCGTCAAGAATCCCATAGAGGGAATGCCGGGAAACTTCCAACTCTCCAGAGATAACCTCCTGAAAGAAATCGATGAACCTGTTCGCCGCGGCATCCCGGCCATACTCCTGTTCGGCATCCCGGAGAAGAAAGACCCCCTGGGCAAGGAGGGGTATTCGGACAAAGGCGTTGTTCAGCAGGCTGTTAGGGCCATTAAGGATACATATCCGGATCTGGTCGTGGTAACCGACGTGTGCCTCTGCGAGTACACCGATCACGGTCACTGTGGTGTCATCCATAAAGGCGAAGTGGATAACGACCCCACGCTCGACCTGCTCGCGAAGATGTCGGTTTCCCACGTGAAGGCGGGAGCGGACATGGTGGCTCCCAGCGACATGATGGACGGCCGTGTCGCCGCGATACGCGAAGCGTTGGACGAGAGCGGATACGAGCATACGCCCATCATGTCGTACGCGGCGAAGTACGCTTCCGCTTTCTACGGCCCGTTTCGGGAAGCCGCGGGTTCCGCGCCGCAATTCGGAGACCGACGCTCGTACCAGATGGATCCTGCAAACTCGGACGAAGCGATCCGGGAGGTGGGCATGGATGTGGACGAGGGGGCGGACATCGTTATGGTGAAGCCTGCTCTGCCTTACCTGGACGTGATCTGGCGGGTGCGTAACACCTTTGACCTGCCTCTTGCCGCGTACAACGTGAGCGGCGAATTCGCGATGCTCAAGGCCGCGGCCCAAAACGGATGGATAGATCACGATCGCGCGATGATGGAAGCGTTGACGTCCATCAAGCGGGCCGGTGCGGATCTCATCATCTCCTACCATGCTCTGGAAGCAGTCCGCATTCTTCAGGGAGATCGTCCCAAGGGTATCAAGTGAAACCGTTCGAACTGAGACTTGTAGCCTGGGAAATGACCCGGGCTTGTAACCTGGCGTGCGTCCACTGTCGGGCCAGTGCCTGCACCGAGCCGTCGCCGGAAGAGCTGACGTCGGCCGAAGGTCGTGCATTGATCGACGGAATAGCCAAAGTCGGCAAACCCATCCTCATCATGACTGGAGGAGAGCCGCTCATGCGGGCCGATTTCTTCGATCTTGCGCGGTACGCGATGGAAGCGGGGTTGCGAGCGGTGCTTGCAACCAACGGCTGTCTGGTAACTCGCGAAGTGGCCCGCGACATTGCGTCCATAGGCATTCCTCGGGTCAGTATCAGCCTTGACGGCCCGAGTGCCCCCGACCATGACTCTTTCCGCAAGGTCGACGGCGCGTTTGACGCGTCCATGACCGGAATAGAGAACCTCCGGGCCGCGGGAGTGCCGGTGCAGATCAATACGACCCTGACTAGGAGGAACCGAGGCCAATTGGCCGAGATCATGGACCTTGCCGAGCGGATCGGAGCCGAAGCGTTCCACGTCTTCCTGTTGGTACCCACGGGGCGTGCCAAGGGGATGTCCGGCGAGGAGATGGGGCCCGAGGAATACGAGGAATCTCTGAAGGAATTTTACCGTCTCGGCCGCGCGTCGAAGATGGAGACCAAGGCAACCTGTGCGCCGCAGTACTATCGCATACTTCGGCAGCAGGCAAAGAAAGAGGGCATCGAGGTCAGTCCTGAGACCTTCGGACTGAACGCCCGGACCAGGGGATGCCTGGGAGGTCTGTCCTTTGTTTTCGTATCGCACAAGGGAGAATTGCAGCCCTGCGGATACTTTGACGTTCAGGCGGGGAGCGTGCGTGAGGCCGAGTTTAAAGACATCTGGGAGAATGCGGAGGTCTTCCGCAACCTTCGTACGTTCAGCTTGTTGGAAGGAAAGTGCGGCAAGTGCGATTATCTGAGGTTCTGCGGCGGATGCCGGGCCAGAGCCTACGAGACGACCGGGAACTACATGAGCGAAGAACCCTATTGTGCATACACGCCGCGGTCGTTGCAACGATAGTTGGATACGACACCGCGGCCTTCTTTATGGAGGAATGAATGATAATCGAACAGATACTCATCGGCGGCTTCGACATATTCTGCTATGTGCTCGGCGACCCGCAGACACGTGAAGGAATCGTGGTCGACCCGGGGGGACCGGCCGACCAAATCCTTGAGAGAGCCAAGGCCAAGGGCGTAGACAAGATAGTCCTCATCGTGAACACGCACTCACACGTGGATCATGTGGCGGGAAATGAGGCCATGCATAAGGCCACCGGAGCCCCCATCGCCATACACGAGGCCGAAGCCGGGGGGCTTTCCAATCCCAACCGAGCCATGCTCGCCATGTTCGGGGCAAGTCAGTCACCGGACGCCAAACGCCTGCTTAAGGATGGTGAAAAGATCACTTTCGGCAATCAATCGGTCGAGGTTATCCACACCCCGGGGCATACCACCGGGGGAATATGCCTCTATTGGCCCGGGTACGTCATTACGGGCGACACGTTGTTCGTCGGCGGCGTGGGCCGCACGGACCTCCCGGGCGGGTCCTTTCAGGTGCTGAAGGATTCCATACACCGGCGGCTCTTCACGTTACCCGAGGAGACGGTTGTGCTCCCGGGCCATCATTATGGGCCGACTCCCACCTCGACCATCGGCCGGGAGAAACGCGAGAACGCGTTCGTGTGAGGTGCTTGTACCACGGGCCACCGTGCCCGGGTTCCGAAATGGGAGGCCGGGTTCTTTCCTGGAAAGATGACGGGCAGGGACGCCCGTCTCTCCCGATCACATCCCGCGGTTTCGCAAGAACCGGACGAGAGAGCCAAGCTCACGCGAGCGAACGAGGTACGCTGTCGCGACGAAGACCGCGAACCCCGCGCTCATACTGCCCAACAGGACAGTGAGGTTCCAGGCGGTCAATCCCGATTCCCACGCGCCCAGGGTTCGCGTGTAGGCAAGCAGGGCTCCCATCACCGCCGAGGCGGCGATCAGCTTCAACAAAGTGGTGAATAACCCTCCGTCCGGAGTTCCTCCAAGCTTTCTCGTCAGTATGACGAAGAGGACGATCAGGTTGAATGCCGCTGCAATGGATGTGGCCAGTGCGAGCCCCCCCTGCTTCATGGGACCCATGAGGAGAAGCCCTCCCACGAGATTCACGATCACCGCGCCAATGGACACATACACGGGAGTACGGGTGTCTTTCAGGGAGAAGAACGCTTGGGTGACGACCTTGAGTCCGGAAAAGGCCCAAAGTCCGACGGTATACCAGAACAGCGCGTACGCGGTCTCATGGGTATCCGTCACCGAGAACGCACCCCGTTGGAAGAGCACGGCGACGATCGGTACCCTGAGCACGATCAGGGCGACCGATGCGGGGATCGTGAAGAACGCGATCAACCTGAGAGAATAGGAAACCGATTCCCGCAGCCCTGAGATGTCTCCGTCGGCGGCCTGGCGGGACATGGAGGGGAGCACGGCGGTTCCAAGCGCAATGGCAAATACTCCCAAGGGCAACTCGACGAGCCTATCCGCGTAATACAGATACGACACCCCGCCCGGGGCCAGCATGGAGGCGAGGATCGTACTGATCATCACGTTCACCTGATAGACAGCGCCGCCAAGTGCGACCGGCGCGAATAGAATGCCGATTTTTCGAAGAGCGGGGTGACGGAAATCGAAGTTGGGACGAATGCGTATGCCGCATCGTGTCATGAAGGGAATCTGAAGAGCGAGTTGGAGAAGGCCTGCGGCGACCACTCCCCACGCCAGCGCATGGGCGGGCGGCACGTTGAAGAACGTGGAGAAGACCGCGACCGCGGTGATCATGCACACGTTGAGAATGATGGGAGCCGCGGCCGGGGCTGCAAACCGGCCCATGGAATTGAGGACTCCGGATGCCAATATGGTAAGGGAAATGAAGAAGATGTACGGAAACATGATGCGATTCAAGTTGACGGTCAGGAGGAACATGTCGGGATTCTTGATAAACCCCGGAGCGATGATCCGCACGATCCACGGGCTGAACACGATTCCGGCAACAGTCACCAGAACGAGGGCAATTGCGGTGAAGGTGAATGTGATCCTCGCCAGACGTTCCCCTTCCGTCAGCCCGTCTCGCCTGAGCGTCTCCACGTAGGTGGGAACGAAAGCCGCGGAGAGAGCCCCTTCCGCGAACAGTCGTCGTAAGAGGTTAGGGATGCGAAATGCCACGAAGAAGGCGTCGGCACCGGTACTTGCCCCGAGGAAGAGGGCGATCACCAGGTCTCGTACGAATCCCGCGACTCGACTGAGCATGGTCCAGAATCCGACCACGCCGGCTGCTCGGGTGGCGGCCCTTTTTTCGAATCGAAAGTCGGTACCATTTTCGTTCAAAAGGATTTGACTTTGCGTCCCGTTTTCTGCCATAAAGAAAAATTCCTAAGATGAACTCGATTCCTCTCGGCCCCACGGCCGAAGTCAATCGACGTGATACGGGAACGATACTCAATAGGCAACTTCTTTCTGAAGGAGATACGCATGGCCAACCATCCGTCGGCGCTCAAGAGAATGCGACAGAACGAGCTGCGGCGCATTCGCAACATGTCTTTTCGATCCAAAGTGAAAACCGCGGTGAAGAGGTTTCTTCGCGCGACCGAATCAAAGTCCGAGGACGCGGAAACGTTGCTCAGGTCCGCAACGGCGCTTCTCCACAGAGGCGTGTCCAAGGGCATTTTTCACAAGAATACGGCTTCCCGAACTGTTTCACGCCTCTCGAAAAGGCTTCCCTCGGCTTGAAGTCGGCTTGTATACAAGGCTTACCCATGACAGACAAAGGCTCGTCCCGCGGCGCGATTGCCTTCTCTCCTCCACACCTCCTCCTCGTATGAAAATTCCCAATTGCGTTTCGTTCCCGGGCCGGAGCCCGGGAGCGAGGTATGTCCTCGGACAACGAGATCCTTCACCGACCGGGATCGCCCAGAAGAATCCATCCCGTCCAGGACGGAGGCTTCCCTTCAAAAGAGGAATCGAGTCCGGCCGGCAGTTCTCGTTTGTACTCGGACAGGGCTTTTTTCAAAGGAATTTGTTCCGACATGCGATTGAGAACCCCGAGCAGAAAAGGTTCATCAGCCCCCCAGTTGGGGTCTGAGTAGTTGATCATCCCCATGTTGACTCCGGAATAGAACATCGCGGTTGACAGGAGGGTGGGGCCTTCACCGAGCGGGTTCTCTCGGTCCGCCATGTCGAACCATGCGATGGGCAGTACCAAAAGCCCTGATTCAAGCGGATGTGCAAACATGCGAACCGTCTCGAAGCGACGGCGATCTCGCTTGTCGGGAGAGAAGAAGAAACACGGCTGGCGATCGGGTTGGACCGAATCGGTCACGGCCAGAGGCACGGCTAAGAGAGAGATCAGTGCGCTGCGCCTGGCGTAATCGAGGAGTCGATCGACCGTCGCGGTCTGGCCCACCCACACGTCGAATTTCTTGAACGCCTTCTGCACCTGGACCACGACTTCCGACGGTTTTGGATAGACCGGGTTGGACATGATGAGTCGCTCGATCTTCTCTCCCTCTGACATTTTCTTAGTCCGAGAGGTCTTCTTCGCCGTCCCTTCCCGAATTTCCTCCGAGGCAACCCAAGGAATGGACTCGAAAACCAGCAGATCCGTCCCGTACACGGACCGGTTGTACGATTGGCCTGATGTCCGGATGAATCCGAGCATGTCGGCCGAAGGGATCAACGATATCAAGCGCTCCGCGCCGAGAGGCCGGTCCTCGGGATCCAACATGACCGACATGGGAAGATACCAGAGGGAGCGATCGGGAATGACAAGAACCGACGGCTTGTCCTTTGGAAGCGGCGGAAGCTTTCCTAACAGAGCCCTGTAGATGCGGCGACACGGTTCTTTCCAGGCATGGCCCATGAAACTCGACCTCGAACCGTACGTGAATTCCCGCAATTTGTCCTGCAGATTGAACACAGCGGCGTCGATCTCCGCTCTTTTCGCAGAGAACTGATGGTACACGCATTCACTCCCGGTAATAACTCCCACGACCAGTCGGTCTTGCAGGAGATTGAAATCCAGGATCAGTTCATCGTCCCGGAGCAGATCGTTCCGTACCTGGTCGAGCGAAGGGGGGACTCCTCGCATCAGCAAAGCGAAACGCTGGGAACTCTTTTGCATGGCAGCACGAACCTGAGCCAGCTTGGATGTCAGTTCAGACTCCACCGTGCCTGCACCGGAATCGGAAACATCGGATCGCAAGTCGCTCAGTTGTCTGAGGATGCGTGATTCCTCTTCCGACAACCGGTCCGGAACATCAGCGAATCTCAAAATCCCGGCTTTCTTCAGCGCGAGGTTTCGTCTGCAAATGCGGCGCTTTTCCATGAGATGGAACACCTGGCCAGCGATCTCTTCCTTGGGCTCCAGGTGGAGAGGCCCCAGTATCTTGGTCGCCAATTCGTCGTACACGGCAAAACGTTCCTCCAGCTCGCCGAGCAACGGATCGCCGGGAGGAGTGTCGTTGAGGATGGACTCAAGGCGATCGACCGCGCTCCGGTACTTGAGGATCGCGTTGTCCGCCTCGCCCGCCAGGTAAAGTCTTCGTGCCTCTTTGATTTCCCTGTCGAGCTGCTCCAAACCGGTGCTCTTGATCGCGGGAGCGGAAGGTTCATCGGCCTGTCGCTCACGGAACAGCCAACGATACTGTTTCGCCTCGCGGAGCGTACCGGGTGATTCTTGTCCTGCCGGAGCGCTGTTCCCGGCCCGTGCCGTGTCGGTCGCGACAAGTTCGGTCCGCGTCCCCGAAGCCCATCCGGGGCAGGCACAACAGAAACAGAGGAAAGCAGCGAGAACTGCCAGCCAATGGGAACATGTCGTCGGTCTTGTGGTGAGTTCAGGTCCGTTCATGTGTATGTGGCCCTCTTGTCGAGAAGAATGCCGTGCATTGCGTTCGTCCGGAAGAAAGACCGTGCTCGACGCGACGTTGGATCGATCGAAGGTGAGATCGCGCGTACGCCCCAACAACGGCACGCGAAACGCGACTCAAGTTGCGCAACACACTGAGAGGAGATCGATTCATGAACACGGGTGCGGATTCCGGCGCGGCGAGATTGTTACCCATGTCCCCGGGAGAAACAATCGCAACAACTCATGAGAAGCCCACGCGAGTTCATGCATCGGATTTCCGTACCGTTCACCGTTCGCTGGGTTCGACCCTTCCGCCGTTCACCCACCATTCGTCGTCTTTCTCTTTGAACCACCAGGCGGAGAAATCCGTGTTGAGTATGCTCCTGGCCAGACGTCTGCCGTCGTCGGTTCGCAGTCTCTTCACGGCCGATGCAATCCAGTCTCGGGCGTACCGGTTTCCAAGGTCCCCCAGTTCCTTGAGCTGCAGTATCATCTCGATCTGATCCGCGTCATGCGCGGCCTCGGCTTCCGGTGTGGACCGCTCGTTAAACTCTTCGGTCAGCCTGCGTATCTCGTCGCCGAACGGCAAACCGGACGTCATGTCCGACACTGCGGCTTCTTCATCGGCCTTCACATACCGCTTGTTCACGTAATTCAGATCGCCGGTCCTCGCTTCTACCAGATCGTGAAACAGGCACATGTACACGACCCGGTCCGTAGCCAGTTCACCAGACATTCGCGCCAATACGAATCCGATCACCGCGCAGCGTAAACTGTGCTCGGCTACGGTCTCTCTACCTGTACCCAAGAACTGAAATCCCGATCGAGGAGTGCGCTTGAGCATTCCCACCTCGAAAAGGAAATCGGCAATCGTCTTCAATTCCAAAACTCAATCCCCTGAAGTTGTTGTATAGTCTCGGCTTGACTATCATGATTTCACTTCGGTATCAAGGGGGAGAGAAAGGACCGGAGCGTAACCGTCATGCCGTGGCCCTGTCGACGGCCGGCATGAAATCGCGCTTTTTTCTTATGGATAGGCAATTGCAAAGAAAAGATCCGTTCATCCGAGTAGACTGCGACCTCTGCGGCGGCGGAAATCACGGGGTGCTCTTCGACAAGGAAGGGTTTGTCCACGTACGCTGTCGGGACTGTGGTCTGGTGTTCGTGAACCCTCGGCCGGCAGGCCACGGGGAACGACAAAAATCGGAAGGGACCGGTACCATGGGGGACGATCGTCCGACCTCGGCACAGATCGGACGAATGCGGCGCGAACTGGCATCAATGGAGCCGTTTCGAAGGTACAACCGTATGCTGGAAATCGGGGCCGGCCGCGGCTGGTTTCTGGATGAGGCATCGAAAAGCGGGTGGCGAACCTGGGCTCTGGAAATAAACCGGGACGCATTGCACCATCTTGAATCCCGTAGAATCGACACGATCATCACGGAACCCGCCGAGACATTCCACGTCGATCCGGGGACCATGGACGTGGTCAGAATCTGGGACGTCATCGAACACCTCGAATCGCCGCGAAAGGCCGCAGAAAGGATCCGGCATGCACTTAGGCCGGGCGGGCTGGTGCGGTTGTCCACGACCAACTTCGCATCTCTGTCGCGGTGGCTCAACGGTCCGGAATGGGTGTATCTCAACGGAGCCGACCACATTCACCTCTTTGAGCCCAAGACCATCACGCGCCTCCTGTCGGAGATCGGTTTTACCGACATACGTGTCGCTACTCGGTCCTTCAACATGCGGCGAAAGCTGTACCATCCCGAACGGGATCTCCCCGTGAAGTTTCCTTTCCTGCGGCCCGTCCGAAAGCTGATCGATGAGACAATCCGGTTGACGCCTTACGGCCATCAGATGATCGTCACTGCAATCAAGGCCGAGCGTTGAGCCAACAATTCTCTTGGCAAGCTGTGGCCGGACCGTGTTATGATCGTACTTTTTTGGCAAAAACACGGGAGGGCACCGGATTGACCTTGACTTCGGAAATGCTTTATCCTATTTTATCAATAAGTTGACAAAAGAACATAAAGTGGTATCTTACATGACCGCGTCGAACGTCTCAACTCCTACTCCCCCCGCTCTGCGAGCCAAGATCCTTGTCGAGGCACTGCCGTACATCAGAAAGTTCGCAGGCAAGCGAATCGTCATTAAATACGGCGGGAGCGCCATGACGGACCAAGCGCTCAAGAACGATTTCGCCGAGGACATCGCTCTTATCAGCCTCATCGGCATCAATCCGATCGTGGTTCACGGGGGAGGACCGCAGATTGGGGCGTTGCTGAAAAAGATCGGCAAAGAAAGCCGCTTCGTCAGCGGGCTGCGCGTCACGGACGAGGAAACCATGGATGTGGTGGAAATGGTTCTTGTGGCCAAGGTCAACAAGGACGTCGTTTCCATGATCAACTTCCACGGCGGCAAGGCCGTGGGGCTGTCGGGCAGGGACGGGGGGCTCATCAAGGCCAGGAAGGCGCAGCCGGCAAGACTGGCCGATACTGACGAAGATCTCGGCCTGGTGGGTGAAGTGGACAAGATAAACCCCGAAGTCATCAGCTCGCTCGAGGCAAAGCGATTCGTGCCCGTGATCGCTCCCGTAGGGGCCGGACCGGGAGAGAAGCCATACAACATCAATGCCGATACCGCTGCGGGAGCGCTCTCCGCGGCGCTCAACGCGGAGAAGTTCATACTCTTGACCGACGTTCCCGGTGTCTTGGACTCTGATGGAAACCTGATCTCCAGTCTCAGTGAAGACGAGGCCACGGAACTGGTGGAATCAGGGGTCGCGTCGGGAGGAATGATACCCAAACTGCGTTGTTGCCTGAGTGCGATCCGAGGCGGCGTGCCCAAGGCGCACATCGTGGACGGGCGGGTACCGCACGCGTTGCTTCTTGAAATGCTGACCGAAAAAGGCATCGGAACGGAGATTGTGCGGGAGAAAGCCCCGGGGCTGTGAGGCTCCCGCGCAGCCGAGGCGGGGCTTCAAGCGGCCTCACAAGCAGTCCGACTCTGTGGAAGGATGAGGAGATGGGATCAGAGGATTTCATTCAGATGAATCAAAGATACGTGTTCAATACGTACGGCCGTACCCCGATTATGCTCGTGGAAGGCCGAGGGTCCCGCGTGTGGGACAGCGATGGGAACGAGTACCTCGACTTCATCGCAGGCTTGGCCGCGTGCCCCTTGGGACACGGTCATCCCGGTCTGGCGAAGGCGATTGCGGACCAGGCCAAGCGACTGATTCATGTGTCAAATCTGTTCCATATCGAGCCGCAGATCCGCTTGGCGCAGCTTCTGACGGAGAACTCCTTTGCCGACAAGGCCTTCTTTTGCAATTCCGGTGCAGAGGCCAACGAGGGGGCGATAAAACTGGCCCGCAGGTACTTCCATAATCTCGGGCAGCACGATCGGTACCACGTCATCACAATGGACAACTCGTTTCACGGCAGAACTCTCGCGACGTTGGCCGCCACGGGCCAGAAGAAATACCGTGACGGCTTCGAGCCGCACATGCCGGGCTTTTCCCATGTGGAATTCGGCGACATCGAGGCCCTGGAAAAGGCGATGACGCCTCAGACCGCGGCGGTCCTGCTGGAGCCGATCCAGGGTGAGGGCGGAGTGCGGGTGGCGCCGGCGAACTACTTGCGAGACGTCAGGAAGTTGTGCACTGAAAACGGATCATTGCTCATGCTCGATGAAATTCAGACCGGCATGGGTCGAACCGGAAAGTTCTTCGCTTATCAGCATTACGGGATGGAACCGGACGTGATGACCTTGGCCAAGGGCATTGCAGGAGGCGTACCGATGGGCGCTCTGCTCGCGACGGACACCGTTGCTTCGGCTCTGGTCCCGGGCACTCACGCTTCCACGTTTGGAGGCAACCCCCTTGCCGCGGCCGCGGGAGTCGCGGTGGTCGAGGAGATCCTGTCGGAAGGGTTCCTTGCACAGGTTGAAGCAAAGGGTGCTCATCTCAGGGCCCGCTTGGAGGATCTCGCGCAACGCCACGAAACGATCCGGGAGGCTCGGGGAGTCGGCCTGATGCAAGCCGTTGACTTGAAGGTTCCGGGTGCTGATCTTGTGACAGCGATGCGTGAGAAAGGGGTGCTGATTAACTGCACGTCCGAAACGGTTGTTCGATTCCTTCCTCCCCTGGTCGTTACCGACGACGAGATCGACCGGGCGACGGATACTTTGGACGCTGTTTTACGTTCTATCGAGGTTGGTTGAGATGGATTGGAAGAAGCATTTCTTGAGTCTGTCGCATTTTTCCGAGGACGAGATCCTGGGTCTGCTGAAACGAGCCCGGGAACTGAAGAGAGGCATCCCGGGAACAGGACCGGCCAGGCCCCTGGAGGGTCGTTCGGTGGGGCTGATATTCGAGAAGCCGTCGACGCGGACGAGAATATCTTTCGAGGTCGGTATCCATCAACTGGGCGGACAGCCCATCTTTCTCAGTCGAGACGACATACAGATCGCCCGCGGAGAACCCATACGCGACACGGCCAGGGTGCTGTCCCGCTACCTCCACGGGATCGTCATACGAACCTTCGGACACGTGGTGCTCGAAGAGTTTGCCAAGTGGTCCTCAATACCGATTATCAACGGCCTGTCGGATTTGCTGCACCCCTGCCAGGTGTTGGGAGACTTGATGACGCTTCAGGAAGTGGGCGTCGATGTCGCCGCGATGCATGCCGCGTGGGTCGGTGACGGCAACAATATGGCCAATTCGTGGATCAATGCGGCCGAGGTGCTCGGTTTTCGGCTGAGTCTGGCCTGTCCGGAAGGTTACTTGCCGGCAGTGCAGGCCAAATCGAAGTCCATCACAATATGCCGGGATCCCCGGGAGGCCGTCAAGGGAGCGAACGTGGTTTCCACCGACGTGTGGGCGTCCATGGGACAGGAAGATGAGGCAGCGGAGAGAGCCGCGGCGTTTGCCGACTATCAGGTTAACTCCGCGCTTCTCGAACACGCGGCAAAGGACGCATACGTGCTCCACTGTCTGCCGGCCCATCGGAACGAGGAGATCACGGACGAGGTCATGGAATCCGAACGGTCGCTCATTTGGGAGGAGGCCGAGAATCGGCTGCACGTTCAAAAAGCGGTGCTGGAAATGTTGTGTGCCTGATCCGCAAGGAACAGAGGAGGTTCGGTGAAGGAAAAGAAAGTAAATCGGATCGTTTTGGCATATAGCGGAGGACTCGACACATCGGTCATACTCCGTTGGCTTCTGGACACGTATCACTGTCCGGTGACCGCATTTGTTGCGGATCTCGGGCAGGGCGAGGAACTGGACAATCTGGAAGACAAGGCGCGTGCAACCGGTGCGGACTCGTTCCACCTGTTCGATCTGAGGGAAGAATTTGTTCGGGACTATGTGTTTCCCATGTTTCGCGCCAATGCCCTGTACGAAGGGTACTACCTTCTCGGGACATCCATTGCCCGACCGTGCATTGCAAAGGCGCAAATGGACGTGGTCAAGAGCGAGTCGGCCGATGCGGTAAGCCACGGAGCCACGGGGAAGGGCAACGATCAGGTTCGTTTCGAATTGGCCTATCTTGCCATGGACCCGGGCATCACGGTGATCGCTCCGTGGAGGACCTGGGACATGCGATCGCGTTCGGACCTGATCCGGTACGCACGAGAGAAGGGGATACCCGTCACGTCGACGGCCGAGAAGCCCTACAGTATGGACCGGAACATTCTGCACCTCAGTTTCGAGGGAGGTATTCTGGAAGACCCCTGGGCCGAGCCGCCCAAAGAAATGTTTCTCCTGACCGTCGATCCCCGAGACGCCCCGGACGTCCCGGAGGAGATCGTGATCACGTTTGATTCGGGCGATCCCGTGAAAGTGGATGGTACCTCAATGAGCCCTGGGGAGTTGCTGGCACATCTGAACGTGACCGCGGGAAGGAACGGGGTCGGTCGTGTTGACCTTGTGGAGAACCGGTACGTGGGGATGAAGAGCCGCGGCGTGTACGAAACACCCGGAGGAACGGTCCTGTACCACGCGAGGAGAGCCCTGGAATCGCTGACCCTCGATCGGGAAGTCATGCACCTCAAGGACGAATGGATTCCGAGATATGCGACCCTGGTGTACAATGGGTTGTGGTTCTCACCGGAGCGGGAAATGCTGCAGGCGGCCGTCGATGAGGCGGCGCGGGGGGTAACCGGCGAAGTGCGGCTCAAGTTGTACAAGGGAAATGTCACCGTAACGGGCCGGAGGTCCGAAAGGTCGCTCTACGACGAACGGTTCGCGACCTTCGAAGAGGACCGGGTCTACAGCCAGGCCGATGCGGAGGGGTTCATCAGACTGAATGCGCTGCGGTTGAGAATCCGATCCCTTATGCAGGGCGGTCGATGAGCGGGCATCAGTGTTGTTGTGACAGAGTAGGTGCCGTGAATTCGACAATATGTCTATGCAATCGTGCACGAACTGTGTGCCATTTTGCGAAATTCGGAGAGAGACGTGGCTAGAAAGCCCAGGAAAGAAAGCGGTAAACCTTCCAAGGAATCAGTCGGGATTCGCAAGGGCCGCTTCGAAAAAGGTATGGATCCGGAATTTGCACGATTCAACGCGTCAATCGCGTTTGACAAGCGGCTGGCCGCTCAAGACATAACCGGCAGCATTGCTCATGTAAAGATGCTCGGTATGGAAGGGATACTCTCGCCCGACGAGGCTTACGAAATCGAGATGGGGTTGACGAGGGTGCTCGTCGACATCGAAAACGATCGATTGGCCTTTCGTGATGATTTGGAGGACATACACATTCACGTGGAGGAGGCCCTGAAGGAGAAGATCGGTGACACAGCCGGCAAGCTCCACACCGCACGCAGCCGCAACGATCAGGTGGCGTTGGACCTCCGCCTTTACGTGCTTGACGTTTCTCAAGAGGTGAGCCACGAACTCTTGAATCTCATGACGGCTTTAACCGACAGGAGTTCCGAGACCATGGACGTGCTGATGCCGGGATACACGCATCTCCAGCGCGCGCAGCCGGTTCGCCTGTCTCATCACCTGATGGCCTATTTTCAGATGTTTCGGCGGGACTGGGAAAGGTTCAGAGATGCTCGGGCCCGGGTTGACGAAATGCCGCTGGGGTCCGCGGCACTTGCCGGCACGACTTTTCCGGTCAACCGCGAGACGGTTGCAACCCTCCTCGGGTTTTCCAAGATCGGCGCCAACTCCATGGACGCGGTTTCGGACCGCGACTTCGCAGTGGAATTTGTGTTTGACTGTTCCATGGTGATGATGCATTTGTCCCGATTGTCGGAGGAGCTTATCCTCTGGTCGACTTCAGAATTCGGCTTCTGCAGGCTTCCGGATGCGTACTGCTCCGGGTCGAGCATCATGCCGCAGAAGAAGAACCCCGACGCGTGTGAACTGATTCGCGGCAAGACCGGCCGCGTGTTCGGGGACCTCATGTCGTTGCTGACCACGTTGAAGGCTCTGCCTCTCACGTACAACAAGGATTTGCAGGAGGACAAGGAACCGCTGTTCGATGCAATAGACACGGTCAAGGGATGCATCAAGATCATGACGGGAATCATACGCGGGGTCGAGTTCGACAAAGAGCGTATGAACGCGGCCTGCCTGGATCCGAGCCTGGCTGCGACCGATTTGGCCGACGGTTTGACCCGTGAGGGGGTACCGTTCAGGGAAGCACACTCGATCATCGGCGCACGGATTCGAGACGAGTATGCCGGCGAAGCTCGTACCAACAAGCGCGGCCGGTTGCCGTCTCCCGAAATGATGGCGGAGGCTCGTTGTCATCCCGGAGGAACTGCTCGAGCGAGCGTAGATGAGCAAATTCGTGCGGCGAGGGAGTTCCTGAGCGTTCACATGGACTCCACGGCATCCGGCAAAACCGGGTCCAAGCGAAAGAGGAAGGGTTGAGGCGGACTGGTGTCGGGATACTTTGTGTTGTGGTTGCGTGTTCGGTTGTGGGCTGCGGGTACAAGACAAGTCCTCGGCCCGCGACTGAAACCGTACCGGCCGAGATCGGGCTCGTGGCGGCCCGAGCGTATCCCGGTCGGATCGTCCTCACTTGGGACGTTCCAAGGACCAACACGGACGGTTCGGAACTCAAAGACATTTCCGGGTTTCGCGTCTACCGGAACGAGGAGATGATCGGGGATGAATGCGTGGACTGTGAACACGAGAAAGGGACCCCTACCAATATAGATTTCCAGCACCCCGTCAACGCGGTAATTGACGAGGGCGTGGTCACGTATACGGACGAGTCGGTAACAATGGGCAATGTCTATTCATATTCCGTGACAGTCTACAATTTGAGAGGAGTGGAAAGCCGGCCCAGCGAACATGTCGCAGTGGTGTTCGACGAACCGCCCCCTCCGCCGGATGGATTGCAGGCCGAACCGGAAACCGACGGCGTGAGTCTGAAATGGACTACTCCGAGAAGACTCGCGGGTATTCGGAGCTACCACGTGTACCGAGGCGATACCGGGGACGTCGATGCGATGAAGTCCATCGGGAGAACCAAGTGGGCGGAAAATTACTTCCTTGATAAAGATGTGACTCAGGGAAAGGTGTACTACTATACCGTCCGTTCGGTGAAGATGAACCGGGGCATACCTTTGGAATCCGAACCGTCGGAGGTCATCGAGGGCTCATTGGCGCCGGATCGCGCACGGCCTCCTGAAAACGTGTCGGCCCGATCCGTGAGGAATGGAATTCGAGTGGAATGGGATCCCGTGCAGATTGATTCAGAGGAGGCGAATTACAACCTCTACCGCTCGAAATCACGGAGAATGCCTTCCAAACTGAATGCCGTACCGCTCACCAAACCGTGGTACATTGACCGAGATGTCACCAGAGAGGAGACGTATCGCTATGCGGTCACCGCGTTTCCCAAAGACAAGCCGGACGAGGAATCGAATCGTTCCGCGTCGAACGCGGTGAAGTATGGTCACTAAGTGCTCAGTGGCATAAACCTCCATGATGAGGCATCACAACTGAGCATGAAAATCGCCCGGTGGGACCCCGCGAAACGCGGGACCAGGCAGAGCCTGGGAACGAGAATGAACTGAGTACAGAAATGCATTATTTTGAATATAAGAACGACCAACTCTATTGCGAAAGTGTCCCGTTGAGACACATCGCCGAACAAGTGGGCACCCCGGTGTTCGTCTATAGTCGCAGCACCCTGGAGCGGCACTTCAAGGTCTTCGAGGAGCCCTTCGCCTCTGTGGACCACCTGATCTGCTTCTCCATGAAGGCATGTTCCAACATCGCGATCCTGCATGTCTTCTCCGAATTGGGCGGAGGAGTGGACATCGTGTCGGGCGGTGAACTCTTCCGCGCGCTCAAGGCAGGGGTCGACCCGTCACGGGTGGTCTACTCCGGGGTCGGCAAGACCGCTTCCGAGATGGATGAAGCCCTCGCGGCCGGCATTCTCATGTTCAACGTGGAGTCGGAAGAGGAATTGGATCTGCTCGACAAGAGGGCACAGTTGCTCGGAACCACCGCACGGATGGCGTTTCGGGTGAATCCCGACGTCGATCCCCGTACCCATCCCTACATATCCACGGGAATGAGGCGGAACAAATTCGGGATCCAGTTCGATCGGGCGACGGACTTGTATCTACGAGCAAAGGAGATGGTTGGAATCGATCCGGTGGGCGTCGACTGCCACATTGGAAGTCAACTGACCGAACTGTCGCCGTTCATGGATGCGGTGGCGAAACTTCGAGGATTGGTCGAGGACCTCCGGAAACACGATATCGATATTCGCTATTTGGACATCGGAGGCGGACTGGGTATCCCTTACGACGAAGAGGACCCGCCGCTGCCGGCTGATTACGGCGCGGCAATACTCGATGGAGTCTCGGACCTGAATCTGAAGCTTATCCTCGAGCCCGGACGACTCTTGACGGGCAACGCGGGAGTAATGATCACGAAGGTACTCTATCTGAAGCAGGGACCGGAGAAGCTTTTCGTCATCGTGGACGCGGCCATGAACGATCTGATCAGGCCCAGTCTGTACCAAGCGTACCACTCGGTGTGGAAGGTTCAGCGAAAGGCAGGAGAATCGGACGCCGGTGACAGAATCGTCGCGGACATTGTGGGTCCCATCTGTGAATCCGGTGATTTCCTGGCTCAGGCACGGGAATTGGAGCAAGTGCAGTCCGGAGACTTGTTGGTGCTGATGAGTGCCGGCGCGTACGGCTTTTCCATGTCCTCCAATTACAATTCCCGACCCAGGGCCGCGGAAGTGCTCGTGGACAACGAGCGATTTTACGTCATACGGCAGAGAGAAACGTACGACGATCTGATACGAGGTGAGAGGTTGCCGGAAGGCGCACGGCCTCACCGGAATCGCAAAGGAGTGCATGATGTTTTCAGGGGCTTATACCGCGGTAGTGACTCCGTTCAAAAACGACCGGGTGGATGAAGCCAAGCTTCGAAGTCTCATTCGGTTCGGCATTGACGGAGGCATAAGTGGTTTCATTCCTTGTGGCACTACGGGAGAATCTCCCACCCTGTCCCACGAAGAGCACAACCGCGTCGTTGAACTCACCGTTTCGGAAACGGCCGGTCAGGTCAAGGTGATTGCGGGGACGGGATCCAACAGTACCGCGGAAGCAATCAGTCTCACCCGTCACGCGCAAGAGGTCGGCGCGGATGCGGCTCTGCTCGTGAATCCGTATTACAACAAGCCCTCGCAGGAGGGTCTGTACCGACACTTCAAAGCCGTTGCAGAGGCCGTCGATATTCCGCTGGTGTTATACAACATCGCGGGACGTACCGCGGTGAACGTGGAAAATTCCACCATGGAACGACTCAGCAAGATTCCAAACATCGTAGGGGTGAAGGAAGCGTCGGGAAACATCCTGCAGATGAGCGAGGTGATTCGGCTGTGCGGTTCCGATTTCGACGTCCTTTCCGGTGACGATCAAATGACGTTCCCCTTGATGGCCCTCGGCGGGAAGGGCGTCATCTCCGTAGTTTCCAACCTGGTTCCCGACAGGATGTCCGCCATGGTCAAGAGCATGCTCGACGGTGAAGTCGAAAAGGCCAGAGCGATGCACTTTCGGCTCTTCGAGCTGTGTCAGGCCATGTTCATCGAGACCAACCCCATACCGGTCAAAGCTGCGTTGGGTCTCATGGGAAAAATCGAATCCGAGTACCGTCTTCCCCTTTGCCCGCTTTCGCCTGATAACTTGCAGAAACTCAAGACGATACTCGAGAGGAATGAACTAATCTGACACAGGGGGTCCGACGATGAAAGTTGCCGTAAGCGGTGCTGCCGGAAGGATGGGCGGAAGAATACTGACGCTGTGCCGTGCGCACCCGGAGATCGAGATTTCGGCCGCGCTCGAAGCAGCGGGGCACCCCTATGTGGGAAGAGATGCCGGCGAAATTTCCGGGCTGGGCACCTTACACGTTCCGATAGCAGACGACGTCTATAAGGTACTGGAGAGCGCCGACGTATTGATAGACTTCTCTTCGCCTGAAGCGTCGATGACCAACGTGAAGGCTGCGGCGGAGACCGGCAAGGCGATCGTCGTGGGGACTACCGGTTTCTCCGAGGACCAGCGGGAAGCCTTGACCGAGATCGGGAGCGCCACACGCTGCCTCATAGCCCCGAATATGAGCATGGGCGTAAATCTCCTGTTCAAGCTGGTAGAGAGCGTTTCTCGGGCTCTGGGGGATGAGTACGACGTCGAGATCGTCGAAGCTCACCACAGGATGAAGAAAGACTCGCCCAGCGGAACCGCGGGTAAGCTTGCGGAGATCGTCGCGCGAGCCTTGAACAGAGACCTGGGAACCGCAGGCGTATACGGCCGACAAGGGCTCGTCGGAGAACGGAAGCCCGAAGAGATCGGCATCATGGCGCTCCGCGGGGGCGACATCGTGGGTGAGCACACGGTCATGTTCGTCACCAACGGCGAACGTATTGAGTTGACTCATCGAGCCCATAGTCGGGACGCCTTTGCCAAGGGAGCCGTTCAGGCCGCGGTGTGGCTCGTGTCCCGGCCCAACGGTCTGTATGACATGCAGGACGTGCTGGGACTGAAGGAGACGTCATGAGACTGGTACGGTTCAGGACCGCGGACGGGATCTTTACGGGTTGCGTAGAAGGTGATGCTCTGTGTGAGGTCGCCGGTACCCCGCTTCCCAGGAGGTACTCGCTGGACGAGGTGAAGTTGCTCGCGCCCTGTTCTCCTTCGAAGATCGTGGCCGTCGGTCTGAATTACGTGGATCACGCGCGGGAGGTCAACCTTCCCATACCCGAGGAACCACTGCTGTTCCTGAAGCCGCCTTCCAGTATCGTGGGGCCGGGGGATGCGGTCCGTCTCCCCACGCAGAGTTCGCGGGTGGACTACGAGGCCGAACTCGCGGTGGTAATCGGCCGAACCGCGAGCAACGCATCGAGGGAGGATGCGAGAGAACTCATTCTCGGGTACACTTGTCTAAATGACATTACCGCTCGCGATCTCCAAAGGAAGGACGGCCAGTGGACGAGAGCGAAGAGCTTCGACACGTTCTGCCCAATCGGACCGTGGATCGAGACCGAACTTGACCCTTCCGATCTACGCATCCAACTGTTGCTCAACGGCGAGTCCAAGCAGGATTCCAGGACATCGAATCTCGTCTTCGATCCCTTTGTGCTGATCGAGCATATTTCCGCGATCATGACGCTCCTTCCGGGCGATGTCATCGCGACGGGAACGGCCGCCGGCATCGGGCCCCTCAAAGCGGGCGATACGGTCGAAGTGAGGATCGAGGGGATCGGTTCATTGGTCAACCCCGTAGAGGTCGCCACCAGATGAGTGTCACTGTTTACATCGGTTTCGGCTCCAACATGGGAGACCGGGAAGCGATTTTTCGGGCCTCGCTGGAGAGCATAACAAAGGTGCCGGGAACCGAGGTCACGGCGCATTCGAAGCTGTACGAAACAGAGCCGGTAGGGCTTGTAGATGGAGGTCGGGAGTTTCTCAACGGAGCCATTGCATTGGAAACCACGCTCCCGCCGGCGGACCTGATGACTTTTCTTCGGTCCATCGAGCAACGACTTGGCAAGTCGCCCACTCACCGGAGCAACGAATCTCGCCCCATCGACCTGGACATGCTCCTGTATGGTGACGGGATCATTCAGGAGGACGGTTTGACTGTCCCTCATCCCAGGATGCACACACGAGGGTTCGTGCTGGCTCCTCTGGCCGAGATCGCACCCGATGCGGTTCATCCCGTATTGAACCGTACCGTGAGCGTGTTGCTCTCGCGTCTTGCGGATGAGGAACTCCGGAGCGTTCGGAAACGGGACCGGCTGCCGGCATAGAGGGACAATGTTCTTGCGATTACTTCTCCTTGGGATCCTCGTGTACGCCGGTGCCAGAGTGGTTCTCTGGGTACGCAGGTATCTGAAGTCGCTTCCGCATCGCAGCGAGGTGCGCATTTCCCGCGGGCCCGGGGGAGTCAATGAGATGGTGAGAGATCCGGTGTGTGGGGTCTACATCACCGAGAAGGAGTCGATCACCGCGGTTGTAAAGGGCAGAGAGTACTACTTCTGTTCCGCAGAATGTCGAAGGAAATTCTTGGAAGATCAAGGGTGATCCGGGATGAATACCGGCAGCGAAATCCCAAAAATTCTCATCGCGGACGATTCTGAAATCCTGAACAACATGCTCAGGGACGTCTTCGAAGAAAACGGTTTCGATGTCGTTCAAGCCTTTGACGGAGCTGAATGCATATCGCTCTTTCTCAGGCAAAACCCCGATGTGGTCCTCATCGACGTCCAAATGCCCAAAGTGGACGGCATTGAGGTGCTGCGCTATATCAAGGAAAAATCGCCGCGGACTCTTGTGATCATCATGACCGGTGCCGGTACCGAAAAGACCGCGGTCCGGGCGATGAAACTCGGCGCGGACGACTACTTGAACAAACCCTTCGGAGTGGTGGACGTGGTGGCCCTCTCCACGAAACTCCTCGAACGACGACGAAGTGACGAAGAGAACATCAGGCTCAAGAATGAAGTTCGCCGCGGTGAAAAATACCTGGCCCACCTGACCAAGATCATCAACGAAGCATTGATCACTACGGACGCCTTGGGACGCATTCAGTTCATCAACCGGGCCGCGGAGATGCTTTGGGGATATTCCGAAGAGGACCTCAAAGGGAAGGATATTCATTTTCTGATACGTGGCGAAGCCCGGACGCTCCTGTACAGAGATCTGGTCAAGGACACGATTCGTGCAGGCAAGATAGAAGGGGAATTTCACTTCAGGCGAAAGGACAAGGGGACTTTTCCCGGGTATCTCTCCACGTCGGTCATCAAGGACAACGGCCGTGTCCGGGGAATCGTGGTCGTCGTGGCCGATCTCACCAGGTTGTACGAAGTGGAAAGGCGCCTCAAGCAGTCCGAGAAACTCGCATCGCTGGGAAAGGTGGTGGAGGGAATCGCACACGAAGTGAGGAACTGCCTGACATCATTGGGCGGCTTTGCACGTCGCCTGCGGAAGAGAACCTCGGACGACGCGACCTGTGCCCGGTACACCAAGATCATACTTGGAGACGTGGGCCGCCTCGAATCCATGGTGAGAGAAATCGAGGCCTATGTACGGTTCTCGAAATTCTATCCGTATCAGTTCACGAAGACCGAACTCGTCCCTTTGATTGAAAGGGCCGGAGACAGGGTTCGCGAGGCGTTGTCCGATGAACAAACGGAAGGCGTGGTCTTCAGGCTGAATGCGGACGACGATCTGCCTCAGATCCATGCGGACCCGACCGCGTTAGAGGAGGTATTCTTCAATCTCATCATGAATGCATACGAGGCAATGCCGCGCGGGGGAAGGCTCAAGGTGGAAGTCAAGAACCTTCAGTCCGCGGTATCCGTCTCGTTCGTCGACACCGGTGTGGGAATTCACAGCGAGGATTTGTCCGAGATATTCAACCCCTTTTTCACGTCCAAGACTGCCGGAGCGGGTATGGGTCTAAGCAAGGTGTATCTCCTGGTGGAGGAGCACCGGGGCACGGTGAATGTCGTGTCGGAACCCAACAAAGGGACGACGTTCGAGGTATTTCTCCCTGTGGAAAGACTCATGACCGGGCTTCATCCGTGGGAAGTCGCGTCACGGAAAGGACCCGTCGGGTGACCTCCCGAGGCGTCGGACGCGGAAGCGGCCGGCAATGGGGCCGCGGTGAGACTGTAAGTTAGGTGCTTCGGTTTGGTTTGTTGCAGAATGTTGCGGTTCGAACGGAGACACGAATGGCTGCCCCAGAGAGAGGTATGACTGCACTCTGCATCGCGGTGTTAGTGGTTCTGATTCCATCCTTTGCGCCGGCGGACATCTATGTCCGAACTCACGAGGACGGCCACAGGGAATTCACGAACAGGCCTTCCGGACCCGGCTGGATCTTCTACATGACCGAAACCGGCGAGCAGCCGGTCGTACGGTTTGTGAAGCAGGAGGGAAAACCGAAGAGCCTGGACGAGATAATCGCGGAAATATCGGACAAGTTCGACATCGAGGCAAGCCTGGTCAAAGCGATCATCAGGGCCGAGTCCAACTGCGATCCCAAGGCCGTTTCATCCAAGGGCGCGCAGGGGCTCATGCAGCTCATGCCGGGTACGGCGCGGGAACTCAATGTGACCCGGCCGTTCGATCCCAAGGAGAACATTATTGGAGGGGTCAAGTACATAAAGGGCCTGCTGGCTTCGTACGGCGACCTCCGGCTGGCTTTGGCCGCGTACAACGCGGGACCGGGAACCGTCAAGAAGTATGCCGGTATCCCTCCCTATCGTGAAACGATCAACTATGTCCGAAAGGTCATTCGTTACTACAAGAACTTCAAGGATAATCCGGGCCTGCGGGTTGCCGGCAGCTAGATGTCACAAGATCGGAAATAAATGACAAAGTACGTGCCCAATTTTCTCACGCTGGGGCGAATAGTCCTCGTCCCTCCCATAGTTATTCTCTTGTTCTTCCCCGGAAAATTCTGGTCCGCTCTGGCGGCTTTTATCTTCCTCATCGCGTCTCTGACGGATTTCTTCGACGGCTTCATCGCACGACGGTTTCACGTGGAATCGTCCTTTGGGCGTTTTCTCGATCCCATTGCCGACAAGGTGCTGGTCACCGCTTCCCTCATCATGCTCATCGCACTGGGCCGCGTCGAGGCATGGATCGTCATGTTGATCATCAGCCGTGAGGTCGCGGTGAGTGCGCTCAGAGCGACCACCAAGTCGTGGGACACGACGCTCAAACCGAGTCCCGCGGGGAAGCTCAAGGCAGTTTTCCAGTTCGCCGCGATCGTCCCCTTGATGGTCCACTACACCTACCACTTCATCATTCCCATCAATTTCCATCTGATCGGCACGATACTGATCTATATCGCTCTCGTACTGACCATCTGGTCCGGTGTGGACTACTTCTACCGGTTCTACCGGGAATACGAAGTTCGCGAGACCGACGACACCTTGTAACGGGCAGGCCGTGCCGTGAGGTTCAGGCTCCCGCCCGTACCCAAAATCGGTCGGGGATGACCGCCTCGGAAGATGACGACCCAGGGCATCCGTTCCGCGGTCGTGTGCCGAACCGTAGTTGAGTTTTGGGCAGCCACGTGGGCTCCGTGGCCGGAACGCATGCACGGACACGACGAAGCGTGACGCACACCGGCGCATCCCCCAATGGTTGGTCGGATTTGGTATCCCTGGCGGAGGGAGAGGGATTCGAACCCCCGGATCTTTCGATCAACGGTTTTCAAGACCGCCGCCTTAAACCGCTCGGCCATCCCTCCGTGATTGGATGGTTGCGCAATGCTAGCGTTACGGCGTTCTCTTGTCAAGTGACGCCGACTATCACGGACAGCCGCGCTCGTCATCAAGTACCTTGCCGGATCTCTTGAAGAAAGACCGGGAACTCGGGGAATTCGGCCATACAACACCCTTGTTCAGAGGGGAATTCGTGGGACACAATACCTATCTTGCGGACAACGCGGCTGCTCCGCAACAGGACTGAATCATGGCTCGTTTGTCGGGCATCGTCGTGCACCCATATGCCCAACAGGGCATCCGTGAGGCAAAGATCCGTCAACTCCGAGGTCCCGCACAAGATATGGCCTCTCTTCATTTTCCAAACTCGTCAAGAATCTCTTTGATCTGAGTCTTCAAAGGCGGGAGGTCTCGTTCGACAATATCCCAAATTCGTTCCAGATCTATCCCCAGGTAATCATGGACTACAACATTGCGGAATGCGCCGATTTCTCGCCACGGCACTGCAGGATAATTGAGCTTCGTATCGGTTGAAGTTCTTTGGATTGACTCGGAAAGCGTGTGGAGATTCCGCAAAACCGCATCCTGCGTTTTGCGATCAGCCAGGAACGAACCCTTGCCGTCACCGGTGAACTGTAAGATGTGGTCAATGCAATCCAGTATGTGTACGAAATAGAGCCGATCATCTTTCATAGAGGAACCGCCTGTTGCAATACTCGGTCCCGAATATACGAATGCAAAGCTCCCACCGTGACGATATGGACCGGCCTTCCGAGCAATTCTTCGAGATCGGCGATAAGCCCTCCCGGAAACCAGGGAGAAGGATTTTCACCGACTTCAACCAGTATATCGATGTCGCTTGATTCGCCGGCTTCTCCACGGGCTACGGAGCCGAACAGACGTACATTCTCGGCCCCATGTCGAAGGGCAATTTTCAGGATTTCCTCTCGCTTTTCTTTCAGCAATTGTTCAATTTCCACGGCCGCTGCCCCCTGAGTTATTGGAGAATTTGCATGCTCACTTCGTTGAGTTCAACCATTGTCCTATTTTTCTCTGAGTTCATCAACTGCTGAGTGAACATCCTCAATTCTCATCTGTAATTGGATCGACGGGCAGTCCCACATCGTGGATGGTTCGCTCGTCCGCCTTGTGACTATCTTAACGGAGGCTTCATCCAATTCCAACTAGGCTGATCTCGCGTGCCCCAATTCTCGGCCGGCAAGCCGGCAACAACCTAAGATGCCTAAGGATTCGATCGTCACGGCATCCTGGGAAGCGTGGTTGCACCCTGGAGACTACGGGAGACCGGGCGAAGAACGTGGACACGTTTGGGCGAGGCCCCAGAAGAGTCACGCAGACAGATGATCCCACGCACACGTCCGACTCCAAACCTCCGGACGCATGGCTTACTCCTTTGCGCTCATCACTGTTCGCTCGCTGAAAACGCGAGATCAATAGTCCCTATCCATTCACTCCGGCCGGTTTGCCCGGCCCGGCTATCTCTTGTCGACGAACCTGGAGCCCGAGATTCCTGGTATGAATAACGTAGTCGACACGATCTCCCCGCGTCCTTTCTTGGTCTTCGTCGTGGTTCG
>JAVHLK010000240.1 GCA_031082285.1 Desulfomonilaceae bacterium
TTTTTTCCTAATTGTATGATCGCGAACGGACTTTTCGTTTATTAATCCTTTATTGTAAAGCAGGTTATAAATGTCATCAGAAATTAGATCCGATAAAGGATTAACATAAAATTCCTTGCTATTTGTTTTTTCCATGGCTAATCCTCGTTTTGTTTTTGAATTAAACACTTTTGGTTTTATTTAGTTCCTAAAATGAGAGTTATTATCAAATACAAAAAATATTTTAAAAAATATTTGGATATTTAGAAATGAGTTACTATATTTCAAGCCGTGTTTTTTAGAAACCTTTGAAATATTGCCTCGAGAAGCTTCTTTTACTTGAATGTCCGGTACCATACTTGACAAAGAAAAAATTAAGTATTAATTTTCTCGTCCGCATTTATAAAAGTTCTTTGACAGAGTGAGTAACTAAAGAAATTCTTTAGTAGTTTAACTTTGAGATTACAAAAGCTTACAAAACTTACAACGGAGAGTTTGATCCTGGCTCAGGACGAACGCTGGCGGCGTGCCTAACACATGCAAGTCAACGAGAAAGGGGTAGCAATATCCCGAGTAAAGTGGCGCAAGGGTGAGTAATATGTAAGTAATCTACCCATGGGTTCGGAATAACTCGTCGAAAGACGGGATAATACCGTATAATGCAGCGGCATCGCATGATGATGTTGTTAAAGCTCTAGAAGCGCCTATGGATGAGCTTGCATCCGATTAGCTAGTTGGTGGGGTAACTGCCTACCAAGGCTACAATCGGTAGCTGGTCTGAGAGGATGATCAGCCACACTGGAACTGAGACACGGTCCAGACTCCTACGGGAGGCAGCAGTGAGGAATATTGGGCAATGGACGAAAGTCTGACCCAGCAACGCCGCGTGGAGGATGAATGCCGTAAGGTTGTAAACTCCTTTTGAAGGGGACGAAAAATTCCGATAACATCGGAACTTGACTGTACCCTTAGAAGAAGCCCCGGCTAACTACGTGCCAGCAGCCGCGGTAATACGTAGGGGGCGAGCGTTGTCCGGATTTACTGGGTGTAAAGGGCGCGTAGGCGGATTTGTTAGTCAAGGGTGAAATCCTACAGCTTAACTGTAGAACTGCCTTTGATACTGCAAATCTT
>JAVHLK010000241.1 GCA_031082285.1 Desulfomonilaceae bacterium
TTTTCAGTTAAAAGGGCATCTTACTGTCTGATGACAACAAAGATGCCCTCTAATCCGCCCGTAAATTTAAAACATATAATTGCTTAGAGGTTGCTCCCGGCTATTGCTCGCGGATGTTTATTTAAATGGTAGGCACGGGCGGTTTCGAACCGCCGACCTCTACCGTGTCAGGGTAGCGCTCTCCCCCTGAGCTACGTGCCTGCATTAAAAACAAAACCAGGATATAAAAACCATCATTTGGTAACAATATTTATGCGGTATGTCAAGGAAAATGTCAAATAATGTTAATGCAATATCCTATATAGTTATAGACATGGCCGGCAATTAAGTGGCAGAGTGGAGAGGGCGAAGGGAAGGGGGGCTGTTGTAATCTGAATTTTTGGTCCAGGTATCAAAATTAAAAATGGCTATAAGCCAGTTACTTATAGCCATTAAATCTTACTGGTGGGCCGTGCTGGAGTCGAACCAGCGACCTACTGATTAAGAGTCAGTTGCTCTGCCAATTGAGCTAACGGCCCGAGTTGAACCATGAAATTTAATAAAAGTAGCAGACTAAGATTTGGCACGCCCGGCCCGACTCGAACGGGCGACCTACGGATTCGAAGTCCGGCGCTCTGTCCAACTGAGCTACGGGCGCCAAGCATAACATTGCCAAGGTGGTGGTTTTTTTAACACCTTTGTTTTGATAAGTCAACCCTTAGTGCCTCTGATCTGGGTTTGGTTGCAAGAAAACATTTAATATCTTAGACTAAGTTAATTGGGTTAGACTAGTTTCCATCCGGAAACCCAAGGATTCCGGATGGAGCAGTCAGCACTCAGCCATCAGCGTTCAGCTTAATGTGTTGTTTGTCTTAGATTTTTGCTGACAGCTAATCGCTGATCGCTGAAAGCGTGAAGCCGGAAACAGTAGTTTCCGGATGAACACCAGACTAAAATTTTACTGGAAAACTTAGCACGATATATGCTAAAAATAGTTGCAACAATATAATCACATCGGAGAGGGATTACTTATGCCGAGCGTATCTTATAAAGACAAGCGATTCGAGGTCAACATAGAAGGCTATTTGAAGACTTTCG
>JAVHLK010000242.1 GCA_031082285.1 Desulfomonilaceae bacterium
CCATTGAATATTCAACGCTGTCTGCGCCATATACCTCTTTTGCTATTATGTCTATCCGCTGACGGAGAGGCACCGAAAGATCATAGAGGAATTTGAAATCATTCGGTTCGTTGCATGCGTCTACAACCGCATCTGCAAGTTCGAGCGCTCCTTCGCCTCCAAACTGCCAGTGTTTTGAGACGGCAACCCGGGCCCCAGCAGCCTCTGCCAGTTTTCTTACTGCCTTAATCTCATTTTCCGTATCTGTAAAAAATGCATTAATACAGACGACAGGATTGATACCGGCCTTCTTTACAGTTCGAACGTGATGGACAAGGTTTTCGCAGCCTTTTTCGACCCAGGCGACATTCTCACCTTTATATTCAGCAGGCATGGGTTTTCCCGGTACAGGAATCGGGGCTCCTCCATGGCATTTGAGTGCGCGGATAGTGGATACAATAACCGATGCATTGGGTTTGAGCCCTGAGAACCTGCACTTGAGGTTCCAGAATTTCTCGAATCCGATGTCGGCGCCGAACCCTGATTCAGTAATATGATAATCGCCGAGTTTCAGGCCGATTCTGTCGGCAATGATAGACGATTGGCCGATGGCGATATTGGCAAAGGGCCCTGCATGGACAAGGACAGGCTGCCCCTCGATAGTCTGCATGAGGTTTGGATTCAGTGCCTCGACCATCCATGCAGTCATGGCGCCGGCAACTTCAAGGTCTTCGGTAGTAACCGGATGACCGCTCTTGTCGGAGGCAACGACAATCTTTCCCATGCGTTCCCGCATATCTTTGAGGTCTTTTGCCACTGCAAGGATCGCCATGATCTCGGACGAAACTGCTATTGCAAAACCCGATTGCATCATGAATCCGTCTATTCTGCCGCCGATCCCGATGATGATATCCCGCAACGACTGTGCGCAGAAATCGATGATCCATTTCATCTCGACATTCCGGGGGTCGATATTCAACCGCTTCAGTTTTCGTTTCGCAAGTTGATCGTCTGTATAATTGAATTCGTGCTGCATCCTTGAGGTGAGCGCCACCATAGCGAGGTTGTGAGCG
>JAVHLK010000243.1 GCA_031082285.1 Desulfomonilaceae bacterium
GGCCTCCTGGCCCGGACGGTCGGCTGGCGGTCCATTTCATCGACGTCGGGCAGGGCGACGCCGCCTTGGTGCAGACGCCTTCCGGGGGTACGGTCATCATCGACGGGGGCGACCGGGCAGTGGTTGAATACCTCCGGAAACAGGGGGTTGACACCATCGACGTGATGGTCAGCACCCATCCCCACGCCGACCACATCGGGGGACTGATCACGGTCCTGGAGCGCTTCCCGGTCAAGAAGGTGGTTGACCCCGGAGTGCCGCACACCACGCAGACCTACGAGGAGTACCTGACCCTGCTGCTTAAAAAGGACGTGGAATTCATCGAGGGCGGCCACGGAATGGAGATCGAAGTTGACCCGGTAATCACCCTTGAGATTTACGGCCCGGTGGAGGTTTCCGAGGAGGATCTCAACAATTCCAGCATTGTGATCCGCTTGGCTTATGTGAACGGTGATTTTTCGGTGCTTTTCACGGGGGATATGATGGAGGAGGCCGAGAAGACATTTTGTGACCTTAACGTCGACGTCCGTTCGACCGTGCTCAAAGTGGGGCATCACGGCAGCCGGGCCTCGACCAGCAAGGAGTTTCTGCAACGTGTGTCTCCCGAAGCGGCCGTGATTTCCTCCGGAGCGGGCAATAGCTACGGTCACCCGCACCCTGAGACCCTTCAGAGGCTGTCCGGGTTGAGTGTCTACCGAACAGACCGGCACGGGGATGTTGTCATCCGCTCGGACGGGCGGACTTATAAAGTATGGACTTCCAGGAACGAGAATGGATAACGTGAAGCAATACACGGTGGACGCCATCGAGGAAGGAATGGTCCGCCTGCTCCTCCGTGACGACGAACAGGTCTCTCTGGTGATGTCCGTTGATGCTCTCCCCCCCGGTGTCCGGGAGGGTGATATCGTAGATGCGGTGATCAGGGACGGCCAGGTCCGTTCCGCGAGCATCAACCGCCAGGCCATAGGAGACGCCAGGGCCAGGGTCAACGACCTTCTGAACCGGCTCCGGCAGCGCCGCTGATCGAATACAGG
>JAVHLK010000244.1 GCA_031082285.1 Desulfomonilaceae bacterium
TGATGCCTGTCCCACCATTGGCAAGATGCCGGGCCTCCCCGGTCACAAAGACATAGCCGAACCCCGGCACATCTATAGCCAGATCTACCTTATCATTTAAACCAAATACCTGGCAGGCAGGTAAAAAGCAGCCTCTCAGGCTGATGTCTTTCGTAAAATGGGCCTCTCCGCCTTTAAGGATAACGACCTTGAGGCCAAAGTCGAAGCGCGGGGTTGTCCTCTGCTCTTTTCCCAAAGATATTACCTCCTTCAGGGCTTTTCGGCATGTTCAGGGAATGACTTTAGATTTTGTTTTGTTAAATAAATAAAAAAGGGTTATCCACCATAGGCAGATAACCCTTTGATTTTACTGGGGTGAGCGGAGGGACTCGAACCCTCGACCTCTGGGGCCACAACCCAGTGCTCTAACCACCTGAGCCACGCCCACCATTGAAGATCTGGCGCGCCTGAAGGGATTCGAACCCCTGACCTACGGATTAGAAGTCCGTTGCTCTATCCAACTGAGCTACAGGCGCAGGCTATTACAGCAGCCATCTTTAACAAGATTTTGGCGCCTTGTAAAGACAAAATTCAGCGCCGGCGTCTGCTCCGGTCGCATATTAAAAAGTTATTGCAAGGTGTTCACTTTACCGCTATGGTTACGATCACGCCTAATATCTACGCCAGGGTGAAAAAGCCATGTTTGATCTTCACCAATTAGAAGTTTTCTGCCGCGTCCTGGAATTAAAGAGCTTTTCAAAGGCTGCGGAATCAGTCTATCTTACCCAGCCGACGGTGAGCGGGCATATTCAGGCCCTGGAGCAGTTTTTGGATACGCGTCTCTTTGATCGCCTGGGCAAGGAAGTTGTGCCTACCAGGGCCGGAGAATTGCTTTATAAATATGCCAGACAGATGTTGAGCCTGCGGTCCGAGGCCCGGCGAGAGTTAGAGCTTTTTCTGGGCAGGGTCAAGGGAGAGATGACCATCGGCGCCAGTACCATCCCGGGGGCATATATCCTTCCTGAGCTGATAGG
>JAVHLK010000245.1 GCA_031082285.1 Desulfomonilaceae bacterium
AGAATTGCTGAAGGTCATGGGCTACAGAGTACTGATAGCCAGGGATGGAAAAGAGGCTATTGATGTGTATAGAAACAATCGGGATGACATAGACATTGTTGTCTTGGACATAGTAATGCCCAACATGGGTGGCGGTGAAGCCTATGACCGCATGAAGGAGATTAACCCCAATATAAAGGTACTCCTATCAAGTGGGTACAGTATTGAGGGCCAGGCAGCCGGGATATTGGAACGTGGCTGTAATGGTTTTATTCAGAAGCCCTTTAATATCAAAGCACTGTCTCGTAAGATAAGGGAGATTTTGGAGAAGCAATAGGCTATAGTGCTCCACCCGAAATGACAACTTACTATATATTGTGACAGCGTTTGGTTAAAAGTTGTCTTCGTCGGTATCCGTAGAGTCGCAAAAACTAAAAAGGGCTATCCGCCTTTGGTGGATAGCCCTCTGATTTTAAATGGCTGGGGGACGAGGATTCGAACCTCGGTAGACAGATCCAGAGTCTGCCGTCCTGCCGCTGGACGATCCCCCAACAATATTATATTATCCTATGGCTTACGCCGTGAACATGCACAGCGAGCGCATTCCCCGCTGCTTGCCATCCAAGTCCGACCTTGGTGGGCTGCAGGGAGCTTCATTAATTAAGGAAAAAACCGGGAAAAGTCAAGGACAAATTGGGCTCCGACCTTTAACAGCCCTGACCTTAATCAGACAGGCCGTAGCGTTTTATCTTCTCGCGGAGGGTCTTACGATCAATGCCCAGCGCCCTGGCTACCTCGGACTTGTTCCCTTTATAGCGATGCAATACGTGCGCAATATGATTGCGCTCCATATCGGAAAGGGCGTAAGAACCGGCAGATAGTGACGGGCTGGAACCCGGCAACCCGGCATACATAAAATCATGGACGTCCAAGGTCGGCTTTTCGGTCAGGATAACCACACGTTCGAGCGTGTTTTCCAGCTCCCGCACATTACCCGGCCAATTATAGTTCATCAATGACTTCAATGCCTC
>JAVHLK010000246.1 GCA_031082285.1 Desulfomonilaceae bacterium
ACAATCCAGGGTCGGAAAGGTCTTGTCCAGCTTAACCATATTGCCGCCGATAGTCGGTTCCCGTTCCACCAGGATGACCTCGTGACCGGCATCCGCCACGTCCAGTGCCGTTTGAATACCGGCAATACCGCCGCCGATCACCAGGCAGCGCTTGGTCATGGGAATTGAAGACGGGAAAAGCGGCTCGAGCAGGTTTGCCTTGGCCACGGCCCGGCTCACGAGCGCAAGCGACTTTGCCTGGGCCTTCTCCGGCTCCTTGTTGTGGACCCAGGTGCAGTGCTCACGGATATTGGCCATTTCCAGCAGGTAGGGGTTTAAACCGGCCCGGGCCAGTGTCTTGCGGAAGGTTTCCTCATGCAGTCGTGGTGAACAGGACGCCACGACCACGCGGTCCAGGCGGTGGTCACGGATCGCCTGGATAATCGAATTCTGACCGGGTTCCGAGCACATGTACTTGTACTCGGTGCTGTAGACCACCCCGGGCAGATTCACCGCATCCGTGGCAAGCTTGGGGCAGTCGATCACTCCCCCGATATTTGATCCACACCAGCAGACAAACACACCGATTCTGGGCATCACAACGACTCCTTTGGCGTTAACTGCTCGGAAAAACTGGATGGTGCGTTACACTGCGGCGCGCACCTACATTATTCAGTTTAACGGATTAAGTAATCAATTTCAGGATTTTATCAGTCGGGACAAAGTGACTGTTAAAACCGAGGCGACCCGGTTCGATGCCCAGGGCCAACCCGATCAACTGGGTAAAGTAGAGCACTGGAATCTCAAAACTGGCGCCAAAAGCACGGTTTACGTGGGTCTGACGGGAATCCAGGTTATTCTGGCAGAGCGGGCAGGCTGTGATCAGGCAGTCAGCGCCGGCCTTCTCCGCCACCCGCAGGATATCCCGTACCAGTTTCAGGGTTACTTCTTCGTTCGAGATCCCCATTGAGGCCCCGCAGCACTCGGTCTTGTAGCCCCAGTCCAGCACTCCCGCGCCGCAAGTCCGGAGC
>JAVHLK010000247.1 GCA_031082285.1 Desulfomonilaceae bacterium
TGAAACCTCCGATAATCCCGGCTATCGTCGAGAATATGATAAGACCTGACAACAGTTTCTTGGACATAGATTACGGGACCAGAATTATTTATTTCGTCTGTATTTCATCATTGTATAGTAATGATTATAAACCATCACACCATGAAAAATACTGAGAGAGTATATGCCCGAAGGAGGTAGGTAGAAAGATACATATTAAGAAAGCCTGAATTTATACGGTTCCCGCTTGTTGGGAATATTTCTGATAAAACCAGAAGGATTATAGAGAACTTGAAGAAAGAATTGGAAAAATACAAGAAACAGAAACCTGCCTTTACACCATGACGAAAGAAAAGCATGGCAGGCAAACCTATTTTCGACCTCAATGTTCAAGTAATAAGAATAGTTCCAAAGAAGCGACCTCTTGAGTGTTTATTAAGAGGTCGCTATCAGAATTTCCAAGTGCGTATTTTTAATGGTGGAGCTGATCGGGATCGAACCGACGACCTCTTGAATGCCATTCAAGCGCTCTCCCAACTGAGCTACAGCCCCAGAGATGTATAAAATAACATATTTTTCATAATTTCTGCCAACTTCATATTCGCGTTGAAACCTATTGACCTGCCTTGATGATGTTGGTGCAGGATAACCGGGAGCTCTTTGTGTGAGGAATTGCCGGTTCGATAAAAATATTTGACTCTGCAACAGGAAGAGAGATACCATTTATGGAATGAGGCCACAGGCATTCACAGGCAAGAATCCGGGCACGGATAACACGATAGATCCGGGCAAAAAGATCTGGTGCAGGAAATACGGGTGCTGGAAGCATGTGAAGGTGTGTCAGCAGTGCGGTATCCAGTACCGGTGCATTGAATTCAAGAGATATCTGATACCACCGCTTTTTGAATTGTAGTATCGTGTTCCACAAACAATAAGTGCCGCTGAACTTGAAATTTTTTCTTCCATAAGTGAACATACACGCATGGACCTCTTCAAGAAAGAAAC
>JAVHLK010000248.1 GCA_031082285.1 Desulfomonilaceae bacterium
CAAGGCGGAGTAATGTGAGTGCGGTGTTTATCCCTCGTGAGAATGAAAAAGACCTCAAAGATATTCCCCCTAGGTTGATTAAATCTATCCAAGTGGAAATGGTTGAAAGCATGGATGAGGTGCTCAAGAAGGCGCTGGTATTGGATGACCCGGAGTCTTTATTCAAGGGTCCGGCATCCTCTCCGGTAGGTGTTTTCCCTAAGGGAGAAGTTCTTCCAGAAATTACCGCCCATTGATATATTGCTTCTTATAGCTTTATGTACATTTTGCTTGACTTGCCAAAATGGAGTTGTTAATAGTACAAACCTGATCAGGGGCGGATAGCTCAGTTGGGAGAGCATCGGCCTTACAAGCCGGGGGTCACAGGTTCAAGCCCTGTTCCGCCTACCATTTCTTGCCTTAAAACAATCGTCGGGGTCGTAGTTCAGTTTGGTTAGAACGCCGGCCTGTCACGCCGGAGGTCGCGAGTTCGAGTCTCGTCGGCCCCGCCAATAAAGTTAAGGGATTAGTCATGATGGCTAATCCCTTTTTTATTTGTAGTACTGCTGCCCCAGAAAGGACTTGACACTTCTGCCCTATCTATTATAGTCAGCCCCGTTTGACTGCTATTTTAAAAATATATGACAGATGACTTGTATTACTGGATGGCCCTCCACCTGATCCCCGGGATTGGGGGTGTCACCTACCGGCAGCTTATCAAGGTTTTTGGCACACCTGAAGAAGTATTCAAGGCCAAAGGAACTGAGCTTACGGCAATAAAAGGAATTCGGTCGGCGACCATAGAGGCTATACGCAACTTTGCCTCCAAAGAACGTGCCGCACAGGAACTAAAATTACTACGTAAATATGGGGTAAAGATACTCACCTTTCAGGATAAGGCATATCCTCAAAATCTGGCAAATATCTATGACGCGCCGGCCCTACTTTACATTAAGG
>JAVHLK010000249.1 GCA_031082285.1 Desulfomonilaceae bacterium
GTTACCGAAGTTGAATGTGATCTCCTGATCATGGGCGGCGGTATGGCCGGATGCGGTGCAGCTTTTGAGGCATGCCGCTGGGCAAACGCCAAAAAGATGACAGTCGTTATGGTCGACAAAGCTGCAACAGACAGAAGCGGCGCAGTCGCCATGGGTCTGTCCGCTATCAACACATACGTCGGCGAGAACAAAGTCACTGATTACGTGAAATACGTACGGAATGACCTGATGGGCATCATCAGGGAAGACCTCGTATTTGACCTTGGAAGGCACGTTGATGATTCCATCCAGTGCTTTGAAGAATGGGGACTCCCGATCTGGAAAAAAGGCGATGACGGATTCTCAATGGACGGTCATCAGGCTATCGCAGCCGGAAAAAAATCTTTAAAGGACGGCGGCACACCGGTAAGGACCGGTAAATGGCAGATCATGATCAACGGCGAGTCCTACAAGGTTATTGTTGCCGAGGCCGCAAAGAAGGCACTTGAGACGAATAGAGCTGCAACCGGTATCGCACAGAACCATTTTGAAAGAGTCTTCATTGTGAAGGCCGTCATGGATAAAAATGGGAAGAATGTAGCATCAGCCATCGGATTCAGCACAAGAGAGAACAAGATCTATTCCTTCAAGGCAAAGGCAATGCTCTGCGCAACTGCCGGAGCGGTGAATTGCTTCAGGCCAAGGTCGGTCGGAGAAGGTATGGGCAGGACCTGGTACCCGGTGTTTTGCGCTGGTTCAGGGTATGCATTCGGCATGCAGGCCGGTGCGGAACTGACCCTTATGGAGAACAGGTTCGTGCCTGCAAGATTTAAGGACGGTTATGGCCCTGTCGGCGCATGGTTCCTCTTCTTCAAGGCAAAAGCTACTGACAGCTATGGTGAAGACTATTGCACCAATAAAGAGTACTTCGACGATGCAGTCGCAAGATACGGCGAC
>JAVHLK010000024.1:0-17234 GCA_031082285.1 Desulfomonilaceae bacterium
GAATACCGGCACGGAGGCCGGCGCTACCAAAGCAGGAACGGTTGCCGTAAATGTGCCACCGTAGTTGTGAAAGGCTGCACCAAGTTGCGCCTATGCCCCGCCTCCCGGTGCAGGAAACTCGGGCAGGCCGCGAGAGTTTTTCGCTTCATGGCTGACGAGTGGAGATTCCGTCCAGTATCAGGTCGCACAGCTGGTCGGCGGGCGCATCGGGATCGATGTCGCGATTGAAAATGACCGCCGGCAGGCATATGTGTTCGATTCCGCCAATAATGAGCTGCCTGATTACCGGGATGGGAATATCGTCCCGGATGACCCCCTCGGCTATCCCTTCCTCCACGATGGATTCCAGAAAGCTCGAGTACCGCTTGACCATCTGGTACGCATCGCTGTTGAAGTACTCCCGGTAGTTCCTCACCTCCAACAAGAGTATCCTGGCGAACACCCTGTTGCCGGCATACATGTTGATATGCGACCAAATGAGCCTTCTCAGTTTGTGCACCGCGCCTTTGATCCCTTTCACGTCCAACTCGGCTCGCGTGACAAAATAGTCCAGATACTCCGCGAGCAACTGGTGCAGCAGATCACGTTTGTCGCTGAAGTACTTGTAGATCAGCGCTTCGGTTACCCCCGCGGTCTGGGCAATGTCCGCGGTGGTTATGGCGGTAAACTCCTTCTCTCCCAAGAGCGACTTCAATGCTTCAACGATCTTCGTCCGCCCGGGAGGACGAGATTGACCCCGGCTGCGAGGAGTCTGTTTACTGTGTGCCATGACCGGTCCTCGATGAGTTGAGCTTGGGCTTCGGAAAACCTCCCGAGCCCCCCGGTGATTATAGCCGAGGATCGCAAGAATTGCCCGATCAAAGAGAACCTTGCACTCGTGATCGTTTCCGGACACGTCCTCCTTTCTCATACGGCCGCAAAGACGAGTATGACGTTCCGGATCCCCGTGTCTTGCCGTTCCTGCACAGACGGCTGATACGCCATAGACCCCAGTGCCGCTCTACAGGCCCATGGACTTGGCAACGATGGTTTTCATGATTTCGTCGGTTCCCGCGAAAATGGACATGACACTCACGTCTCGCCAGGCCCTTGCAATGGGGACGGTACGCCGCCCCGGAATCCGGGCACGGAGGCCCGGTCCACGGAAAACAGTACGAACCCTCGGTTCACATCCGTGGGACGGCCGTCCCTTCGGCAGCACCAATGGCGGCTTCGGCCGCTCGAATGCGGGAAAGACTCCCGTTTCGTTTCCCCACGGGCATGCGAACGGCACTGACGATAACCGCGTCGTTCATCACTTCTCCTCTAGATGAGGTTGGAATCCAATCCGCAGGCCGCCAGCCGGTCGAACTCGGGTGCAGGTACAAGATTCGACAATCGGAACTTTTCGGCCAACTCGTTCAAGCGATTCTTGACGGCCGTGACCCCTTTGAGACCGGCGTACCTCGCGGGTCCGTGCCAACAATCCGGGAACCCGATGCCCAAGACCGCGCCGAGGTCCATGCTGTGGTAGTCCCTGAGCACTTCGTCACTCAGACACCAGAACGCCTCGTTGACCATGCTCAACAGAAGGATGTCCGCGGTCTCTTCTTCGGTGGGCGTGGGAATGCCCCGGACGGGAACGATTTGATCCAGCGCCGCCTCATTGCGGGTCATCGTTCGATCGTCCAGGTAGAAACTCGGCTTGCCCGCGCCCACGAACCCTGCTTTGTACATGTTGACGAGAGTCTGGGACAGAGGCAGACGATCCGGAAGCCGTTCGGCCATGAAGCCGCCCGCATGGTAGACGACGTTTCCTCCTGCCGTGCCGTACACGTGGAGCGGTCCCTGAGGGAATCCTGCTCGGACGGCGAGCCGATCCACGTCCCAGGGCGAAACGCCCAGTTCCGCAAGCCTGAACCCCGTGGTCACGTAACTCCCGAACGTGCGACTCGTGTAGAAGCCCGGCCCGTCACCCACCAGGATCACGGTCTTTCCCAGGGCTCGGCCAACCGTTACTGCCGTGGCAACGGCCTCGGCACCGGTTTGCGGCCCCTCAATCACCTCAAGGAGCGGCATGAGCGGAACCGGTGAAAAGAAGTGCATGCCCACGACGAGTTCGGGCCTCATGGAGCCCTCGGAAATTTCCGCCATGGGAAGCGTGGACGTGTTGGATGCAAAGATCGCGGTGGGGTTCACCTCACGCACCTGAGCAAGTATCTTCTTCTTCAAGGAAAGGTCCTCGAACACGCACTCGATGATCAACGGTACGTGTGCGAGTTCATTGTAGTCCGCGGACGGGACAAGATGAACCGCTGCACGATCCCTGCGGTCCGAGGACCAGCGACCCTTGTTGACAAGACCGTCGAGCGTGGCCTTAATGCTCTCCACGGCATCCTTGGCGGTTTTCTCGTCAACGTCGATGAGCAGCGTCCGGATGCCCTTGTCCGCCGAGACTTGCGCAATACCCCTGCCCATCAATCCCGAGCCGATAATGGCCAAGGACGATGCCGGAACCGCCTTGCGGGGGTCGACCTTTACCAGCTTCGGTCCAAGACTGGTCACAAGGAAAAAGAGATCCACCTTGTTTCGTGCATTGGGATGCTCCAGCAACCGGACGAAGAGTTCCACGTCATCACGTACGGCGGCATCGAACGGAAATTTCAGCCCGTTTTCCAGAGACTCGAGTGCTGCGAGGAGGTACGGACGGCCGGCGCACTGACCGTAGCGCGTCTTGGCCGCGGCCAGGACTTCCCGTTGCTTTTCTACCGACATCCGATCGGGTTCCTCGAAGTTGGGATCGTAGTTGCGATTTCGTATCCCCTGGTGTTCTTCAATCCACGAGACGGCCCGGCTCGTGAGATCCGCAGAGTCACACACGGTAACCAGTGAGGTCTTTGCGTAGTCGCCCGCAGGACCGACCCGACCGTTCAAGATAAGGTCCGTCGCGGTCTTGAAGCCCACGACCTTCGGCAGAGTTTGCATTCCGCCGCCCGCGGGAAAGAGCCCCACACTGACCTCGGGGAGGCCCATCCGTGATTTCGCAGTTGTGAACACGTGGTCGCATGCCCAGAGAATGAGTTCCATTCCGCCGCCGAGCGCTGTTTGCCCGTCCAGTAGAGCGACTACCGGGAAGGGGCTCTGGGCCAAAGCCGCGAGGGCTTCCTGGTACCTGAGAAGCAAATGACGGACACCGCCTCGACCGCCGCCGCCCATAATCTCCTTGAGGTTCGCGCCGTCAAGAAAGCTCGCTCGCTTCCCGGAACGGATAATCACGCCTTTCGCCTCGTCGGCATTGGCTCGCTCGCACGCCGTTTCCAAATCCGCAATGAATTCAAGGCCGATGGTGTTGACCGGGCCGGCGGTATCGATCACAAAGGTCGCAATACTTGACGACCGATCAAGTGTATACTTCACTTCAGACATGACATTTCCTTTCTCAAACCTCGATCATCACGGCTTCACCTTGAGTCAATCCGCCGCAAATGGCCGCGACGCCCTTGCCGCCGCCCCGGCGCCGCAACTCGTACATCATGGTCATCATGATTCTCAACCCCGACGCTCCCACCGGATGGCCGATTGCAATGGCTCCCCCGTTCACGTTTGTCCGCTTCAGCAGCTCAAACCATCGGGCCTCATCGTCTTCGGCAAGAATCTTGGTGCTGACAAGAGGCATGGCCGCGAACGCCTCGTTGATCTCAATGAGGTCCACATCTTCGATGGCAAGGCCGGTCCTGGCAAGGAGTTTCTTGATGGTAAGGGCCGGTATCCAGGAGATCCCGTACGGCATGTCCGTTTCTCCCGCCATGTCCACCACGGTTCCAAGCGGTTCCAGGCCCAGTTCCGCGGCACGTGTTTCCGTCATGATGACCGCCGCGGACGCACCGTCGTTCAGCCCCGGAGCATTGCCGGCGGTCGTGGTCTTGGCCCCGAATACGGTGGGAAGCTGCTGGATGGCTGCGAGATTTCCGTCGGGCCTCGGGAACTCATCGACCGCGAACAAGAACTTCTCTCTTCCTTTGCGGACTTCGATCGGTGCGATCTCCTCACGGAACTTTCCCGCGGCATTGGCCTGTTTCCACTTTGTATGGGATGCCATGGCCCACGTGTCGAGCACACGTTTGGGCACCCGGTATTTCTCCGCACCGTCCGACGCATCAACCGCGACCGAGTTGTACCCCGGATAGCTGATGGGAAAGATCTGGTCTATCAGCTTGAGCTCGCCGATGCGCACGCCGGTCCGGAGTTGCCTGGACATGTGCGGCACCCTGCTCATGGATTCCACGCCCATGATCAGCGCCGATGAGATCTCGCCGAGCCGCAACCCCCACAAAGCCACGCGAAGCGCGGTCAGCGGCGAACAGCACGCGGTGTCCAAGGTCACGGTGAACTTGTCCATCCCAAGCTTGAGTGCGACCTGCCTGCCGGTGACCGAACCGGTTTCGAACGAGGCCGGGACGCAGTTTCCTACGAAGATCTGGTCGATGTCCTCGGAAAGGTCTTTTCCTTGCGCAGTCAGCGCGGCACGTCCTGCGCATACGGCCAGATCCGCGGGTTCCATTTCGGACAGCGAACCGAGATACTTTCCGAACGGAGTTCGCTTCGCGCCGACAATAACGAATTTCTCTGCCATGATTTTCTGCCTCCGGCCGGAGGTTCCGGCCTGGTGGTAAATAGTGCCCATAAAGGGCAGGTATTGGATAGCGAGCCGGAAGAGGCGAACCGGCATCCGGTTCACGGATGCGGCCGTCATGATGGTAAGTGATTATCACTAACCTAGAATCTCGTGTCAAGGCTTTTCTTGATGGGGAGGAAAGAGACAAGGATGAGACGACACTTTCGGTGTGGGCGTACTTGAGGGGATGGGAGGCTGAGGCCGGCTGGTTATGGTTGCTCACCTGAGAAATTGGGACATGAATTCGGGGCACACGGCTCCGTTTTCCCCACTGGAGGCTTTCGGGCCGCGCCGAATGAAACACGTCCGTTGAGCGAGCACCACGATGCGTCACATGGTGGGGGTAGAAGGGGGCCACGCTGCGTGATGGACGAGCCGTGGAGCGATGCTATAAGGTTGGTCCCCAGGCGAGCATCCGGCAGATAACACTCTGAATGCTCTCACCATTTTGCTCCCCTACCTGGAGCAGGCAGAGCCACGTTATGTGGCTCGCTATGAGAGCGGCAGGGCGTGAACGAGTTATTTCCGGAAGAGCGATTCTTCCGGATTGTATTGTACGCCAAAATGTAGGATATTGAGATATGTTCGACATGCCGGATCGCTTCTCAGTTGATTTAAAAGGGATGTGGCGTTAACGCTTGGAATCCCATACCGAAATCTGAAAGGGGAACAGCTGATGTCTTTCTGGTTCGGCCGTGCTGTAATCTCCCGTCGTATTATCACATTGGAACAACTGGAAGAACGGATCGTTCTTGACGCCGCGGTCGACTCATCGGCACAAGAGAATAACGAACAAAACCATTCAGAAGCACCGCAAGACGCGGGAGGCGATCAAACCGCCCCTGCAGAGGCTTCCGGCGCTCCACAGTCTCAGGACGGTCAGACCTCAGATCCTCTTGGAGAAGTCTTCAACCAGGATCTCAACGTGGTGCTCATCTCCAACGCGCTGGATCAGGTAGAGGCTATCTCCCAGGCGGCAGTTGACGACGCGGAGGTCGTCGTATTCGACGCGGAAAACGACGATATGGGCTCAATTGTCGACGCATTGACAAGTCTCGCGGATTCCACCGGCAAGCAGATCGGACATCTTGCCATTCTCAGCCACGGTGCGCCGGGAACTATCGCGCTGGGTCAAGACGCCGCGTTTTCCAATTTGAGCCAAGGACCGGACCTCGTGCCGTGGCAGGAATTGAGGCAATACCTGACCGAAGATGCGCGCATCGACTTGTACGGTTGCAACACCGGGTACGGCGAAGACGGGCTGGAACTCGTGACCAAACTTTCCGACCTAACCGGGGCAACGGTATGGGCAAGCGATGACAACACCGGCAGCGAAGTGAACGCTGACTGGGTTCTGGAAATTCGCAGCGGAGACGATCCAAGGGGTTACCTCATCGATGAGGCGGCAGGCCTGGGCGCTGTGGACAATTTGGGGACCATAACCGTCACCAGCGGGTACGGCTGGTCCAGGGTGCACATGGAGTACTACTTGCAAAACCTCGTGCCGTTGTACCACGAATCCGTGGAGGGGTCGGACTTTGTGAGTCTGTCGATCGAGGGGTGTCAAGACATTGACGGCATTGACTTTTGGCGGGGAGAATACGATCACACCACCTTAGAATATCTCACATTGTCAGGGCCTTGGGGCTTTGGAGGGTCAAAAGAAATCGACACGATCCGGAGTTCCTCCTTCTATTTCAGCGAGACTTGGTCCACTTTCCCCATTCAAGAGTGGGCGCAGGGCTGGACACAACCGGTGTTCTTATGTTGGGATTATTACAGCGAAAGCTCGGGCATGGAATTTAGACTCCACTGGGGTTCCGACGTAGCCGACGATTCCGATAACTTTGAGGATTATATGTTTGCCGCTGGTCAGCTAATAGGGTATCTCCCGCCCCTGTCCGGTCACGACAATTATCTCACCGTCGAGCTTACTTGGCTGCCGGGCCCCTACGCTGTGGGTGACCTGAACTTCAGTGTGAATGAGCAGACAGAGGGCTACTTTCTGGACCTCTCCGACTACTTTCGTAACGCTATCGACGGACCGGTCAGCTCCTTTTCGGTCGAATACACGAGCGATATGATCTCCAACGCCGTAGCCGTCGAGAATGGTATTATCTTTGATACCGGAGAGACGCTGGGGCAACATTTCGATACAGGCTTGATGATCAGAGCCTATGACGGAGGTGGCCGATGGAGCGAGCACTGGGTAGATATAACGATTAACGAAACCCAGGTTGTGACCGCTATTCCCTTTACCGTGAGAGGAATTCATACCGAGCCGATTGAAGTGGATGGCTGGGGTATAGATAGCATCCTAGAGTCTGATCCGGCGCTTTTGCAGATCAAGATAACGGACGCGCCGGACTGGGGCTTCTTGTTCCTCAACAACCATAAAATTGTGGAGGGTGATATCATTGACATCGAGGACGCCGATAATGTCTGTTATGTGTATATGCCCAGTGACATAGGTCAGTACAAAGTTAACGGTTTTGATGGGTTGCACTTCGATCCCGAAATCCATAATCCGCCCGACGAAGTGGAGTATGTCGCGATTTATGATTACAACGGAGAAATGGGAGAGACTCCCCCGGCAACAGCGACGATTGAGTACGAATATGATACCCAAGTCAGGGTCTTCGAAGATTGTGAACAAGTCTGGAGCGGACGGTTGCTATCATCCCAGTATTGGTATTATAACAATCCCGCACTGTATGGGGAATTCAGCGTCATAAGAGATGATACCGTGACCATGCTGGATACTTCGGAGCTGCACGGATACATAGAGTATCGGATCTGGACCTACTCGGAGAATCTAGCCGAAGGGGAGGAAATGACCGATGCGTGGGGTGGAATTACCAATCCTCGTGTCCTGGAGGAAGGGTGTTCTTACGACACTGCAACCCATTATGAGTATTATAAGATCGCTTTTTTTCGGTATGTCCCGGACGACGACTTCTATGGTCACGCATGGGCTACGGTTAGCCACACTGGTGGTGCTGGCGGCTGGGTCGACACAATTGACATTACGGTCCTCCCCAGAAACGACGAACCCTCCATAGATGGAAACCTCGTCCTGACGCCCGATCCTGCCACGGAAGACGGATCAATCCTGGCTACAGGGCTCTCCATATCCGATGTTGACTTGGATTATTACCAGGGTAACGTGAACGACCTGGATTATACGCTTCAGTTTGAATTGGAGGCGGTCGGGTACCCGGATGAGCATCCATTTGCCCTGGAATTTGACAACGGGCTGTCGCTAACCGACGATGGCAATGGAATGTGGAGCGTAACCGCAGGCTTCACTGACATTAATGAAGCCTTGACATCAGGTTTGCGCGTGGACCTGCTGGACGACTTCCACGGCCAGGTATCGGTCACCATGACAGTGCTGGACAACGGAAACATAGACCATTTTTTCCCGCAGGAATCTTTGACCGACTCCATAAACTGGGAGTTCAGCGTGCAACCGACATACGACCCGCCCAATGCGCCTGCGGCAACGGCCTTCGAGGTTGTAGCGGATGAAGGGCCGGACTTAATTACATTGGACGGCTGGGGTATGACAGATCCCCTTGAAAGGTGGGGCGATCAAGACAATCCGCTCCATATTAGTCTGGGAAACGTGACCGAGGTCTTGGCGGTGGGCGACCTCTTTCTGGATGGCGCCACAAGGACTGAATTGCATTCGGGAAGTGTCATCGAATGGGCAAACGTGGATTTGGTTCGATTCGATCCTGATGATGATTTTTTTGGAGAAATATCGTTCACCTATACGGTTACGGACGATGGCGACATATCTGGTGGAGGCGAAAACACCAGCGATCCGGCACTCGTGTCCATTAACATCCAGCCCAAGAATGACTCCCCCTTAATTCTGGGATTTCCCTCTATAGACCCGGTGATGGAAGGCGGCTCAACCGTAGTTCAGGGATTGTCCATCTCAGATCTTAAGGATACCCGGCACTTGGATCAAGCCGAGGTGGACGCATTGGAATACGCGGTCTACTTCACAGTAGAAGCGGTTAATTTTCCCGGCACTTTTCCATTTGATCTGAGTTTTGGGAATGGCTCTTCAATCTCCGACAGTGATGGCGACGGAACCTGGGAAGCCTATGGCTCCATCTCCGACATAAATGCTGCGCTGGATTCGGGTTTGCTGCTTTCCCTTTCTTACGGCATGGAGGAGTTCCATGGTGATGTGAGCATAACACTGGTTGTTGACGATCACGGCAACGTGGACTACCGAGGTGGGGACTATGCGCTGCAGGATTCCGGTTCCTGGAACTTCACCGTGCAGCCGGTCAATGACGATCCGTCTATCGACATGCCCGCCGCATTGGAAACCGTCGAAGACCATCCCGTGACTCTTTACGGCGCTGATATCTATGACCCAGATATGGATTACGCTTCCGACAGGAGCCGGCCTTTCCAGATTACCTTTGTCGCGACCGCGGATGATTCGGGGGCAGCGTCAGGAACACTCAGTCTTCTTGACGATTCAGGAGTTACAGCGTCCAGACCGGGGGAAGGAATGATCGTGCTCACCGGAACGTATGACAACCTGAAGACGGCTCTCGTCACGGGATTGGAATTCGATCCCGCTGCGGACTTCTACGGCAATATTACCGTCAGAGGCACGGTAAGCGATCTGGGCAACGTCGGTCAGGGTGATGTCAAGGGAGACTGGTCGGAAACTCATATAACAGTGACTGGGGTCAACGACCGGCCGGTCATATCGCTCCCCGACGAAATCACCACAATGGTGAACTCGACTGTCGGTCTGTCAATGATCTCTGTCGATGATCCGGACTCGGCCTATGCGCCGCCGGGTAGTCAGGATATTCAGGTAGACGTAAGTGTGGACTCCGGTAGCCTTTCGCTAACGAGTCCTGTTACTGTGACCGGAGACCTTGATGGGACCGAAGGAACAATGAGATTCGTCGGCAGTCCGGATTCGGTCAATGAGGCCTTCAAGAGCCTTGTATTCAGCCCCGCGTACGGCTTCGTGGGAAAAGTCACTCTCACGCTGGAAGTGAACGACAATGGAAATTATGGTGCTGAGGATCCTTTGCAGCCCTTGTCGTGTCAAGAATGGACCTTGATTTCGGTTTTGCCGGATCCGCCGTCGCCCCAAATCCTTGATCGAATCCCTATACCCTCATTCTACGGCACAGGAGAGCCGCTAAGCACTGTTGGATTGATGCCGGCAATCGGCAATCTCTTGGCGTTTCTCTCATCGGAAGCATTGCTTCCCTTCTCTTTCACTGCCGACCACGGAGGCGACACGGGCCATCCGTCGGACGCGGCACAGCTCGGGACATTGATACAGGAAGCACTCTTGGGAGAACCCCAGGAATCCAAGAATCAGGGGTGGAGCAACCTCTTCTCGTTCGTTTCCGGCAAGAAAGTCGAAGGCAAAGAAGAATGGTTGGGACTCGAGGATTTCTTTCTGAAGCTTGAAGAATGGCAGGCAGGTAAATCACTAGATGAGATTCTTCTTGTCTTCAATGCGGATGAAGTCAAGTTGGCTGAGTGGTTCAATTCCCTTATGAGTTCTTTGGATAATGTGCTCGGCAACGAACAGTCAGCTACTTTGGAGCCCCATGAACGGTTCGAGCAATGGTTTTCCACGAAGGGCATGGTATTTGACATGCATGAGATGAGGGTGGCGGACCTTTTATCTCACGACCTCCGCAACCATGGACAGTCCGGAGCTTGCGACACTCATTCCGAACCGAATCACCCTGTCTGCATAGTCTTTGATCTTCACAGCCTGAGTTTGGTGGACGTTCTTGCAGGCTAATGGACAACCGGTAATCTCGTAGCCACCCGCCGCCCAGCCCGCCACTATCAGACGAGCCCACATCTGCTGCTTGCCGGGATCAGGCCCGGCCCGTTTCAATAGCTTGCCCTGAGGACGAATCCATTTGCTCAGAATCATTGCTGAGGGCATGAAAAGGGGCCCCGTTCATCATCTGGGATTCTCAACTCCCCAGTAAGGAATCCGTAACGCGTTCTTGGGCTCCCTCAACTGGGTCCACACGCCGCTCGTACGGCATGTTCGTGCGCCACTTGGAAACAGGGTGAAGGCGGGGGTTGGAAACGGCACACGGGAGGAGCTTGAACCGGCTGCTTCTTTCGCTTCCACCAGAAGTCAGATTCCGCCATTCGGCGGAGTGTAGTGACAAGAATCCGGGTCCCAAAGATGGGTCGGATTTCTTTTAAACTTCTCGGAATCTCGTCCATCGAGGATGCCCACGGGGATCTCGCCAAAGTTGACCGAGGATTATGGTCGATCTTTCTCGTTGACAATTTTACACGTTTTTCTATAAGATTGAGAGCAAAGGCAAAACAGGACGATTGGCGGTTGTTAAAGACTGCGCCTGGTGTGGAAGTGCAGGGGGATGTAACTACTTTTGCCTGTTGTCTCACACAGTGGGACCGCCGTGATTCGTGAGATCTGGCCCGTAACGTCATAAACTTGTGAGACAGGTGGCTCCCGGCTGGAAACGATCGCAGACATCCTTTGGATTGCATCGACGGGGACTTCATGTTGTGGTTGGTAATTAAATTTTAGGGTATGGGTTATGGGAAATCGATTTATTGCCACAGTTTTGTCGTCGTGCCTCTTTCTTATTCTCGTGCTGTTGTTCCCCGTTCCGCCACATACGGTCGAATACCTAGGCGTCTCCTCGGCTGCGGCTCAAGAGCCCGAGGAATCTGCCGAGAGTGGTGCCGGGATCAACATTGAAGCGGCAATCATCAACCCGTATCAATCGGCCAATGTCGGTACCGAGGTGAGCGGCATCATCGAGATGTTTCGTCTCGGTGAGGGGGAATTCGTCGAAAAGGGAAAAGTGGTCGCCGAGGTTTCCAAGCGCCGGTTCCAACTCCTGCGCGACAGGTCCGCAGAGGCGCTGAAGGCTCTGGAGCTCTCACTGACCCTGGCTCAGCGGGATCACGAGCTCAAGAGCGAACTCCTCGCGCTCGAAGGAACCACCAAGACCGAAGTCCTCAAGGCACTCACGGAGGTGGAGGTGGCCAAGGCCAGGGTGAAAGAAGCTCAGACCGAGCTGAAACTGGCCGAGCTGAATCTCGAGAAGTGCCAGGTGGAAGCCCCGTTCTCCGGGTACATTGCGGTCAAGTACAAACAACCCTTCGAACCGGTCGAGCGTCTGGAGAAGATTTTTGCCATAGTGGACAGCTCCAAGGTGTACGCGGTCGCCAACCTCGCGGACACCGACTTGGACCAGGTCAAGATAGGCGACAAAGGCGTCTTCGTGTATCGAGATGCCGAGCGGTTTACCGGAGAAGTGGAAAAAATTGGTAAACTCATCGATCCCAAATCCAATACAAAGCGGGTCTTCGTCACGATTGACAATGCAGACGGAGCCCTCGAAGTGGGTATGACCGGAGTGCTCCAACTGGCTAGGCCTGAGTGGAGGCGCTGATGAATGTGAGAGCCGCTCATGTGGCAGCGACTGCCTGTGCGTGCGCTTCGTTGGTTCTGCTCACATCGTGCAACCCGTCATTCCTGAGTTACTACCGGCCTGCCGAAGTGATGTCGGGGTTTGCGCAGGCCGTTCATGCGACGAAGGTTTCCCTGAAAGATCCTTTTGCAGGTCCGGATCCCGTTGCTCTGACCCAGCAAGAGACGGCGACGACGCTGATCAGTTCCCGCGTCAGGCCGGCGTCTACGGTGACCAATGGGAGGCCCTTGAGGCTCGAGGACTGCAGACGGATCGCCCTTGCCACGAGCCTGGAAATTCAGCAGGCTCGTATCGAGACGCTGACCCAGCAGGCCATCGAAGACAGCAACCGTACTCGAATGCTGCCTAAGCTGATCTTGTCTGCGGAGCTGAGCGAACGCGACAACCTTCCCTTTTCTTACAGCGAGATTCTTGGAGCGGAAGGTTCGATTCCCGACCCCGGATCCCCGGGGACGGGCGTGAACCAGTTCTCCACGGGAAGGGAGCGGACAACCTGGCGTTACGTTCTGGAGACCAGGTGGAGCCCAACTGACGCGGCGCTTGCGTATTACCTCACGAGAAGCTCCCGGAATGACAAGACAAAGCAGCACTACATCCGTGTGAGAATTGCTCAGAAACTCCTGGAAGTTGTCGATTCGTCATACTTTAGGCTTCTGAGCCTGCAACACGTCATTCCAATGGCCGAGAAATTGGTGAGTCTGCGCACCGACCTCGCGGGCAAGTCGGAAAGGCTGTTTGAGAAAAAACTCATTCCGGTGGAGAATTACCACAGTGCGAACAAGAAACTCATTCACGCACAGCGTATTCTCGAGCGACTTGTCAATGAGGCCGAACAACAGCGCAACCTTCTGGCGTCGGCCATGAACGTCTCACCGGACGTATGTGCGGACGGCGGACTGGTCTTGGTGGGGGACATTGTTCCCCCCTGTTACACGGAACCGATCTGCAACATGGAGATGGTCGCCGTAAGGACTAGGCCGGAAGCCTATCATGCAGGTCTGGATCACTTGAAATCGGTCAATGACCTGAAGCGGACGCTGGTGAAATATTTCCCCAAGGTGTCGGTCTTTTGGAGATACACGAGGGACAAGGACAAACACCTGTACAACCGGGACTGGAAGGAAGTGGGAGGACTCGTCTATTTCGACCTCATAGATTGGGCCGGAAATGTTTCTGAGTCCAGGGCCACGGAATTGATGGTCTCCAAGACCCGCCGGGAAATCGGCGCGGTCGCCATGGGGATAACCCGTCAGGTGAGGACCGCGGCTCTCAGATACTTCGACGGACTCGATGAGATTCGGTATGCGGAAAGGGCGCTGAAGGCCTCAAGACAGGTTCTCAGGATTCAGCGCGATAGGGTCGGGGTGGACGGCCAGGATAGGCTGGCTCTCCTCGAATCGGAAGGCGACGTGCTGCAGGAAGAGATCGAGCGGATTCGTTCCATTGGAGAAGCGAACGGATTGTTGGCCGAATTGAAAAGCGCCATGGGTACAAATTACAACGAACCTCTCGTTCGATGAGAACGCTCGCCTAACTCTCCGACGAGGTTCACGCGCTGGGTGTCGGCAGTGCAATCGCGCAGATATCAAGCCGATAATTTACGATTCGCCTCTTGAACTTGCTCGGCAGACCGGAAAGCCGTAAGTGCTCTCAAAGCCTTGAGAACACTGATGCAATAAGCATCCTGGAAAAGGTCCTTGAGGAGCTTAGACACTGGTCCATAAACAGGGACAAAGATGTTCAGTGTCGAGGTGTGGAAGATCGCCGAAATCGTACTCGTCGAAATTCAAGGCACTGGATTGAAGCCATGCGATCCTCGTGCGGGGTTCGAGGTCTTGTCTATGAAGCGGTTGGTCAAGCAACGTGTCTGACGTGTATCATCGGTGTAGATTGCAGGCGCCGACTGTAGTACCGTGGTGTTCAGGGAAGGGTCGGTTTCACACCCGCCCCCCACGACGACTATTCGGGTTGCGGCGCGATAGAGATGAAGGCTCGCCCCAAATTCAGAAAAGACCTCGGCGTTTCGGAATACCCGGAGTGCGACGGTTCAAGGACTATTGTTCTGAAGGATCCCGTATCCGCGAAGTACTATCGGCTTTCTACCTTTGAATACCAGTTTCTTCAGAGTCTTGACGGCACCGTGACCCTGGAAGAAGCCATTGAGAAGTTCAACGCTTCAGGGCGTTATTGTTCTTTACCGGATGCTCGCACTATTCTGGGAAAAGCCGCGCAATTTGGTCTGATCCTGGGCACGGAGGCCTGCACCGCCCGTTATCAAAGCGCGCTCAAGAAGCGCCAGAAGGAATTAAAGCGGACCGCACGGTTTTCAAGTGTCTATTTCCTCTTCATTCCCTTGTTGAATCCCGACGGATTTCTCGAACGGACTCTGTGGGTCTTCAGACTGTTCGCGAACAGGTGGACAATCGGTGCAGCCACACTTCTTATTCCGGGAGCCGGCTACCTCCTGATGACCGGCATTGGAAAGATTGAGAGAGAATACCTCTTCTTCTTCAATCTGGAGAACCTCTTCTATTTGTGGATCACCATTGCATTGGCAAAGCTTGTGCACGAATTCTCCCATGCATATACCGCGAAGAGTTTCGCACTCCATGTGCCGCAAATGGGAATTGGTTTCCTGATCTTCTTCCCTTGTCTCTACTGCAACACGACGGACGCATGGCAACTGGCCGACCGGAAGCAACGCATAGCGATCGGCGCCGCGGGGATAATTGCCGAGTTGATCCTTGCGGTAACGGCCACATATGTTTGGTATTTCTCCAAGCCGGGAATGCTCAATTCGTTGGCCTTCTATCTCATAGCCGTATCGTTTGGGTCGACCGTGCTCTTCAACGGCAACCCGCTGATGCGGTTTGACGGGTATTTCATTCTCACGGACTACCTGCGAGTGCCCAATCTGATGCAGAAGTCGTTCGGGTACTTGAGATACCTGTGTATGAACCGCGTGCTCGGTATGAACCAGGTACCGAGCACGGCGGGCGGTCGGAGGGAGAGATTTCTCTTCGCATCTTACGGCGTGAGCGCCTTCCTATTTCGGATCTTCCTGTACACTGGTATTATTGCAGGAGTCTATTACCGATTCGACAAAACGTTGGGCGTGGTTCTTGCCGCTGGGGCACTCGTGCTCTTCGTCGTACGGCCGACCATGAGAGGAATAAGAACTCTGTACTGCAGGAGATCCGAAGTCATTCCCAAGCCCTCGGGGGTGTTCCTCTTTTCCGTTTTACTCGTCCTGATACTCGGGCCGTTGTTCGTACCAGTATCGACAAAATCCGTTTACCCTAGCTATGTGGGATCGGCCTACGTTCAAAAGCTTACCGTTCCCTTTCACACTGCCGTCAAAGAGGTCTTCGTGAAGGAAGGCTCAGCGGTGATACAGGGTCAGACCCTTTTCACACTGGACACCGAGAATCTCGATCTGGCTCTGACCGAGAAACAGATCCGATACGAAATAGTGAGGAAAGAGCTGAGTATGCTGCGCTTTGATTCGACGAAGATCGGGACCGTACCGGCAAAGGAAATGGAACTCTATCAGGTGGAGGACGAGGCGGCCCGCATTCGTGCCGACCTTGATACGGCTCGAACGGGGGTAACCGCACCATTCAATGGGATTGTCACCAAATTGGATTTCCGAATGCAAACCGGCTTCCGTCCCGGACAAGGTGTTGTGGTCGGGGAGGTCCAGTCCCCTACCGATTACGTGGTACGCGCCTTTATCCCGGAACACGATCGTCACCGAATAAATGTGGGTCAAGAGATTGAGATATGGCTGCCCATCGGCACGGGCAGGATAGTGACCGAACGTATAGATGAAATCAGATCCTATAGTGAAAGGGATCTGAAAGATTTGCCTTTTTCAAGTCGTCTTGGCGGAGAATTGGCTACTGAGGTTTTGGGCGATCGCCGGCGGGACGTGCCGCTTGAGGCTCAGTACATGTGCGCGGTCAAGTTGAACAATAGCGATCATGCGGTACGTATTGGAATGACCGGAAGATTGGTGGTGCCATCACCGCCGAAGAGCATGTTCTCGCGGTTCCTGGACGAATTGTTCAGAACGTTCAACAGAGAATCGCTTGTGTAAGCTTGCGGTACGCGTTGGATCTGACGCCTGAGAGCATCTCCGTGAAAGTTTATGGAAACGGATCGAGACCTTATGCCCATTCAGAAAATCGGTGAGAACACCTCCACCTTGCCTCACGCCACCAAAGAAGTTCCTCCTGCATCGGTCGTGGATCCCAGGCAAAGATTCCTTGCATCTGGGCTTGAGTTTTGCAAGAGGGTATTTGAGGCGGGAAACTTGGAAGATCTGTATTTGCTCCTTACCAACGACGTTCGAAATTTGGTCGAATTCGATCGCTCGTCGCTGGTGGTTCATCTGGGAGGGGCATCCAGGTTCGTGGCCGCGGGCCTGCAACCCGCCGTCGAGAAGAAATCGAAGTTCTACGATCAAATGACGCGATTGGCCCAGGGCTTGAGAGGGGTCGAAAAAGGACTCTTCTTATCGGGCGAAATGGAAACCTCTGCCCTGAAAGAGGAAGAACTTCCCGCACCCGCCAGGGAGGCCGTGCAATCGTACCTTAAAGCGTCCGGATGCACGAGTCTTTTCTGCGTGCCGCTTACGCATGACGGCAAACCAGTCGGACATCTCATCCTGGAGTTCTTTGAAACGCAACCGCCGGGTCAGACCGGCATCCTGACCCTACTCAACATCTCATCGTTTCTCGGGTCCGCGTTGGCGGAAAAGTGGCTTATGGACGCCAGGCCAAGTCTGCGTGTCTTGATGAATCCGGATGCGGTGCGTGGAGAGAGATCGTTGAAGATCCGCAGGTACGGGATTGGTGCTGCTCTTGCCCTTTCCGTACTAGCCTTGATTTTCCTAATGATTCCTTTTCCTTTCGACGTCGGAGGCGAGACGGAAATCGTCCCGACGACTCGTTATGTGGCCTTCTGTGGAATCGAAGGACTCATCCAAAACGTGTTTGTGCATGAGGGTTCACAGGTCGAAGTCGGGCAGGTGCTGGCCACCCTGGACCCTAAGGACCTCGATCACAAGGTGAAGACCGCCA
>JAVHLK010000024.1:17331-59566 GCA_031082285.1 Desulfomonilaceae bacterium
AAAACGGCAGTTCGACATACTCACCGCTCAGATGAGTTTGCTCAAACGCTCTGCCGGGGATGACCCCTCCAAGCTCGCCGAGAGCGACCTGGTGGCTCTCAAACGCAAGGCCGCGTGGGCGGAGTACGAGTATTACCAATGGCAGCAACAGTTCCTGGAGATCAAGTCACCGGTACCGGGAATCGTTCTCACCAAAGATATCGAGAGTCTCTCGGGAAAGAAATTCCTGGCAGGTGAGGCCTTCTGTGAAATCGTTGCTCCCGGCAACCTCTCTGCGGACATCTTCGTCCCGGAGGACAAGATCGCCTACATTAAGATTAAAGATCCGGTCACCTTGTACCTTAGCGGCACCCCCCGAACCGGCCACCGGCTCATCGTCTCAGAAGTGGCCCCCACCGCGGAAGCCCATCCAAGATTAGGAAACGTGTATCGAGTCAGGGCGCCTTTTCCGGATGCGCCGCCGTCCACCATGGTGGGCATGCGCGGGATCGGTAAGATTCGTACAATGGATTCGACCTTGTGGTTTGTTGTGAGCTCCCGCCTGTTGTCTCAGTGGCGGAAGTGGACCCTTTACTTCTGATATTCATCCATGTTCACGAGCTTTGGAGACCGTGTGGTGTGGCTACAACTCGCATTACGCGCCCAAATTTTGCTCGAATGACCCTGTGTAAGCTGTACGCCGGCCACATCATGCTGGTTCAGGAGGATACCGGATGAGGCGCCGGATATCTCCGCGGCATTACTCCGGCACACCACGCCGACAGTTCCTGCATCCCAGGCTCAAGGAGGGGATCTGTCCACACAAAGGTCCTCTGACAACCTCGACTTGATTACAATCCAGCCGGCAGAAGTCACCAGGGTCGCGCGCCAAGGTCGTCCCCAGCCGGAACGGACATCAGCCGAAATTACTTCAGTCCGTGCCCGAAACCCCGCGGAATGTGAGTTCAGGAACGGAATGCTTTCCTGTTACCTCTCGAGTGAGTCGTTGCGTACTGCAGTGGACTCCCTGGACCCGTCATAATTCAGGCTTCGTGGTGAACGATTACGAATTGCTTGTCTCCTTCTTCCAACAGATCGTAGAGACGAATCCGGTTCGACTCGTCAAAGAAAATATCCCGGCCGGCGTTCCCGCGTCGCATCACACGATAGCCGGTGCCCGGATAGTGAATGCGTCCTCTCCGTGCCGGCAGACTACTACACAATCAAATACCAATTGTGTCACGCCGGACCCTGACCCACGCTCTCACGTCCCGCGCTACGGATGAGTTCCGGAGTCAGCTCCGAGTGTTCCCGCTCGACTTGGAGCAAGACAATTGCCCCAATAACCAGGACGGCTCCGAAGATCTGAAGAGGGGCGAGGGCTTCTCCGAGGAAGACGAACGCGATGAAGCCGGCGGAAATCGGCTCCATTGTCGAGGTGACCGCGGCGCGAGTCGAACGGATGTGGTTCACGCCGGCGAAGAACAGCCCGAATGCGGCCACGGTGCCGAAAAGCACGATGAAAAGAATAAGCCCCCACTCGTGCATGGTGTACGACGACTGCAGAAATGCCAGGGGCGGCCGGACCACGTTCCACGTCACCGCGGCGAACACCATTGAGTAGAAGACGACGGTCCACGGCCGGTAGCGATGCATCATACGTTCGCCCACAAGGGTGTACGCGGTGAAGAAGACTGCAGAGCAAATTGCCGCAATGATACCGACCCGATTCATGTGGAGCAGTTCCACGTTATAGGCTCCGACGACCAGGTAGCACCCGAGCAGCGCCAGTACAAGGGCGAAAACCTTGGAAACGGTGAGACGTTCGCCCCAGAAGAGCACGGAATACACCGCCACCATTATGGGTGCCGTGTACTGGATCAATATGGCGGCCACCACCTGAATCTTGCTGATGGCAAACAGGTAGGTGAACTGTACCGTCGCCATGATAAGGCCGCCGAGCAGCAGCATGGAGCTCACGTCGCGCAACCGGATACGGAGTTGAGCGGGAGCCGACATCCCCAGAACGAGAACCATGGCGAGTGCGGCAAGGGTAACCCTCACTTGAACCAGCTCGAAAGGAGTCATGCCTGCAAGAAAGAGGGCCTTCCCCGCGGTACCCGATGAAGCCCACAGTACTGCGGCGGCCATCACATAAAGATACCCCCGTGTCGTCGCCTTCATTATCAACCGCCTTTCCCGAGACGGATATTACCACTTCATCGTCAAAGGGAAAACAGCCAAGAGTGCAACCACGAACCCCGCCGTGTCGCCGGTCGCCGGGAAACGAGTTGAAGGGGACCGCAGTCGGATCTGCGGCCGCAATGAGGACGTGACGACCTCTCGATGCGGCTCACGGAGCCCTTGCTTTACACACAAACGACTTGATATACTCGCCGCCTAATTTCCGGATCGTGCGCGTTCGCCCCGGTACGAGCCACACTACCTCACGGCAGGAGATGACGATATCGAGAATGGGCCTTGGGATGTGCGAGTCAGGGAAAGCAGCACGAGAAAACCACGAATACAAGTCAATCTATGAGTTGTCAGCGATCCCTCTTTTCGTTCGTACTATCAATCTTCGTCGCTGGTCATGGTCAAACGTGCTTGACGCGGCTCAATGCCTTTGATACTCCTCCGTAAAATCCAGACACGGCTTTATGTTTTTGACTTCCCGAATGTGTGCGGCTCCCCGGCGGGCAGTTGCAGAAAAGGTCGACATCAGATGATCATTGTCCACTTAGCCATGCATTCCCGACGCTTATTTCTTTGGGGTAGACTTCCGATCTTCCTTATGTTCACTTCTTCCTGAGAATGGACCCCAGAACTCCCCGTGCTATTTGTCGGCCGATACTGCTTCCCACGCTTCGGACCACACTCTTGGCCAGAGCCTCCAGAACTCCCTGACGTTTGCCCGTCCCGGTCAATATTTCCGGTAAGCCCCATCCGCTCGACGCCGGGGGCGCCTCGGCCGGTGTTTCTCTCTTGGGCGGTCCAACCGCCGCGGTGTGCTCCGCGCGGGCCATGAGCAGTTCGTGTGCGGATTCTCGGTCTATAACCGTATCGTACTTGCCTCCGACCGGGCTCCGCCGCATAATTGCTTGCCGTTCGGACGGACTGACGGGACCGATCCTGGATGAGGGAGGGCGCACAAGGGTTCGCTGGACCATGCCGGGAATGCCCTTATCCTGGAGCGTGGAAACCAGGGCTTCGCCGACGCCCAGTTCCGTAATGGCTTGAACCGCGTCGAACGCGGGGTTGGCTCGGAACGTCTCGGCAGCGGTCCTCACCGCCTTCCGGTCTCTCGGGGTGAACGCCCGCAGTGCATGCTGAACTCGATTTCCCAATTGAGAAAGAACCCTGTCGGGAACGTCTATGGGGCTCTGGGTTATGAAGTATATCCCCACCCCCTTGGAGCGAACGAGCCTCACCACCTGCTCGATCTTTTCCGACAGAGCTTTGGGAGCGTTTTGAAAGAGAAGGTGGGCTTCATCGAAGAAGAACACCAGCTTCGGCTTTTCCACGTCGCCCACTTCCGGCAGTTCCTCGAAGAGTTCGGACAATATCCACAACATGAATGTCGAGTACAGACGGGGGCTTTGCATAATCTTGTCCGCGGCAAGGATGTTGATGTACCCGTGTCCATCGGAGTCGACGCGCATGAGGTCGTTCAATTCCAAAGCCGGTTCGCCCAGGAAACGCTCCCCTCCCTGTTCCTCCAGAACGAGAAGGCGACGCTGAATCGCCCCCACGGAGGGCTTGGTGACATGCATGGCCGTACGTACCGGTGAGATCCTTGGTGTGTTCGGCAACGAACGACATGAGGGATCGCAGGTCCTTCAGGTCCAACAGGGCCAAGCCCTGGTCGTCCGCAAACTTGAACGCGATGTTGAGCACTCCTTCCTGAGTGTCGTTGAGTTCCAACAATCTGGAGAGCAGCACAGGGCCCATGTCCAAGACCGTTGTACGTATCGGGTGTCCCTGTTCGCCGAGGACATCCCAGAACATCGTGGGGAACCCTTGGAACCGATACGGTTCCAGGCCGATCGTCCGTGCTCGCTCCATCACGCGCGGGTTCGCGTCGCCGGGGTAACCTATGCCGGAGAGGTCGCCTTTTATGTCCGCCATAAAGACCGGCACCCCATGGCTCGAAAAGCCCTCGGCCAGCACCTGCAAGGAGATGGTCTTGCCGGTACCGGTTGCGCCTGCAATCAGGCCGTGGCGAGTGGCAAATTGCAGCAAGAGATCTTGCGGGCTCTCACCTTTCCCAATGAAAATGCCGGGGTGGTCCTCCATAGCAGCATCGTCTCCTTTCCTCCACGGGTGCGATCCACTTCGACGTCCCGCGGGTACGACCGAAACCCTTTCGTCCGGATGAGGCTTCCATCCATCGCCGATCGACGGACACGGACGGATCGAGGGTGCCGTTATCCACGGCAGACGGGTAAGCCGTCATCAAGTCGAGGATGTCGGACGGTCTTGTCACGCGTGAGAAAGACTCGTCTCGTATACGTCATAACATGAGGGACTTTGTTTCTCAAAGCCCGTACACCGGGCAGGGGTACCACACGCACGAAAAACTATTTGTATGACATGGGTGCGGTGATTTGGGCCGGACGGTGAGCTTACGGGCCGGGTCCCCACATTTGCAAGGGCGGTATATTCTCATGCTGAGCTTGCAAGGCTCTTTCACTTGGTCAGGTCAGTCATTCCGTATATCGGATCACTCGTGTCCAGCCAAATATGGACTTGTGCGGAATAGGGGTTGCAATGGCACTCAGAGCTGCGGAACCCATTGGTCAGACAGGCAGTGCTCGATGATTCATCGCATCTCAGGCATCTCCAACGCGGGGCATTGAGCCTGGCATTCAAAGCAATAGTAGTAATTTCCCGTCACGAAAGTCTGCCATAGTTCCCTTAATTCATAACCTTTCACAATCCGGCCCGGCTCTTCCGTCGCTCCGTCCAAAATGCCCTGCATGAACCGTTGAAAGAATCGGAACCCGAACTTGAAGATTGTCTCACCGCACGACTTCTTATTGATCTTCCTCCCGCCGGATAGCGCGTGGACAGGGCACGCCTCAACACACCGCATACAATGGTCGCAGACATCATCTCGGAGGGGAAGGTCTGAATCCAGTTCGGCTGATGTCACGAGTCCGGAAAGCCTGATTGCCGATCCGAATTGGCGGGTAATCAGCAAACCATTCTCTCCATACGATCCCAGGCCCGCCCGTACTCCAGCTCGCCTCCAGCAGATCTCGCCGCGCATGCCCCTGCCGGGTTCATCCATGTCAATGGGAATGAAGGCAGGAACGGCTGCCGATGGAAAGCCGTTCGACTCCAGCAGGCGGCTGACTTTGTGGGCTGCCCGACCGCATTCATCGTACGCGTGGATGGTATCGAATTGTGCGAGCTGATTCACCTTTGACCGAATGGCCGCAAGGCTGTGCTTCGCTGCCGTTACCACGACGCTCCGAGCGGACGGCAACATTGTGGCAATGCTGTCGAGGTGCTCGGGGAGATCGCTCACTTTTACCGCCCCCACCAGATCGGCTCCGTTTTTCAGGGCGATCTCTCTTACCGCTTCATTCAGACTTTGGTTCGTCATTGCTCAACCTTCTCCGCAGTTTCCATGCCTAGTATAACAGGATTTCCGCTCAGATGGGCCAATATCCTCACTAATCGGCTTTGATCGGATTTGTTTGTCGGATTGTCGCTCTCCCCCTCGCGGTCGTTAATCTATTGATATGTATATATGTGTACCGGCGCCACACTGTTCACGTGCCCCGTGCGGGTCTGTCGGTGCGGTGGAGCCTTGAAAACACTGCGGCGGCGACCTGTCTGCCCAACTCCTTGTAACTTGAAGGAGACGGGTGAAACCCGTCAGGCGAGAATTGCTCCGGAGCCGGATCGATGTCGATTGGAACGTGCACCGCACTGCGTCTCCGGCAAACTTCAGACTTGGCCGCTTCATCAAACATCCGAGCCCGTATTCCCATAACGGACCGTAACGGCTGGGGCAACAAAGGGAATGACGAAAGAGGGGGCAATCCGACAAGGGCGATCATCGCTTCAGGGGAATGGACCTGCAGCTCGTCGAGAAGGTGGTCAAGATCGGTTGACCACTGACGCATCGTTCTCAACGAGGTCACGTCGTTCACGCCGACCGACACTACCACCACGTCAAACTGCTCGTTCGGCAGCATGGGTACCAGGCGGCGGCTTACTATGGAGGCGGTGGCCCCTATGAGACCGTGGGCGCTCCAGGAAATCTCACTCTCAAGGACTTGAGCAAGCTCTGCAGCGACCTGCCCTGGTAAGGCATCGGCTACGGTCTCGGCTCCCACTCCCGCGATGATCGAATCCCCGATTACCGCAAGCCTGATGTTTCTTCCCGACCCTACGCTGCCGTAAGTTGGTCCGGACGCACCCGACAACCGAGGAGCGTTGCGTCTCACTCTGATTGCTTGGGGGATCACAAAAGGGAAAAGGATCCAGAAGAAAATACCTCTGGCCGTCAGTCCCGGAACTCTCAAGAGACTCGCCCCTGTTCATCGTCCTCGGCTTCATAATGCCGGGCTTCGATGAGATTCTTCTCCGGATCACGGAAATAGATCGACGTTCCCGTTCCTTGGGCCCCCCACAAACGGACCGGCCCGCTCTCTATCTGTATACCCTGGGCCTCAAGCCTATTGACGAGGGCGTCCCAGTCGGCTTTGGCGACGGTAATGCAGAAGTGGTTGAGGTTTTCACGACCTTCTCCCTGGCGGGAGTTCTTTTGCCACAGCTTTCTTGGGAAAAGGTCGATGATGGTATCGGCATTCAGCCTCAGGGATGCGAACGGTACATCTCCCGCTCGATATTCCTCAAGGCGTTCCGTCGGCAACCGGAGCACTTCACTGTAGAAGGAGATCATGGTCTCGTCGTCCTCAACGTTCAAGACGATGTGATCCATCAGGCACTTCATTTTGGACTCTCCTCATCCGTGAGAAAGGTTTTATCCACTGCGGAAGGCCTATAGACACCCTCACCAATCCGCGCCAGGCCGAGAACTCTTCTTCCAAAGAGCTTGCACAATCAACGGCGCAGACCCCTTCCGCGGAGTTTCTCACGTTCACGACAACAGGACAACAGCGAAGTTGGGCTTCTATTTTCGGTCTCTTGCCTTCTCCAGTCGCTGGGGGTATGAATGGAGAAATATGTCGGTATCCGGCTACAGGAAGGAGAGGCGACAAGAGAATGCGCCGAAACAAACTCAAACTCCGCGGATTCAATAACCTGACCAAGAGCTTGAGTTTCAATATATACGACCTCTGCTATGCCAAAGGCCAAGAGGACCGAAAAGAGTATCTCGGCTACATCGACGAAGCGTACAATTCGGCACGACTGGAGCGTATCCTCAACGGCGTGGCGGATATCATCGGCGCCCGTATCATAAACCTCTCCACGCAGGACTACGATCCAATGGGTGCGAGCGTAGTAATCCTCATCGCCGAGGATTCGACCTCAGACGAGGTAAGGAGCAGTACCTGTCTCGCCCATTTGGACAAGAGCCACATCTGTGCCCACACGTATCCGGAGACCGACCAGCGGAGCGGCATTTCCACCTTCCGAGTCGACATCGACGTATCCACCTGTGGGGAGATCTCGCCACTTAGGTCCCTGAACTACTTGATCAACTCCTTCGATTCGGAAGTGGTCCTGCTGGACTACCGAGTGCGTGGCTTCACTCGGGACGTCCGCGGGAAGAAGCTCTTCATTGACCACGATATGCACTCTATCCAGCAATTCATCGCGGAAGATATCAAGAAACGGTACGATAAGGTAGACATCAATATCTCTCAAGAGAACCTTTTCCACACCAAGATGATTCTCAAGACCTTCCGGCTGGATAACTACCTTTTCGGGACCACGTCCGAGAAGCTGAACCGACAAGAACGACAGAAAGTGAAGGACAGTTTGAGGCGAGAGATGACCGAGATTTACTATGCGAAAAACCTTTTCAGATGATCTCAGGAAACTTCAAGGACTTAATATCATGACACAACGACACGGTACCGACAGGCCTCGACGGGCTCGAAAACATCCCTGTCGGTCCCTTTAGAGAGTAATGTCGAAAATATCCAGATCCTGCGACTGACCCGAGAAGCTTATCGAGAGATGGGGAGAGTGCCGATCTTTGTCAAAGAACTTGGGGGGTCACATCAATTAAGAAGCAACGATGAAAGGCCTATTTCGCGACAGACACTTACCATTTCCCGTTTCGTCATGGTATTCTGCCCGGTATGCTCCGGGAACGGAGCCCGCGAGTATTCGTAGTCCGCGAGGAGAACCATGCCCGGTCGTTGCGTTCTCATTGTTCTGGATGGTCTGGGAGACCGTTCGTACGCGTCTCTGGATCACATGACCCCTCTTCAGTCGGCTTCAACGACCAACCTCGATGCATTGGCCGAGATGGGCGCCAACGGGCTGTACCATGCAGACAGGTTGGGCGTTGCCTTGTCGAGCCAGGATGCCCACTTCGCGCTGTACGGGTACGATCGTGCGGAAACGCTTCGGAGAGGAATCCTGGAAGCCGTCGGGTCGGGACTGGAAGTCGGAACGAACGATGTGGCCGTTCTCGGGAGGCTGATAACCGCGGAACGGGACAACGGCATACTCAGGATCGTCGATCGAAGGCCCCCGGCCGATCCGGACCGGATCTCCGGGCTCATGAGTTGCATAGACAGGTACGAGACCAACGGCATTGGGTTCCGCTTCACCCAAATCAATCAGCTGGAAGGAATCCTGATTCTCACCGGAAACGTGTCACCCCATATCACCGACACCGATCCGCTGTGCAACGGCCTGCCGGCTCCCTCCGTCAAGCCGTTTTCGCCGCATGAGAGCGACCCGGCCGCGCAAGCCACGGCAAGAGCCCTTACCGAATACCTGATATGGGTCCACCGAACGCTCTCGGAACACCCCCTGAATAGGGCCGGAACGGCTCGGGGAGAGATGCCGCTCAATGCGATGATCACTCACCTTGCGGATGGACTTCGGCCGATCGAACCATTCCGGGAGCGATGGGGACTTGCGGCTTTGTCAATCAGTCCGAAACTGGTGCAGTGGGGGGTAAGCAGGAGTCTGGGGATGGATACGGCACGGGTCAAAGATTCGCGGGATCCGGGGAAAGACATTGCCGATCGCATCACCCTTGCGGTACACAAACTGCCTCAGTACGAATTCATTCATGTTCACAGCATGGCGCCGGACCAGGCTGCGCACACGAAGAATCCCCTGACGAAGCGATCGGTCATCGAGGCTCTGGACGCGGGAATCGGCCGTGCGATCGGGCCGCTCTTGAGCAATCCCGACGTGCTGCTTGCGGTCACCGCGGACCACTCCACACCCAGCGGCGGACCGTTGATCCATTCGGGGGAGCCCGTCCCCATGGTGTTCGTGGGTCAAGGAGTCAGGCGCGACGCAGTGAGGGCACTTGACGAGATTCAGTGCGCCTCCGGGGCACTGGGAACCGTGCGGGGCAGGGAGTTCATGTTGATGGTTCTCAATTACCTCGACCGCTGCAAATTGAGGGGTATCATGCAATCCCCACGGGATCGGGACTTTTGGCCGGGAGACTACGAACCATTTCGAATAGAAGATTAGTTATAGTGAAGCGCTTTGAATTTCGCGGTGATGGTAACCCAGTTCCTGAACGCTCTGACCGACCGCTTCTGTCATTGCGAGGAGCGCAGTCCCGCGCCCAACGCGGGAAAGCAATCTCAATGCTTCATGAAAGGCTGAGATTGCCGTGCCCTCCCAAAGCCTCGGGCTCGCAATTACAAACGTGAAGGGGTCCGCAGTATTCAAGGGGCGACACTATAGTTACGTTACTCCGGAGTCCTCTCGCACTTGACTTCCTCGGGAAACTCTGTAAGGCTTATAGTATTGTGGCTGAACGGTTTGGGTAAAATGCAAATTTAGTCTTTTACGTATGTACACATGGTTTGACCGTTCTAATTGGAGGGACTTGAGCGACGCGATTACCGGATGCCCCTGCTCGATGAAGCGCAGCCAAGACACAGGGAGCGGGCGGGTCCGCGATTCGCCTTCACAGGTCCAGAACCGATTCTCAAATTATTCACTTCTTTATGCGGAGGAACAAAGCAATGAAAAGATGGTCCGGGGTGTACGTGTGGGTGCCGGCGGTCGTGGTTTGTCTCGTGTTGATGATGCCGTCGGGGGCCGTATATGCGGAAGAGAAGGCGCCGCCTTCGAGTTATTCGCCGGTCGTAATGAAAGAATCCTTTGACTCCACCATGGCCCGTATGAAGGCGGAAAAGCCCGAGGTAATGAAGCGGCATATGGACTTACTGGAAAAACGGTATGACTTGAGCGATCGTCCTGCCAAGGGAGTCGCCATGACCAAGGGGAAACCCGTTCAGGAAGGGGTCCGTGCCAAACTCCCGGAGGGACTGACGTGGGAAAAGCTCGCGGAGATGACTCCGGAGCAGATCAAGGAAAAGAATTTGTGGCCGGCGGGGTTTTTTCCGTTGCCGCACCCGAATCACCCGGAAGGCGGCATGGTCTTCCCCAAGTTCCACATCGAAGAAATAAAGAAGCAGGAAGGTCGCGACCTGACGCGGTTCGACCTTGATTTTGACCTTCCCGATCACCTTCTGCCGGAGTTCCCGCCGCCCATCTTCCTCACCACTCGTCTCGATCTGGGTGACGTGTCAAAGGGCAAGGTGGTGACCATCGACAATTTCTTCGAACTCTTCAACGGCATTTTGAACCCGAAGCAGCTCGAAGGCCTGAGGCTCCTGGTAACTCCTTTCCCCCAGCAGCAGTTCAACCAGACCGACGACCGTCGTTCGGAAAAGCCTTCTCGGGGCGTCACCTGTTTCGACTGTCACGTGAACGGCCATACAAACGCGGCGACTCACCTGGTCGGCGACATCCGTCCCCAGGAGTTTCGCCACCGCCTGGATACCCCTCCCTTGAGAGGCGTGAATATTCAGAGGCTCTTCGGATCCCAACGCGCGTTGAAATCCGTGGAAGATTTCACGGAGTTTGAGCAGCGCGCGGCCTACTTCGACGGTGACCCGGTGATCGCGACAAAGAAAGGGGTCAATGTTCTGGAGAGAGGGAGTCAGGTTCACTTCATGGCGGAATTCCAGGCACTCCTGGACTTTCCTCCGGCCCCCAAACTGGATATCTACGGCAAGCTCGACCCGCAAAAGGCCACTGAGTCCGAGATTCGAGGCCAGGAGGTCTTCTTTGGGAAAGCCAAATGTGCGGTCTGCCACCCCGCGCCCTATTATACGGACAATCTTATGCACAACCTGAGAACCGAACGATTCTACAAAGAGCAGATGATCAACGGAAGGATGGCTTCCGCCGACGGTCCGATCAAGACGTTTCCGCTGAGGGGCATAAAGGATTCACCACCCTATCTCCATGACGGACGGTTGTTGACGCTCGAAGACGTCGTCGAGTTCTTTAATCTGGTGCAGGGGCTGAAGCTTTCCGACCAGGAGAAGAAGGATCTGGTAGCCTTCATGCAGGCATTGTAATTTCCAGAGACATGGGTCAATCTGAAAACAGCCTCCGGGGGAAGACGTCTTCTTGAAGGAAACGTCTTCCCCCGCACTCACTTACCGAAGAACTTCCACCCGTGTAACGCCCCCGGTCAATCCTCCCATCCTCTTACCACAGTGAAGGCCGTGCCCACACACGGACCCCTGTGAGGTTCACCCGTACATTTTTCCGAAGAGGCGCGAATCCGGCAATGGTCTTGATTGTCAGGCGTCGGAGCACTTGACAGCTGCTCACGCGGTGTCCAAATAAATAACCGTGAACGGCATCGCGGGCTAACCCACACATATAACTATCGTAATCAAACAAGCCCGCACGTCGGGGTTACCGGGCCGATCACACCTAAACCTGGTCAACACGTGGTGTCGCGGGAGGTCAAAGTGAACGACAAAGAGGGCACAACCATAGAAATCAACACGTCACCGAAACCGGAAAAGGAAGAAGGGGGCACCATTACTGCAGTTGAGGAACATGCTCCTTCCCAACCCATGACGGTATCAGGTGACGAATCCTCCGCGGTCGACGGTGGTGAGGATAAGGCGGACACCGACCCGCTGGAAGCCGCGCAGAAGGAAACTCGGGAAAATCGCGAACGCTGGATGCGAGCCGTTGCCGAGCTGGAGAACTACAAGAAACGGATCGCGCAGGAACGAACCAGGATGCAGAAATATCGCTACGAGGCCTTGCTCCGCGATCTCCTCCCGATCGTGGACAATATGGACCGGGCGGTACACCACTGTTCCGAGACCGGAGAGTCCGACGGGGTTGCGGAAGGCCTTTGCATGATTGCCGGTATGTTCCGAGATCTTCTTCAAAAATACGGCGTGAAGGAAATAGAGTCTCTCGGAGAACCTTTCGATCCGCAATACCATGAGGCCATCGCGCGGCTGCCTTCAACCGACAAGCCGGCCAACGTCGTGGTCGAGGAGATGGAAAAGGGTTACCTGTACCAGGATCGGCTGTTGAGGCCGGCGAAGGTTGTCGTCGCGTCCGGACAGGACCAATGAAACGAATCGAAACAAAGACAAGAGCAAAGAAAATAGATCATAATTTCAGGAGGCAAACATGGCCGGTAAAGTCATAGGTATTGATCTGGGAACCACCAACTCTTGTGTGGCCGTGATGGAAGGTGGAGACCCGGTGGTGATCCCCAATTCGGAAGGCGGACGAACCACGCCCTCCATGGTGGCCTTCACCGATTCGGGTGAACGGGTGGTCGGTCAGGTGGCCAAGAGACAGGCAATCACCAATCCGGAGAACACTTTGTTCGCAATCAAGCGGCTCATCGGGAGGAAGTTCAGTACAAAAGAGGTACAGTACGACATCACCATCAGCCCGTTCAAAATCGTGCAGGGCTCAAACGGCGACGCGGCCGTGGAGGCGCGGGGAAAGACCTACTCCACTCCCGAAATATCCGCGATGATCCTTCAGAAGATGAAGCAGACCGCGGAAGATTATCTCGGGCACCAGGTCACGGACGCGGTCGTCACCGTACCGGCCTACTTCAACGACTCCCAAAGACAGGCGACCAAGGATGCCGGCAAGATCGCCGGATTGAACGTGCTCAGAATCATCAACGAACCGACTGCCGCATCGTTGGCATACGGACTGGACAAGAAGAAGGAAGAAAAGGTTGCGGTGTTCGATCTGGGCGGCGGAACTTTTGACATCTCGATCCTCGAGATCGGGGACGGCGTGTTCGAGGTGAAATCGACGAACGGGGACACCCACCTCGGCGGAGAGGATTTTGACCAGCGCGTCATGGACTATCTTGCCGACGAATTCAAGAGAGACCAGGGAATCGACCTGCGCAAGGACAAGATGGCCTTGCAAAGACTCAAGGAAGCCGCGGAGAAAGCCAAGATAGAATTGAGTTCTTCCATGGAGACGGATATCAACCTCCCGTTCATTACTGCGGATGCTTCGGGACCGAAACATCTAACCATGAAATTGAGCCGGTCGAAACTGGAGAATCTCGTCGGGGATCTTATCGAACGAACCGCGGATCCGTGTAGAACCGCCATGAAGGACGCGGGGATACCCGCCGCCGAGATAAACGAGGTCATCCTCGTCGGCGGCATGACCCGCATGCCGGCAGTCCAGCGGAGAGTGAAGGAACTGTTCGGGAAAGAGCCTCACAAGGGAGTCAATCCGGATGAGGTGGTGGCCATCGGAGCGGCCATACAGGGCGCGGTGCTCACCGGCGACGTCAAGGACGTTCTCTTGCTCGACGTGACGCCGCTTTCCCTGGGAATAGAAACGCTGGGCGGCGTCTTCACCCGGTTGATTGAGAAGAACACGACGATCCCCACTCGAAAGAGCCAGATTTTTTCCACTGCGTCGGACAATCAGCCTTCCGTGTCGATCCACGTGCTTCAGGGCGAGCGAGAAATGGCCCAGAACAATAAGACGCTTGGTCGATTCGAGCTTGTCGGTATTCCGCCGGCACCCCGCGGCTTACCGCAGATCGAGGTGACGTTCGACATCGATGCCAACGGCATCGTCGGTGTATCCGCAAAGGACCTCGGTACCGGCAAGGAACAATCCATCAAGATCACCGCGTCGAGCGGCCTGTCCGAAGAAGAAATTCAGCAAATGGTCAACGACGCGGAAGCCCACGCGGAAGAAGACAGGAAGAAACGTGAACTGATCGATGCCCGAAATCAGGCGGACTCCATGGTGTACGCGACGGAAAAATCTCTGAAAGAGTATGGAGACAAGGTGGATGCGGGCACCAGGAGCGCGATCGAAGCGGCCGTTGCGAAAACCAAGACCGCGATTGAAGGAAATGAGATCAATGAGATAAAGTCTGCGATGGAGGAGCTGCAGCAGGCGTCTCACAAGCTTGCGGAAGCCATGTACCAACAGGCCTCGGCGGGTGCGGGAGCTTCCGGTGCCGGCCCCGGCCCAGACGAAGGAGCGGGTCCGTCGGCAAAACAGGATGAAGACGTGGTTGACGCGGACTTTGAGGAAGTGAAGGAGGGGGAAAAGAAGTAAGCGTCCACATCGAATCGACACGCGTCGCCTAGTGCTCTGTGGCATAAACCTCCATGATCGGGGCGATCACAACTGACCAAGGGCGTTAAGTTAAGCCCGTTGGTCAGGTTCCTCTTGGTTCGATTCATGCCGTCCCGAAGGGACACGTCCCGCGTCTCGCGGGATTAGCCGGGCCTTTCAAGGCCCGGAAATCGACGGCCGAACATGGTGGACGCGTCCTGAAGGGACGCCGGAATGCCCTCCATCGTGAATACATTCACGTGCGCCGTCCCTTCGGGACGGATCTTGTTACAATTCTCCCGTACTTTCCGGGGGATGAATCCCCCGGCTAACTTCGCATGTGCCTTCAGCACATTAAGATCGCGGAATCTCAACACCCGAACACTGTGGACGATCCACGGTTTGTGTGCCGCAGAAAAGCGGATTGGCAGCCAAAATCCTTACAACCGAATGACCGAGAAGCGCGATCACGTCGGAAGGGAACAAAAATACTTTGCAAGTGGACGTCCGTGCGCGTAGAGTGAAAGAGTACTCAACGATGCGGCGGTTCGTCCGCGGTGTACCTGCAGAGGTCAACTCGCCGACAAATGCGACTTCACGAGGTTTCTCCATGTACTGGTCCATAAGACTGCCGACGCTGCTTCTCGCGATGGTACTTGTGTCAATCTGGTCGATCGGTTGGGCGGCCGAGCCCGTGAAGAGACCCCAGAGGGATTTGCCGCCGGGACAAGAGACTGAAGCGGCAGGGGAGATCGCGGGTGCATCGGGTCGGTCGGATGCGAATCAGCCCGGTGCCGAATCCCCGTCGCAGGAGACGAAATCCGCAGTCTCCGCGTCGCCGCAGACAATCGAACTCGCTTCGGACCAGACTCAGATGTTCGCAACGAAGATGCTGAACGAGATCATCGAGGGAATCCTGGAAGGAGATTACCACAAGTACACGCGCAATCTGTCGCCCGAAATGCGCAAATTTCAGACGAGACAAGTATTTCTGGAGCTTCAACAAAAGCTTCAGAAGAATCTCGGCAAGCTGCACACATTGACGTATCTGGGATTCTACGACCAACTCGGCAAGAGGCTGGGGCTGTTCAAGGCAAGGTTTGAAAAGGACAAGGACGATGCGCTGATCACGATCGTTCTTGACATCAAGGATAAGGAACCAAAGGCGAGCGGTCTCTGGTTCGATGCTCCCGCGCTCGAAAAACGGTAGTGAAGAGTCCTTCGGTGACGCTCCCCTTTTGACCCGCGATATGATATGGTTGAAGGATGTTCGAGGTAACCAAACAGGCTACAGGTTATAGGGGTGCTCTTGTGAGACTGGTCAGGCTCGATACCGATGACTATACGGTGATTGTACGCCTCCCAAAGGATGCCAGATTTCACCATCGATATATGGGGCCGGACTTGGTAAAGGCTGAAGAGGTGTTCCAGCAAGAGGTGCAAAAGCTCCGCCAGGCTGAGGGACGGTGACTACTTTGCCGCTTGATGCGTTGTGATTCGGAACAGGACCGAAAGTCTTCGCCATTGGTGCGCTCACGCGTGCGCCGCCCCTGACGGGCGGATGGGCTCCGCGGCCTTTCTCGAAGTCATCCCTTTACAGTCATGGCGCCGGAACGTGATACTCGGAGTGAGGAGAGTATTGGATGGCCAAATTTCGATTGAAAGACGAATGGAAAATGTGGGGCTCTCTGGCCGTAGTGGTCTTGATCGTGGTGATCTACCTCTATTTTGCAAGCCGCCCGCCGATGGAAGGCGGAGAGTACCTATGGAACGTCACCAAGGTCGAGGGTCCCAACGAATTGGCATTGAGAGGTTCCGGCGAGGAAATCAGGGTGCGACTCATAGGACTGAAGACCCCCGCGTCGTTGGACGAAGCGGCCCGTGACTATCTGGGCAAGACGCTTCTCAACCAATGGGTTCGTGTGAAGACGCTGCGCACGGAAGCCGATGACCTGAGACTGGGATTCATTTACCTGTCGGGCGATGACATCAATGCACGGATGATCCGTCAGGGCCTGGCGGAAATCGACCGGGACGAAAAGGGTTTCGACGTACGACCCTACATTGAACTGGAACAGGAAGCCAGGAGAGAGAAACGAGGCCTGTGGGCGACATCGGGACAGGGAGCGCAGTGACATGAAAATCCTTATTGTCGGTTCTGGGGGCCGTGAACATACCCTCGCGTGGAAAGCCGCACAATCGGAACGCGTCACCGAAGTGATCCTCGCGCCCGGAAACATAGGCATTGCAGCAGAACCCAAGTGCAGACTCGTGGACATTTCGTCTGATGACATCGCGCGTTTGCGACGATTCGCTTTGGATGAAAAAGTTGATCTGACGATCGTAGGTCCCGAGGCCCCGCTCGTAGGCGGCTTGACCGATGCGTTCGCCCAGGCGGGTCTCAGGGTGTTCGGTCCTTCACAAAAGGCCTCGCAGCTCGAGGGGAGCAAAGCATTCACGAAACGCCTCCTGAAAAAATACGATATTCCCAGCGGAGACTTCCAGGTCTTTGACGATTATGACGAGGCATCCGCGTACCTGAAGAGTATTACCGGCCCCATCGTCGTGAAGGCCGACGGCCTGGCCGCGGGCAAGGGCGTCTATGTGTGCAAGGATCGGAATGAGTCGCTCGCCGCGCTGGACGCCATTATGAAACAGAGAGCCTTCGGAGACGCCGGCGACGTGGTGGTGGTGGAGGAATGCCTCGTGGGGGAGGAAGCCTCATTCATTGCCTTTACGGACGGCAAGACCGTGGTTCCCCTTGCCGGCTCTCAAGACCACAAACCCGCGTACGACAATGACGAAGGACCAAACACCGGCGGTATGGGCGCATATTCCCCCGCGCCGGTCATTACTCCTGAAATGCACGAGCGGATCATGAACCGGATCATGATTCCCGTAGTCCAAGCCATGGAAGAAGAAGGCGCTCCCTATCTCGGGTTTCTCTACGCCGGACTGATGATTGCCGACGGCGTTCCCAAGGTCCTCGAGTTCAACGTTCGCATGGGAGATCCGGAAGCACAGCCCCTCCTCTTCCGAATGAACAGCGACATGATCCCGTTCATGACCGCGGCCGTCGACGGAACGCTCGCCGGAATGGAGATCGAATGGGCTCCGGAACATTCCGTCTGTGTCGTCATGGCCTCCGGAGGTTACCCTGGGTCGTATGAGAAAGGAAAAGTGATCACCGGTCTTGGCGAAGCGTCGGCCATGGAGGGAGTGAAGGTTTTTCATGCCGGGACGGGACACGGACCCGACGGCATCGTGACAAACGGGGGGCGCGTCCTCGGGGTTACCGCAAAGGCCCCCGGAATCGCGCAGGCCATCGACCAAGTCTATAAGGCCGTCGAGAAGATCTCGTGGGAAAAATGCCATTATCGGAAGGACATCGGCAAAAAGGCCTTGAATCGCGACTGAGGCGTAGGATGGAACCGTGCCGCAGTGAATCAAAGGCTTCAGAACGAACAAGTCCGGCCGGCTGACGCCGAAACCCGGACTTACTCAAGAAAATGCTCGCCTGTTGGATTTATTATAGCGGTCCGAACGTGCCGGTCAAGAGAACAATCGTGAGGTCGTACGCATTCGCATGCCACTGTCGGCCTATAGTGATCGACCGAGGGAGGGCCTTCCGGGGCGCGACGGAACAAGAGTCGCTCCTCGAGACTCGGGTGTAGTGTTCGCGGCAACAACACGGCAACCCCGCGCCCACAGCTCCGTTGTCCGGGCGGCCGTATCATCCGCAATAGGTCTCGGTCTTGCTCACACCTTCGGCCTTGATCCTCTCAATAACTTCCCGAGTCACCTCAAAGACGTTCTCTCTGACGTCGCCTGCCACCACAACGTAGAGAAGATCTTCTCCAACTTGGAATTCCCCTTCCAATGCTTCGATTGCCACCGCTACAATTCCGGGCCGGGATTCACCCCACGAACGAATCTCCTCGATCCTTTCCGAGTTGACGCGTACGTGAAGCGATTGAACACGATTCCTGCCGGACCTGTCGGAATTCCTCACGATACCGTTGTGACACAAAATCATACCGGCCTCATGGATCCTCGGGGATCCCTTCACTCTCGCGATGAGTTCGTCCATGGAAACGGGCTTGTCGGCCATGTTTTCTCTCCCAAAACAACGATCGTGCGTACCTGGGCTAAACGCCTCATAAACGTCCCCTTACCCCGCGGACCCCTCCGGGTACTCGACCCGCCCGATGGGCGCGTGCAGCCTCCGAGAGGTGCGGGATTGATGCGATGCGCCCCGCATGCACGGCCCCGGAGGTTGGGGCTCCTTTCGAGAGCCTCTCATCCGTGTCGGCCTCCGATCATACCACCCGTGCCGTGGAAAAAAAGTAGCCCGTTCGAAAACGGGCCAAAGGAAGGATTAGGTTTGGTTTGTCGCTGGAGACAAAAAAGCATGATATAAATATGTTGTCAAGCTTTTTTAAATCAAAAAATAATCTTTTTTGGAGACACAATCTCATCTATGAGGATAACTATCTAAAATGAAGTTATTAACAGGAGTCTCTCTAACCCGTGTGGGGGATCGAGGGAAATCGCCATTGGCCGCACCTCCATCTATTCGGGGTACGCGCCTCCCCCGAACGCCGCGGATGCCGGTCGAGCGGGGGCGATGAGATCCTCCGTGCCAAGGGGCTTCTTGCCGGAGCGATCCACGGCCGTCACGGGGGCGCTCACATGACCGACGACGCAAAAGGCCTACCAAATATTCGGCCATGGGTGTATAATTATTGATTCGATTGGTCCGAGTCATGGAGGTGGTAGAGTCCTGGTGGGCTCCGCGGTCTTCAAAACCGTCAGCAGGGCGCTAGTACCGTCCTGGGTGGGTTCGATTCCCATGCACCTCCGCCACCTTCGGGCCGCGCGTCCGGCATCCGGACGCACCTCACTCCCATTGCAAGACACAGCCAAGGGAAGAATTATGCCGCGAGGAGGAAGTCCTTATGCCTGAATTGTTCGAGAAAACAGCCCTCAAGTCGCTCGAACTTGAGAATCGATCCGTCCGCAGCGCAACATGGTCCGGGGTGGGCGATGCCAAGGGGCACGTTACCGACAGGGGTCCGGAGATATACGGAGATTTGGCCCGTGGCGGAGTGGGGCTCATCATCACGGGCTTTCAGTATGTCATGCCCAATGGGGTGGGGATTGTCCACCAGGTGGGCAATTACGATGATTCTCAGATCGACGGGCTGACTCGACTGACGTCGGCAGTTCATGTAGAGAATGGAAAAGTAGCGGCTCAGCTGGTGCACACGGGTACAAAGGCCAATGCGAAGTTGTTTCCGGAACCGGGGCGGATTTGGGGACCATCACCGGTAACCGACCCGTTGTCCGGAAACCTTGCCGACGAGATGTCGAGTGGAGAAATTACGCAGCTGATCGAGGCATATGCCGCGGCGGCATCCCGTTCGAAGAAGGCCGGCTTTGACGCAATTCAGCTCCACGGGGCTCACGGTTACGGGATTAATCAATTCCTTTCCGGATTCTTCAATCGCAGAGGCGACGGGTATGGAGGCGACATAAAGAGACGCTATCGGTTCTTGGGCGAGGTCATGGAAGCGGTACGCGGCGAGGTTGGGAACGATTTTCCGGTTCTCATCAAGTTGAGCGGCCACGACTATCATGAAGGGGGACTGGTTCCCGATGAATCCCTCTATGTGGCCCGCCGATTGGCCGACGACGGGATTGATGCAATTGAAGTGAGCGCGGGGAGTCGTGCATCGAATGAGAACCTGATGCCGTCGCGTCTGCATATCCGTAACGAGGAAGATGAGGCCTATCTCGCAGACTTGGCGGCGATGTGTAAACAAGCGGCACGAGTACCGGTCATGGCCGTTGGAGGAATCCGGTCTCCGGGCGTCATCTCGAGCATTCTTTCCGAGGGAAAAGCCGACTATGTTGCCATGTGTCGTCCGTTCATCCGTGAACCACATCTGATCAATCGTTGGAAGAGCGGCGACCTCGCGGGGGCCACGTGCATTTCATGCAACGGATGCTTTGAAGCGGCGGCAGAAGGCAACGGGGTGTACTGCATGGTGGACAAGAAGCTCAAAAACCGCCAGTGATGGTCGGCTGCGCGGCTCCCTGAATTTGATTGACACATCAATCAACCACGTGGTACCTGTCATAGAGGCAACCGCGCCGCCATGGCGCCGGAAGTCGCCGCCGGCAATCCAGTACCCCGCAGGGGCGGGCGGACTCACTCCCTCGCGTCCCGAACGGGTCCTCTTCTTTCATCATCTCAGGTGAGGCGGGATATGGATATCATCAAGTATACGGAAGAGCACAACATTTTCCGGCAGACGGTAAGAAAGTTCTTTGAAAAGGAAGTCATACCGTACGTGGACGAATGGGAGGAAGCCGGTATTGTTCCCAGAAGCGTCTGGAAGAGGATGGGAGACGAGGGCTTCCTTTGCATGGACGTACCGGAAGAGTACGGGGGCTTGGGTGCGGATTTCCTCTACTCGGTCATACTCGTCGAGGAACTGGTGCGGACAAATCATGCCGGTCTCGCCGCACCTTTGCATTCGGACGTCGTGGTGCCGTACATCACGTCCTTCGCGTCCGAGGACCTCAAGCGGAAGTACTTGCCGGGCTGCATATCCGGAGACATCATCACCGCGGTCGGCATGACCGAACCCAACACGGGGAGCGATCTGGCTTCGATACGCACCACTGCGGTTGAAGACGGCGACCACGTGATCATCAACGGTCAGAAGACGTTCATCAGTAATGGTATTATTTGCGACCTGCTGGTGCTGGCGGCTCGAGACCCGAAAGTGGAGAACCCTCATCAGGCCGTGGATCTCTACCTTGTGGAGGCAGGCACTCCCGGCTTTGAGAAAGGTCGCAAACTCAAGAAGATAGGATGGCACAGCCAGGATACGGCAGAGTTGTTCTTCACGGACTGCAGAATACCCAAGAGCAATCGTCTCGGCCAAAAGGGTGGCGGCTTCTTGATGCTCATGGACAAACTTCAGCAGGAACGCCTCTTGGTCTGCGTCATGGCCGTTCCGGCCGCAGAGTACATTCTCGAGATGACCATCAAGTATTGCAAGGAACGTACGGCCTTTGGACGGCCGCTCAGCAAGTTTCAGAACACGCAGTTCAAGATTGTCGAGATGGCCGCGGAAGCGAAACTGGGGCGAACGTTTCTCGACAAGTTGGTGATGGACCACATGGAAGGCAAGAACATCGTGGTAGAGGTTTCGATGGCCAAGTATTGGATGAGCGAGATGGCCATGAGGGTCGCGGACGGTTGTTTGCAGCTTCACGGCGGGTACGGTTACTGCGAAGAGTATCCCATAGCTCGGGCGTGGAGAGATATGCGCGTGATGCAAATATTTGCGGGGACCAACGAAATCATGAAAAGCATTGCGGCAAAGTTCATGGGGCTGTAAGCGTTCGCCCGGTCGATCGAAAAGTGCAGGCGTTCCTTCTGAGAATGAGAGCGGTCCGTCTTTGGAAGCCTAGGTCTGATAGGCAAGATCCGTGTTCGGCGTCACGAATGACGGGAAGGAGGCAGACCTGTGAAGTATCCACACGAACCTTGGTTAACGCATTACGACCCGGCTGTCGAACGTGATTTGGACCTTCCTGAAGTCTCGCTGAAAGATCACCTCAACAAGGTTTTCGCGGAGATTCCTCACCACCATGCATTACACTTTCTGGGTATTACCCTGACCTACGGGGATCTCACATCGTACTCGAATCGCTTCGCACAGGCGCTTCTGAGCAACGGTTGCAAGCCTGGAGACGTGGTAGGGATCAATCTTCCCAACATTCCCCAATATCTTATTGCCCAATTGGGCATCCTCAAGGCGGGCTGTTCCGCCTCGGGGGTTTCCCCGCTTCTCACGGCCCGCGAGATGGCCTACCAGTTGAGCGACGCCAAGATGAAGGCGTTGGTGACTCTGGACGCCATATTTGAGAAACGCTTGAACGCGGTAACGGATCAGCTCCCTGACCTGAAGACGATCATTGGCACGCCGATACTGGATTTCCTGCCGAAGTACAAACAGTTGCTTGCCAAATGGTTGAAGAAGGTCCCGAGCGGCACCATGTCCCCGGTGCCCGGTAAGAAGGTTCTCACCTTTCGGCAGGCACTCTCCGACTACCCGGATCAAGACCCTGCTCATTCGGTCACTCCGGATGACCATTGCCTCATACAGTACACGGGAGGCACCACGGGAACCCCCAAAGGCGCCGTACTCACTCACCGGAACGTGATGTCCCAGTTGGCGATCGTGGTCAATTGGCTTCAGATGAATCCAGGAAAAGAAGTCATCCTTTCGGGCTTTCCGTTTTTCCACATTGCCGGGCTTGCACTAGGATTGGGAAGCATGTATCAGGGGAACGCGCAGATCCTCGTTCCCGATCCGAGAAACACCCGATTCATCGTTCAGCAGATGGCCAAATTCAAGCCCACCATATTGGTCAATGTGCCTTCGTTGTACATGATGCTTCTGGAGGAACCGGCTTTTCGAAAGCTGGACTTGTCACGACTGGTCTTTTGCCTTTCCGCCGCGTCCCCTTTCCCTGCGAACACCCTGAAAGAACTTGAGTCGGTCATCGGGGAGGGCAAGCTCGTTGAGGCCTACGGCATGACCGAGTGCAGCGCGCTGGTCACGTGCAACCCAAGACTGGGGGTCAAGAAGACGGGGTCCGTGGGACTTCCGCTGTCGAACACCATCTTGCGACTGATGGATCTCGACACCGGCGATCACGACGTTCCCGTGGGAGAAGAGGGAGAGATCGTCGTCTCCGGCCCACAGGTCATGAAGGGCTACCTGAACAGACCGGATGAAACGTCCAGAACGCTTCGCGAACACGAGGGAACCATATGGCTTCACACCGGAGATATCGGTCGAATGGATGAAGACGGGTACTTCAGCATCGTCGATCGTTCCAAGGACATGCTCAATGTGGGAGGATTCAAGGTCTTTTCCCGCGAGGTCGAAGACAAGCTTTACGAACATCCCGCGATTGAGTTTTGTGCGGTCGTCGGGGTTCCCAACCCGAAGCGTGTGGGAACCGAAGTGGTCAAGCTGGTCTATCAGCCCTGCCGAGCTTACAAGAACCGTGACGCGGAAACCGTGAACTCATCCATTATTGCATTTGCACGAGAGAACTGCGCGCCGTACAAGGTTCCCAAAATCATAGAACAGATTGAAGCCATGCCCCTGACATCGGTGGGCAAGGTCGACAAGAAAGCGCTACGACGGAGCATGCGGCCGTAAGGCGTCGATTCGTCTTGTCTGTGAGCGGCTCGGTCTCGTCCGAGGAGATACCCCGATGAACATGCCGTTTGATTATATGAAACATCTGCTGGAGACGACCGTCGCGTTCGTTGAGAGGACGGGCGTGAAAGCACTCGAATTGGAGCCGCGCCGCGTGAGACTTATGGCGCCGCTCCGCGGAAACGAGAATCACATCGGCACCATGTACGCCGGCGCGCTGTTCACTCTGGCCGAGGTCCCGGTCGGCGCGCTTTATCTGACTACTTTTGACGTGTCCAAGTACTACCCGATCATTAAGGAGATGACCATTCAATTTGTCCGTCCCGCGAAGACCGACGCAACCATCGAATTGGTCATATCGGAGGAAGAGGTGCGGCGAATCCAGGCGGAAGTCGATGCACAGGGCAAGGCCGACTTCATCCTTGAGGGACAAGTCAAGGACACTGCCGGCGAAGTGGTTGTCACGAGCAGAGGAACATACCAACTGCGTGCGATCGGAAAATGACCCGATGGAAAGTTCCCGGGCACCTGAAGGTACGAGTCATCATTGAACGCGATCAGGAAAGTCATCATCCCCGTGCGGATGGAAGACGGCACCGACTCCGGAATGACCCTGTTTGCTCGAGATCCGGACTCGCACCCCGACTCGCCCGTGATCCTCTGCATGCCTGCGATGGGTGTTCCCGCGGATTACTATGAGCCTTTGGCTCTGGTAGGAGCGGAAAAAGGACTGCACATGATTACCGCGGATCTCCGCGGAATCGGTCTCAGCTCTGTCCGAGCGTCAAGACGCACGCAGTTCGGGTACCGTGAGCTGATCAGGTATGATTTGCCCGCGTTTGTCTCATCGGCACGAGCTCGGTTCCCTCGAAACCCGATTCTCCTTCTGGGCCATAGTCTGGGTGGGCAGCTGGGAGCGCTGTACGCGAGTGCTAACCCGGGCAAGATTGCCGGTCTGATCCTCGTCGCCTCCGGTTCCGTCTACTTCAGAGGATGGACTTTCCCCAGTAATGTCGGGCTCATCATCTCGTCGCAATTCATAAGGGTCGTCGCGGAGATATTCGGTTACTTGCCCGGGAAGCGCCTCGGCTTTGGAGGAACCGAATCCAGGCAGCTGATCAGGGACTGGTCCAGGCAGGCCCTTTCGGGTCGATACGACTCACTGGGAGATTCGGTCGATTACGAAGCGCTCTTGAGTGAAGTCCGAACCCCCATCCTTGCCATATCCTTCGCAAGAGATTTCTTCGCTCCGTACAAGGCTGTCCGCAACCTTTACGCCAAAATGAGCATGGCCCCAACGACACACCACCACTGCTCGGCAGCGGACCTTGGACTCCGCGACAATCAGTTGGACCACTTTCAATGGGCGAAGAATCCGGAGCCGATCGTCTCGATAATTTCCCGATGGATTTCCCGCACGCCGTTTCCCTGAATCTTGCGACAATATTTGGATGGACTCCCGATCCTTATTGGTGTTAACTGGGAGGGAGTGCGCATTCCGGCCCCGGGTACCCGCCGTCGAGGTCGGTCACGGTCTCTTTACGCCGCGAGGGGTCACATGGCCTATTTCTCGTCCACTTGCTCCTTTCTTATATGTTCGGCAAACCGCCGGCTGCAGGCGGCCGCAAAGGAGGAGATCCCATGCCGTACGACGCAAAGCCCTGGTTGAAATCGTATGATGTCGGCGTACCCGCGACCGTGGAAGCCCCTGAAATCTCCTTCCCAACACACTTCGACGAAATAGTTGCCGCGTATCCGGATAGGCCGGCACTGCACTTCTACGGTACAACCCTGACCTTCAAGCAGTTGCAGGCTCAGTCCAACCGTGTCGCTCAGGCCCTTGTCGCCCATGGATGCGGACCCGGCGACGTGGTCGGCATCAACCTTCCCAACATCCCGCAGTACCTCATTGCTCAAGTGGGAGCCGCCAAGGCCGGTTGTGCCTCGTCGGGCATGTCGCCTCTCCTCACGGCACGAGAATTGCGCTACCAGTTGAACGACAGCAAGGCAAAAGCTCTGTTCACTCTGGACGCAATCTTCGAACATCGGCTTGCCGGCACGGCGAACGAGATTCCGGCGCTCAAACTCGTGGCGGTCGCGGGAATACTCGATTACTTGCCCTGGATCAAACGCATACTGGGGAGGCTTTTGAAGAAGGCGCCCCATGGAAAAATCGGTCCCTTGGCCGATAAGACGGTCGTACGGTTCAGTCGTATTCTCGCGGATTATCCGGACACTTCACCTGAGGCGGCCCCGGGCCTGGACGACCCTTTCCTTGTCCAATACACGGGAGGCACTACAGGGGTGCCCAAAGGCACGATCCTCACGCATCGAAACCTGGCCGTAAACCAAGCCCAAATCGAGACATGGACCAAACCGGAATACGGATCCGAAGTCTTTCTGTCGGGTTTTCCCCTGTTTCACCTGGCAGGGCTGGCAATGGGCCTTGCCGCGTTGGCCACGGCATCCGCGCAGGTGTTGATACCCAACCCGCGGGACACCGGGTTTATCGTAAAGCAGATTGCGGTATACGGACCGACGGTGCTCGTCAACGTACCATCGTTGTACATGATGCTCATGGAAGACCCCGGCTTTCAGAAGCTGGATTTTTCATCCTTGAAATTCTGTCTGTCCGGCGCTTCCCCTTTTCCAAGCGACTCTATTCTGGAATTGGAACGCATCATCGGAAAGGGGAAGGTGATGGAAGTGTACGGTCTCACCGAGTCGAGTCCCATCATCACCATGAATCCCCGATTCGGCCCAAAGAAGATAGGTTCGGTGGGGTTGCCCGTTTCAGGCACGGACGTACGCCTGGTAGATCTGGAGAACGGCACGACTCCGGTCCCGTTGAGAGAAGAGGGAGAACTGATCGCCTCGGGCGGGCAGGTTATGAAAGGCTATCTGAACAAGCCCGAAGAGACGAGCATAGCCCTGCGGGAGCATGACGGAAAGGTGTGGCTTCACACCGGGGACGTGGCACGAATGGACGAAGACGGGTTCTTCTACATCGTCGACCGGACCAAAGACATGCTGAACGTGGGCGGCTTCAAGGTGTTTTCCCGAGAGGTGGAAGAAAAACTCTACGAACACCCGGCAATCGAGTTCTGCGCCATCATCGGTCTTCCCAATACTCGCCGTCCCGGGACGGACATCGTCAAATTGGTTGTCCAAGTGAGCCGGTCCCATCGGGCGAGAAACGATGAAGAAGTCAAAGCCGACATCCTGAGTTTCGCGAGAGAGAACTTTTCACCTTTCAAAGTCCCGAAGATCATAGAATTCGTCGAGGAGATGCCTTTGACCGTCGTCGGCAAGGTGGATAAGAAAGCCCTCAGGTCCCACATCGGCAATGAGGGATCATGAACGTCGGGCTCGAGAGATCCTGATGCCCCGCGCATTAATCGCATTGCTTCCGTGAAGCACCGTGGCCGCGAACCGCAACGCACACACGAATGGGGTCGGTAAGTGGAACGAACCATACTGTCGATCGATTGTGGAACCCAAAGCCTGAGAGCACTCCTTTTTACCTTGGATGGTGAACTTCTCGACAAGAAGCGGGTGGAGTACGAGCCGTACTTCAGCCCCAGGCCGGGATGGGCGGAACAGGACCCCGAGCTGTTCTGGAAAAGCCTTTGCAGCGCGTGCCGCGCTTTGAGCGAAAAGCGTCCCGATCTGTTCAAGACGATTCTGGGAGTGGGGGTGACCTCTCAGCGCGACAGCATGGTGAATGTGGATGAAAACGGCAATCCTCTTCGTCCGGTGATCACGTGGCTTGACCAGCGAAAAGCGAAACAGGTCTACACTCCGCCGGGCATATTGCGGCTTATGTACCGTGCAGTGGGAATGGAAGAGGCGATCGTGAAAGCTCAGACGGACGGAAAATGCAACTGGATCATGCAGTACCAGCCGGAAGTCTGGGAACGGACGTACAAGTACCTTCAGGTATCGGGATTTCTCAATTTCAGATTGACGGGGCAATTTCGCGATTCCGTAGCTTCTCAGATCGGCCATATCCCGTTCAATTACAAGAAGATGAGGTGGGCCACGCGACGCGAGCTGTCGGCGAAGCTGTTCCCGATCGACGCGGGCAAGTTGCCGGAGGTCGTCAGCCCCGGCGAGCTTATCGGAACCGTAACCAGGGCCGCGTCCGAGAAAACCGGCATTCCCCAAGGGGTTCCGGTGGTGGCCTGCGGTTCCGACAAGGGGTGCGAGACCATTGGAATGGGGGTGGTGGACGAAACCTCGGCCAGTCTGAGCTTTGGAACCACCGCCACGGTTCAGACGACTTCCAAGAGATACTTTGAACCGCTGAGGTTCATGCCCCCGTACCCGGCTCCCATCCCCGGCCGTTACAATCCCGAAGTCGAGATCTTCAGAGGCTATTGGATGATCACCTGGTTCAAGAACGAGTTCGGCTACCGCGAAGTGCTCGAAGCTCGGGACAAGGGGGTCGAGCCCGAGGAGTTGCTCAACGACGTACTGACCGAGGTCCCGGCCGGTTCCATGGGCTTGCTCGTTCAACCGTACTGGGGACCGGGATTAAAACAACCTGCGGCCAAGGGAGCCATGATCGGTTTCGGAGATGTTCACAGAAAGGCTCATGTGTATCGCGCGGTCATCGAGGGGTTGAGCTACGCACTGCTGGACGGGCTGGAAAAAATAAGGAAGGCGGGAAAATGCAGGATGGAGAGAGTCGCCGTATCGGGGGGAGCGTCTCAGAGCGATGAGATATGTCGCATCTCGGCCGATATATTCGATCTTCCGTTGGCCAGGGGCAAGACATACGAAACGTCCGGACTGGGAGCGGCCATCGTGACCGCGGTCGGTCTGGGGAAGTATTCTTCATTCGGATCCGCGATAGAACGGATGGTTCGTTACGATGTATTCTTTGAGCCCGATCCGCGGAATGCAGCCATGTACAGGCAAATCTACGAGAGGGTGTATAAGAAAATGTACAGGGCCCTCAGTCCGCTCTACCGGGAGATCCGAGCCATTACGGGCTATCCGGAAGGCCCATCGGCTGGAGAGCGTCACCCATGAAAGGCAACCGCGAATTCTCTCCCGACTGGTCCGAGAAACCTCCGGACCCGGGAACCTACAGGTCCATTTTCAAATGGGGCGGGCCGGATACGTTCAAGCATCCGAATCGGAAACTGTACGCCGTGCTCAAGGACAGGCTTCAGTTAACGGACGATTGTTTCAAGTCCCGACGAAAAGAGGGACGGGAACGGGTGGTACTCAACAGGCCGATTCGCCTCGGGGATGAACACATTGACGGTTTGAGACGCATCGTGGGTGAGGTCAACGTTGCGGTGGACGATTATTCCCGCGCCAAGTTCTCCGGCGGCAAGACCACGGAAGAGGCTCTCATGTTGAGGCGAGGGATGCCGAGGACTGTCGGGGACGTGGTAGTGCACCCCCGGGACAAGAACGATGTGCGTAACATCGTTGACTATTGCGGAGAGCACGGCATCCCCGTCTATGTGTACGGAGGGGGCTCCTCGGTCACATTCGGGTTGGAAGCGGTGAAGGGCGGAATCGTCATGGTGATGAGCACGCACTTGAATCGCGTGCTGAACTTCAATGAAGCGGATCAGACGATTACCGTGGAAGCGGGTATCATGGGGCCGCAGTACGAGGCGATGCTCAATGACGCTCCCCGGGTATTCAACGCGAAGAGGAGATACACCTGCGGCCACTTTCCTCAGTCTTTTGAATACTCATCAGTCGGTGGGTGGATCGTGACGCTCGGATCGGGTCAGCAATCGACATACTATGGAGACATCTATGATATCGTCGTGAGCCAGGAGTACATAACGCCGGCCGGTGTCTTCAAGACCCTCGAATACCCGGCTACCGCGACAGGCCCGAAGATCAACGACATAATGAAAGGAAGCGAAGGGGCCTTCGGCATCCTTGTGGCCGCGACCCTCAAGATATTCCGGTACATGCCTGAAAACCGCCGGAGATTCGCCTTCATGTTTCCTACCTGGCACGCGGCGGTGGACGCAGCCCGGGAGACGAGTCAGGGCGAATTCGGAATGCCGTCCGTGTTCAGGATCTCCGACCCCGAGGAGACCGATGTCGCACTCAAGCTCTATGGGATAGACGGGTCGATTCTCGATTCCCTCATGAAGCTGAGAGGGTACGCTCCCATGCAGCGTTGTCTGCTTATCGGGACGGCCGACGGGGAACGGCGATTCGCCGCGAACGTCAAGAATCGGGTGAAGAAGGTCTGCCGGGCTCACGGAGCAATGTATCTCAGCGGGTATCCCGTGAAAAAATGGGAGCACGGACGATACACCGATCCGTACATGAGAGAGGACCTCAACGATTTTGGAATCATTATCGACACTCTTGAGACAGGCGTGACGTGGGACGGCTTTCACCGCCTTCATGAAGGCGTGACGCGATTCATTAAGACCCGTCCCAATACGATCTGTATGGCGCACGGTTCACATTTCTACCCGCAGGGCACAAACCTCTATTTCATTTTCATACTGCAAGAGGACGAAATTGATGACTATAGAGACTTTCACGGGAAAATCGTCGACCGAATCGTAGAATACGGGGGATCGTTGAGCCACCATCACGGTGTGGGGAAATTGCTGGCACCCTGGATGGAGCCGCATCTGGGAACCGTACAAATGAATACGTTGCGGGCTCTGAAACGCCATTTCGATCCCAAGAACATCATGAATCCCGGGGGCACGTTGGGCCTCGATCTTCCTGATACGGGCCTGCGGAAACGGTGATGCCGCGTGCCCGCCGACCCTCCTCATGCAAACTCGAGCCTTCACGGCGAAGGAACCGAATCATTCCAACAGTGTCACATATGCGTAAGTTCGGTCGCGTATCGTCACTTTGGTTAGTTGCCGGAGCTTGACGTGGAGGTCCGAATCCGATATTCACCCGTGGGGCCCGGCTCGAAAGCATCGGAAACGTCAATACTCGATGAATGGCGGCCCCCTTCGGATCTTTGTTGCTGCCGAGCATTATTTCGCGGAGGCTTCTATGAGAGTACCTTTTCCGATAAAGTACATTCACGCGGCAGTTGTCCTGCTCGCCATACTGGTCACCATTCCTCTATACACGGAGGCTCGCGACACTACCTTGACCCGATACACCTTACCCAATGGACTCGATGTGCTCGTCAAACAGGACCCGGCCCGAAAGGTGGTCACCATACAGATGTGGGTCCTTGTGGGGAGCGCGGATGAAGAGGCGGAACAGCGGGGCATCAGTCACCTGATCGAACACATGGCCTTCAAGGGAACCGAGAGGCGCGGCGTCGGCCGGATCGCTTCGGAGATTGAAGCTCTCGGCGGCCATACCAATGCGTACACGGGTTGGGATCGTACGGTTTTCTTTGTGACGGTCCCTTCGGACAAGGTGTTGCAAGGCCTTGATATTATTACCGACGCAGTCCTCAATCCGGTCATCGATCCGGTAGAACTGGAGAAAGAGAAACAGGTGGTGCTTGAAGAGATCCTGGAGTCTGAGGAACGGCCCGCCAGGAAGGCAAGCAAGCTCCTGTTCGACACGGCATACGAGAAAAGTCCGTACAAGTATCCCGTTATCGGGTACAACGAGACTGTGGAAAAATTCACCCGCGACGACATCATGGCGTTTCGAAAGAGATGGTACGCGCCGCAGAACATGTTCATGATTGTCGTGGGAGATGTGGATCCCGACAAGATCCGTCCGGAAATTGAGAAGATGACCCGGGATTTCCAGGCCGCCCGATTCGTGCCCGCCAGGCGGGAGATCGAGCCGCCTCAGACGGAAACACGCAGTGCACTGATCAGAGAAGACAATGCAAGGGAGACACGGCTCCTCATGGGCTTTCACGTGCCCTCCGCACGGGGTGCCGACGTCAACGCACTTGACCTGGCTGCGGACATTCTCGGGTCTCGGGAAAGCTCCAGATTAATCGAAGTATTGAAAAAGGAAAAACAGCTGGTCAACTCGATCCATGCCTCTTCGATAACACCCCGGGAGCCCGGCTTGTTTGCAATTTCCGCCACTCTCGATGCACAGAACCTGGAACCTGCCGTGAACGCGATAATGGAAGAGCTGCAGAAGCTCGCGGCCAAGCCTCCCTCGGCACGGGAACTCGAAAGAGCCAAGATCAATATTGAATCGTCCTATCTCTATGACAAACAAACCGTCGGAGGCATGGCACGAAATATCGGCGCCTTTGAGGCGGACATGGGCGATGCGGAGTTCGAGGGTAGATACCTCAAGATCAACTCGGCCGTGACCGCGCCGGAAATTTCTCAGGCGGTGAAGAAATACCTTACGGCCGAAAATGCCACAGTGGCCGTGTTGATGCCCAAGGAGGATGCCCCGAACTTTCAAATCAGCCAACTGACCGATATCGTTCAATCGCACGCATCATCTCAGAGTAAGGCCGCGGAACGGGATTCCGAGTCGGAGGTCCTCACCCGGAGGCTTGCCAATGGATTGCGAGTCGTGTTGATCCCTGACCGTTCAACCCCGGTCGTATCCTTCAGATTGGCGAGTTTGGGCGGAAAGCGCTTTGAAACGAAAGATACTCAGGGGATCATGAACTTCACTGCGAAGATGCTCAACAAGGGCACGGACACCATGACCGAAGACGAGATCGCACGAAAGGTCGAAGACATGGGCGGTCGGATCAACACTTTTTCCGGCTATGACTCCTTCGGCGTGGATGCGACCTTTTTCTCCAGAAACCTCGAGGACGGTTTGAAACTGTTGCTCGAACTCTACTCCGCGCCTTCTTTTCCGCAGGACAAGATGGAAAGGGAGAGGAGGCTGATCGTCAACAGCATAAAGACCGAACCGGACCGACCGATTCAGTTCGCCCTGAGACACCTGAATGAGACGCTGTTCACGAGTCACCCCTATGGATATGCCTTACAGGGCACGCTTGATACGGTGGAGAAATTCACCGGAGACGATCTCATGGAAAATCACCGGCGTTTCGCGGTGCCGTCTAATACGGTCATCACGGGCGTGGGCGACATGGATGCGGACAAGGCTCTCGATGCGATCGCCAAGCTGTTCGGCACCATCCCGGAGAAGCCGGTGGAAGCTCCCGACGTACCCGCCGAGGCCGCGCTGATGGAAATGAGAGAGAACATAGTGCGCCTGCCAAGGGCCAAGGCGCACCTGGCGGTCGGATTTCAAAGTACTACTCTGGATGATGAAGATCGGTATGCCCTGGAAGTGCTCAGTACCGTCCTGTCGGGAATGGGAGGCCGTCTCTTTGTGGAACTGCGAGACAAGGAATCCCTTGCGTACACGCTCACCTCGTTCGTCAGGCCCGGTAAGGACCCCGGGATGTTCGCGTTCTACATTGCCACGGACCCTGCCAAGGAGGACCAGGCTTTGAAAGGGCTGTTCAGGGAGATAGAACGCGTCCGGGAAGAGCCTGTCGGCAATGAGGAACTCGAACGGGCGATCAACAACGTGATAGGACGACGGCAGATTGCCCTTCAGAGCCCATGGGCCAGGGCGGAGAATATTGCGCTGAACGATCTGTACGGGCTGGGGCACGATTACGATCCGGAATTCAACAAGAGGATATCCCAGGTCACCGCGGATCAGGTACTGAACGCGGCACGAAAATATCTCGACCCGGATCGTGCAGCCGTCGTGAAGATCGTACCGGAAGAGAAGTAGGGACGCACCTATATGTGCTCCCTCTCGCTCCTGAGCTTTACACAAATATCTCGGACCGCCGGCACCGTGAGAATTAGCCGACTATAGGCAGACCGGTTCGGGAGGGCTTGTAGGGGTCCCGCGCAGAACGCGGGATGTCCGCCCTAATCACCTCTCGACAGGGTCTCCAGCACCCGCCTTACGATCGGTCGGGCAACGTTATCTCGCCGTCGGCAAGCTTCATCAGAAGAAGAGCGGCGAGCTTGGCTCGTTCCAAGAGACTGTCCAGAAAGACGTGCTCGCGAGGACTGTGAATATCCGCACCGCGCACGCCGAGGCTGTCTAGGACCGGTAGCCCGGCCGCGGCAAAATTGTTGCCGTCGCACGCGCCGCCGCCGGGATGCTGTTCGAGGGACAGCCCCAGGTCCCGACCGCATTGAATCACGTGTTCCAACATCGCCCGTGAAGCCGAGTCCAGTACTTTCGGCGGTCTCAGGAATCCTCCACGGAGTTCCATGGAGATGCCGTCGATCAACTTGATGCCGTCGGTGACCCGTGCAAGGAACTCTTCAACGCGCCGTTGGTCCCTCTGTGTCTCCGCGCGCACGTTGAAACGGCATTCGGCACGGTCGGGAACCACGTTGACCGGGCCGCCGCCTTCCAAACACCCGACATTTACGGTCAAGCCGGATTCCGTGGACGCGAATGCATTCAACACGACGATAAACCATGCCAAGGCGTTGATTGCGTTGCGGCCGAGGTGTGGATCTCTTCCCGCGTGCGCGGCTTTCCCTCTGACGATGAGCTTGAAATTGCCCGAACCTTTGCGCTCCCCGACAAGATGCCCGTTAGGGAAACAGGGCTCGAAGACGAGTCCGAGGTGGCTGATCGCGGCCGATTCGGCCAGCAGACGCGCAGAGCCCGGTGACCCGATCTCCTCATCTGGGTTTATGAAGGCTTCCCAGCCCAGGTTACTGCTCCACGGACTTCTCTCGAACGCTTCCAGTGCCATGAGCATTACCACGATACCGCCCTTGGCGTCCGTCACACCCGGGCCCCTCAATATGTTGTCGTCGATCTTTTTCCAATGCTGAAACGGATGATCCGGCGGATAGACCGTGTCCATGTGACAACAGAGAAGCACCCTCAAGGGAGCCGAGGGACGCTTCCGCACCCGGAGGGCCCTGGCCGGCAGAGATGGCGAAGCGTCCTCGAACAACGTAAGGGGCTCGTACCGGCGCAACTCAAGCTCTTCCGAATCTCCGGCGAGGCCCTGAAACTCCTTTTTCACCGAGGCCAACATCGTCTCAAGGCCGGCCCTGTTCCCGCTCCCCGAATTGATTTCGCACCAGGACATTAACAGACCGCACATCCGTTCGTACTGTGAATCGAGCCAATCGAGGTAGGGGGCGTAATCCGTCATAGAGTACTGCTCTCAGGACGGTCGTCACGATTTTTCGTGCAATCACGTGTCACTCCCCTTTGACGGGGGTTATCTGCAATGACCCCATAGCACAAATTGTGCCCCTCCGTCACTGCCTTTTTGCGTTTGTGCCCGTCAAGGCATCGCCTTGAGCTCAGACGCGACTTTGACATCCTCACTGAAGGTTAAGTATAATGACTGCAGGAAGCTTTTTCCCATGGACCTACGAATGTCACCGTCGATTCAGGGGCAAGTGTACAGGTTTAAATGCATTCCGGCAAGTTGGTATCCTACGCCGTTGCCGCGGCCCTCCATCAATAGGAGGTATGACCCCAGAACATTTGTGGCGACACGTGGTACGTTTCATTGCTCTGCCGTCGATCTCACGATCTAATTCGAGGACGAAGGAAACGCGAACCATGAACGATCGTACTTCCGGGAATACCATCGCGCATCTCTCTCAGCCCTCATATCGATACGTTCCTCTCCTGGTCGTACTCTGCATAGGTATTGCCGCTGCTATTGCGGCGTTTCAACTGCTCTCGTCGCGTGAGCGCAATGAGATGCTCAAGGAATTCGACCTGGCTTCGCAGCGCACGATCTCACTCCTTGCCGGGAGCTGGGAGGATTCAAAGGGGGAGCTGGAATCCATTGCAGCCCTATTCCATTCGTCGGAAGACGTGACCCGCGCCGAGTTTCGAGGGTTCGTCGGCCGGCTGCTCACCAGGCCAAAGGGAATACAAGCCTTGGTGTGGGCTCCGCGTTTGGACCGCTTGTCTCGCAATTCATTTGTAGATAATGCTCGTCAAGAGGGCCTCCCCACCTTTGAGATCACCGTGAAAGATCCATCCGGAAAGTTGGTCGCGTCCCCGCGGAAAAACGAATACTTCCCCATGTATTATGTGGAGCCCCGGGAAGGAAATGAGGCCCTGCTCGGTTTCGATCCGAGTTCCGATCCCGCGAGAGCGCAATGTTTGACGCTCTCTCGCGATACGGGGGAGATCGTGGCCACGGCTCGACTGAAACCGGTTGGGGAAACGACGGATCAATACGGTTTCCTCGCGTGCGTTCCGACCTATCGGAAAGACGCGTTGACCGACACCGTGCAATCACGATGGGAACACCTGACGGGATTCTGTTTGGCCGTATTTCGTATCGATGATTTCGTCGAACACGCGCTTGCCCACGCTGATTCCGCCGGGGTCGACCTGTACCTGTTCGACGAATCGTCTCCCCCCGGTGAACGATTCCTTTACTTTCACTCCTCGACGCCGGGGCGAGTACCTGAAGAACCGGTGCGTGATCGAGCGGGCTTGATGGAAAGTACACACTACGCGGGAACGATCCATGTGGGAAGGCGAGAATGGTTCGTCGTATGTAAGCCGTCCCCCGAATTCAGCGTCAAGAGAGACACGATTTTGCCGTGGCTTGGTCTGATTTCGGGACTGATGTTCACCGGGCTCGTCGTGGGGTACATCCGGACTCTCCAAGCGGCAAGGCTCAAGTCGGAATCGTTTGCCGCGGAGCAGCTTGAGGCAAGGCAAGGTTTGGAGCGGGAAATCAATCGGCGCCAACGGACGGAGCAGGAGTTGGCCAAGGAACGGAACAGGGCTCAGAATTATCTCGATGTGGTGGAAGTAATCATCGTGGCGCTCAACCAGGCTGGTGAAGTGACCATGATGAACAGGAAAGGAAGGGACCTTCTCGGATACGACCAAGAAGAGGTTGTGGGTCGGAATTGGTTCGAACTGGTCGTTCCCGAGCGCGAGCGTGATCGAGTCAAGGAAGTGTTCTCGCGTATGATGGCGGGTGAGAGGGAATTGGTGCGCTACTTTGAGAATGCTGTTCTTACGAATTCCGGAGATGAACGGTTCATTGCGTGGCACAATACCGTCCTCACCGATGAACAGGGGGGAATCATGGGCACGCTGAGTTCCGGGTCCGACATATCCGAACGAAAGCGGACCGAGAACGCGCTTCGGGAGAGTGAAGAATTCAACCGAACCATCGTTGAACTGGCACCGCTCGGCATACTGTACCTGGATTCCGCCGGCACTATATTGTATGCAAACAAGGCTTCCGACAGGATCCTGGGTGTTCCTGACGACGAGCCATCGCCGGCCGTAGGAAAAAACCTGTGTGAGTTACTGGAATCGCGTAACCTGACGCACGTTGTCGATCATGTTCGCGCGTTGCTCGCGGGCCGGCCCATCGAGGATCTTGAATTCACCTGTCGTTTCCTGACAGACAAGGAAATATCGTTGGCGGTCTCGGGAGCGCCTCGATACGGTTCGGACGGAACCGTTGTCGGCGCGGTCCTCATGTACACGGATATCTCGGGCCGCAAGCGAGAGGAGGAGGCACGTCTGCGTCTCGTCACGGCAATCGAGCAGGCGGCCGAAACGGTAGTGATCACTGATGACGAAGCACGGATCCTCTACGTCAACCCGGCTTTTGAACTCATTACGGGCTACGGCAAGGAAGAAGTGCTCGGCCGGAATCCGAGATTGCTCAAGAGCGGCAAACAGGATGAAACCTTCTACAAGCACATGTGGGACGTCCTGCATCGTGGTCACGTATGGTCGGGTCGTCTGATCAACAAGAAAAAGGACGGCACGGTATACGAAGAAGACGCGACCATATCACCGGTCACGGATAAGTCCGGCAAGGTCATCAATTATGTTGCGGTAAAACGTGACGTTACCGCGGAGGTCATGCTGCGGAAGCAGGTTCAACAGGGCCAGAAAATGGAATCCATCGGCACTCTGGCCGGAGGAATCGCCCATGACTTCAACAACCTGCTCACCATTGTCCAGGGATATTCCGAGCTCCTCCTCTTATCCATGCCCAAGGACTCCCCCGGTCACTATGAAGCTGAGGCCATACATCAGGCCGCGGTCCGCGGAACCGAACTGGTGAGGCGCATACTTACCTTCAGCAGGCGAACCGAGATCCACCCCCGCCCCGTCAACCTGAACAACGAAGTGAAACAGACCGAAAGGCTCCTCTACAGTACCATACCCAAGATGATCAAGATGGAAGTCAACCTGGCCGATGACCTGAAGAGCATCAATGCAGACCCGGGCCAGATCGAGCAGATACTCCTGAACCTCGCGGTGAATGCCCGGGACGCCATGCCCAACGGCGGCAGACTCATCATAGAGACGCGGAACGAGCACCTGGACGAAGAATACTGCAGAACGCATTTCGATGGGAGACCCGGCGAATACGCCATGCTCCTGGTTTCCGATACCGGTCATGGCATGACCGGGGATGTCATGGAACACATCTTCGAGCCGTTCTTTACGACCAAGAAAGTCGGGGAGGGAACCGGCCTGGGGCTCGCGATGGTCTACGGCATTGTGAAGGGACACGGCGGACATGTCGTCTGCTACAGCGAACCGAATGTCGGCACCACGTTTCGAATTTTTTTCCCCGTCCTGAAGACCGTTGAAACGGCCGATACCGCAACGACTCAGCAGATGCCTGCGTTTGGTACTGAAACCATTCTGTTGGTGGACGATGAGGAATTGATCAGAAGCCTGGGCAAGAGGATCCTGTCGAGATCGGGATACGATGTGCTGGAGGCGGCCGGTGGGGAAGAGGCCCTTGAGATTTATGCCGCGAGAAAGGATGACATCTCTCTGGTGATCCTCGACCTGATTATGCCCGGAATGGGCGGTGAAAAATGCCTTGAAGAACTCCTGGAAATGGACCCGGCGGTGAAGGTCCTGATCGCCAGCGGCCACTCGGCAAGCTTGCACGCCACGCAAGCCTTGAAAACCGGAGCGCGGGCCTTTGTGGGCAAACCGTTCGACACGAAGCATCTGTTGCGAACGGTTCGTAAGATTCTGGATGAAAAGGAGAACTAGTCTATTGGGGCATGCAATGCTCACAGCAAAGTCGGCAGGAGCAACCTTTACCGAGGACGAAGTGTCTTGCCCCGACAACTATAGTTCCTTTTCTGTCAATTCTCCCGTAGATCCGGTCAAACAGATCCGTTTCGGCGTGATCGAAAAAGCGTCTAAAGGCGTACGCGCAAACGTCCGCTATCTGGACCATGCTGGTGAACTTACTGTCCACAAACACGGGGGGTTCCACTATATGTTCAATGCTCCGATATCGCGTTCCGAAATCATGGTACTGGGTCATTGCCTTCGTCAACCTACTTGCTACCGTGCTGTTGTTATCCTGAATCAAGATCCCGTGAGCTTTCGATCCATGCAATTTTGCCATGGCTTCAAGAGATGCATCGAATCTTGTTACGACTTGCAGAAAGGCTTGCTCAAAAATCTGCATGGGTTGCATCGAACGACATGATGTCTTGTCAATGGATTCCGCAAAGATACGCACAAATTGCATATTATTCAAAGTATCAAGCAAATCCCTCAGCAACTGTATTCTCTCGGAATAGTCCAAGTGAAAGTATGGCTTGGATTTATCATATCTTTTCTTTTCCTCCCCATATTTCTTCTTCGTTGCACCAGTGTGGGTGCCGACAAGAATCTTCTTCCATTCCTCATCGGTTTGGCGCCGGAGATCCGATCTATTGGAAGCGGTCAAACCTTGTTGTGCCTGATATCTGCGGGCAAGCCATCCCGTGTGAATCTCGGTATCGTCAAGCCCATAGCGCGACTTGATTAGGCTGAGACTGGAATTCACGGCCTTCCACTGGAAATCGGGAAAGGCCACTCCCAGCAACACAAAGTGGTCGGTATTGCCGGTGTGGTCAGTTGTTCCAGATTCATCGAGGTAGCAAAGATACACGAGACGTCCGTGTCAAAAAGAAAGCGCGACGGTTTCCGTCGCGCTTATCCTTCGATCTGTTAAGCGTCTAGGGCGGGGCAATCGTCCCGCGTGAGTCAAACGTCTCTCCTAGACAACCTAAGTTTAAGCCGCGGTGGGAAACTTGTCAACAAAAAAACAATCGTTCTTTATGAACGCTCTCAGGCTTAAGATACCACAGTGTAGTCCCATCGCTCCACGAAAGAGCGTCGGATCCGGACGTGGTTGTGGCGACGGGAGAGTCATCGTGCTACCCGTGTCGTAGGCGGTTCATTCTCCCGAGAGAACCTCTCCTCTTTCGTCGTAATCCCGATTGGCCCAATATGCCACGAACCAGGACCATTCACCTCGTCCGGTCTCCAGACTACGGGAAAGCCGGCGGATTGCAACTGCTCAAAAACGCGGCAAATCGTCCGTTTGTGAGCGTGAAGCGATTTACAAATCTCCTCGCAAGTGAGTCCGTTCGGTGCTCTCACGATGTCTACGCACGTGCGGGAATTGCCACGATCATCGCGGCCTTCACGCAGGTCGCTGTGTTCGCATGTCCTGACCAGGGCATGCCTTATCTACCAAGTCCAAATCACTTCGATACGCCGTGGAAAGCTTCGCCGGCCGTCTCAGGCAGTACGACGACCTGCAGGCCCACCTCGAAGACGATCGCACGGCCGTGCCGTTTCAACACGGAATCGGCACCCTGTCCTCCGGCTTCTCGCCCCGACGGAACCATTCTTGCCCTGGAGTTCCGAGTACATCATGCGTAATTGTTGATAATTGCGTCTGACTGTCCGAGATACGCTTTGGGTCCACCGCGCCGACGGTGATGAGTGGAATGCCTCATCGCTGTTGAACGTACAACCTCTTGCTTGACTATAGGCTGTCTGCTGCCAAAGCAGACGGCGTTTCGGCATGCCTGTCGAGCGTGATACGGTCGGTGCGGGGATAGCCGGCAAGATGCGGCGGCTTGCCGGAACATGCGTTCGAACGGTGAGAATGTAAAGACGCCAAGATCCGGGCCGCTGTCTCGAACATCGTGGGAAACATTGTGGGGTTCACCAATTGCAGAAGGCGCTGGGACGGGTCAAGAGACTCGGGTGCTTTCTGCCGATTTGCGCTTTCTGCAAGAAAATACGTGACGACAGGGGTTGCCGGCGGCGGATCGAAGCCTGTATCTTGGACCTTTCCGAGGCCGAGTTATCCCGCGGCATGTGCCCCGAGTGCGCGCGGAAGGTGTATCCGGGATTCCACCAAACAGACTCGGAATAGATCTTTTCCGGTCAATGGAGTCCTTCTCGGGAACGGGGATGCAGGGTGAATCTCGGGCATCGTGCCGAAATATTTGGAGGAAGGAAATGACCAAGGAGAGAAGTCACGAACGCGATCCCTCAGGCAATACAAGGTCCACGGCTTCTTATCAGAACCGCGTGCGAACGCTGAACGACGTCGCGAAGGATGAAAAGACCGTCAATGAATTCCACGTCTTCGAGAGGTTCTTCTCGGACAGTGATGAGTATCTTTCCATCGGAATTGCCAACATTCATGCAATCGTTCCGGGTATAGAGGAGAACAAAGAGAAGATTCTCCGCGTTTTGGACATATTCAAACAAAGAAAAGTGAACGTGGCCGTCTTCCCGGAATTCTGCCTTACGGGCTACTTCTGGGAAGACAAGACGCAGTGCCGCAGGTACATGGACACGGGAGTCATCGAGAATCACCTCGATTGGATAGAGGATTGCGTGAAGCCGATGCTGGACGACCAATTGGCCACCATAATTCTCAACAATATCAGAACGGGCCGGAATGACAAGTATTTCAATTCCACGTTTGTGATAAGCCGGACCCACGATCATATGATTGAGCCGGAAATCTACAACAAGATCTTCCTCCCCGGTATTGAAAAGACGTACACGGAAACGGGGCGTGACGATAGGCTCGTTATAGAAACCAGATGGGGCCGATTCGGCTTCACGACGTGCTACGACTACCTGTTTTCAGAGCTGATTCAAGAGTACGCAAAGATCGACAAGGTCGATGCCGTAATCCAGATCGCTTCGTGGAGAAGTTCGGCCCGGCGCGATTATGCGGGGATGAACGTGGGAACGGACACCTATTACGGAGACCTCTGGGACATGGTGATGCAGTCGAGGTCGGCCGTCAACCAGATATGGACCATAGCATGCAATGCGGTAGGCACTCACGGCGTGACCGGGGCCAGGTTCTGGGGAGGTTCGGGTCTGTGGGCCCCGTCCGGCATGAAGCTGCTTCAGGCATCGAATCTCGAAGAAGAGCTGCTCATCATCCATAATATTGATATCAAGGGACAACGACGGACGGAAATGGACGATTTCAACTATGCGGTTGATTTTGAAGAGATTTACCGACATGTCGAGGGGAAATGTATGTTCACGCGAATACGAGACTGACATGGCTTTGGAAAACAATCGCCCGTTGAAGGGATTCCGGGATTGGACTCGATGCGGCGAACCGCCAAGACCGATGGTGACAACCCAAGATGAAAGTCCGCGCGAGCTTCGGGCCGAAGACCGGGCAGAGCCCGGTGGACAGGCGTTCC
>JAVHLK010000250.1 GCA_031082285.1 Desulfomonilaceae bacterium
CTTGACCGGTCTGGTTGCCATGGTAGCGGTGGAGGGACTTGAACCCCCGACGCAGCGGGTATGAACCGCTTGCTCTACCATCTGAGCTACACCGCCGCATATAATGGAGCCCATAGGCGGGATCGAACCGCCGACCTTATCCTTACCAAGGATACGCTCTGCCGACTGAGCTATATGGGCCTGGGAAAGTTCATATTTGGTTGCGGGGGCAGGATTTGAACCTGCGACCTTCGGGTTATGAGCCCGACGAGCTACCGCTGCTCCACCCCGCGTTAGTCAACAGGAGTATTGTATCACACTTGGATACTCGAAAGCAAGAACTATATTGATGGCAGATTTTATCTTATAGTGGAGCCGACGATGGGACTCGAACCCGCAACCTGCTGATTACAAATCAGCTGCTCTGCCAATTGAGCTACGTCGGCACGTCTAAACCTGAAACACTACGCTCCAAGCAACACTAATGGTAGCAAAAAACCACCCGGTAGTCAACAGACGGTAAGCACTAAGACGTATCTTTACCGCAGAATCAGCAGGCTAATAAAGGTCGTGTTCTTGAGACGAGTCTGGGATTTACCCCCTTGCTCCGCAAGTCGCTGGGCGGCAAACCCAGACCCCTCCGTAGTCGGTTGGGTTGTTCTCACAGTGAGGCGATGGACTGCATCAGGCGGCGGGCACGCAACACAGCCTGCTCCTGCTGATGAGCCACTTCCGCTAGCTGGCGCAGCCCTTCCTGGTCCTTGGTAAACCGGGCGACCTGTTCGGGAATCCCTTTCAGGTAGCCGGCTAAACCGAGAAGCGCCCCTTCCCAGTCTTCAGAGGCAACCAGACGGCGCACCGATCCGGGGATCAGGCCGGTATCACCGTCCCGCCCCGTCCGTGACAGTTCCCCGGCGCCGGCCAAGAGTTCGGACGTCCAGTTCCTCCACTCG
>JAVHLK010000251.1 GCA_031082285.1 Desulfomonilaceae bacterium
GGAGCCTATTTACTCATCTCCTCCGCTATGGTTTGTGCTTATAAGTCCTTGTTTTCCTGTTAGTACTAAATGGGCTTATAAAAATTTAAAGTTGACAACCGGAGAAAATCTTTTTATCTTCTCGCCCGAAGACATTATCAATATAGAACAATTTCTACATAACGACTTAGAAGAGGTTACTGCCTCAGAGTATCCGGTTATTCATATTATGAAGAAATCTCTGCTTTCCTATGGGGCTGAGGGGACATTGATGACAGGAAGCGGCCCCACAGTATTCGGGCTTTTTAAGGAGGAAGAAAAAGCCCGGCTAGCCTATGAAAGGCTAAGGTCCAATTCAGACTGGACAGTTTACCTCGTAAGATCATTATAACAGTTGGGGTGTCGTCAAGCGGTAAGACACGGGTCTTTGGAACCCGCATTCGGAGGTTCGAATCCTCCCACCCCAGCCAATTAACGTTCACTGTTCACTGTTGACCGTTCACCGTTCACCGCAAGAGCAAATTCTTCTCGGTCAACGGTAAACGGTTAACGGTCAACGGATATTAGGTGCAGAAGATGATCAACAGACTCAAGATATTCTCCGGCAACTCCAATCTACCCCTGGCACATGCTATATGTCGCTATCTGGGTATGGAATTGGGTAAGGCCGTTGTCCGCACTTTCAGTGATGGCGAAACCATGGTCGAAATAGGAGAAAATGTACGCGGCAGCGATGTATTCGTGATTCAACCCACCTGCCCTCCTGTAAACCAAAATCTAATGGAATTGCTTATTATGATCGACGCCCTGCGCCGGGCCTCGGCCAGGCGGATTACTGCCGTCATCCCCTACTATGGCTACGGCCGCCAGGACAGAAAAGTGGCTCCGCGCACGCCGATAACCGCAAAACTGGTGGCAGATCTAATAACTACGCCAGGCGCACGCCGCGTCCT
>JAVHLK010000252.1 GCA_031082285.1 Desulfomonilaceae bacterium
CGGGCAACGCCATAGTCGTTTAATCCCCTTCCATTCATATTCGTATCCACCGCCACTTAATCCTGCTGCCGATAAATCTCCAGACCGATAACGCCTTCCACTCTCATCAGTGTATCTAAACTGATTATTGATATACTCTTCAGTATATGGCGAATACTGTTGATTCCAAATCCAATCTGAATTCGTCTTAGTATAAAAAAGAATAACATCATGGACCGTGCCAAAGGTACCTGAGTCGGAGTGTGCTGTTGACCTTTTCCATACGACTTCATTTCTAAAATTGTCTTTCCCAAACACCTCATCCATCAGCACCTTCACATAATGCCCCACATGCCAGTCAAGATGCACATATATGGACCCTTGGTCGCTCAGAAGCTCCCGCATCAGGACAAGGCGCGGATAGATCATTTGCAGATAGCTGACGGTCCCGTCCTTCCATGTGTCGGAATAGGCAAACTGCTCAAGGACTGTGGGTTTCTGCTCGATGGTAACAGACAAATCCCCCCTGCCCCCCTTTGCTAAAGGGGGGAGTTGTGTTGTGTGCCCATTTGCTAAGGGGGGGGTAGCATCTTCGGTTCCCCTCTTTGGAAAAGAGGGGTTAGGGGAGATTTTCGAAACAGACGGTAAGGTGATTTTTGTGCGGTAATCCGCCTTGCTGTCAAAGGGCGGGTCTATATAAATAAGGTCAATCTTCCCACGCATGGAAGGAAGTCCCGTAGCCGGGTCCCCGGCAAGAAGCGCCTGCATCACCAGCAGATTGTCGCCATAGATAAGCCGGTTGTGCCATTCCTTTTCGTTCAACTCTGTTATCTGTCCCCGGAACAACCCCGACTTGTCCTTGGACGGCAATACATACTCATTGGTCTGCAAGGCCAGCTTGTTCGGCCCCGACAACCGCTCGAGTATCTTTTCAACTTCCTTCT
>JAVHLK010000253.1 GCA_031082285.1 Desulfomonilaceae bacterium
GATTCAGGGAATAGCATGGCAAAGAGGCAAAGACTGCTGTGGCAGTTGTACCCGTCCTTTCTTATCATCATCGTTGCTTCCATGGCGGCGATGACGTGGTACGCATCCCGGGTCCTGGCGGAACACAACCGAGAGAGGGCCCTGTCCGAGTTGAGAGCTCAAGCGCATCTTGTTGAAGAGATCGTGGGCCACATGCCGGCCGATTCGTACTCGCCGAGCCTCGACAAGCTTGTAAAAGACCTGGCTCCCAAGACGTCGTCTCGAATCACGCTTCTGTCGCCAAAAGGGACGGTCATTGCGGATTCTCATGAAGACCCGTCGCGAATGGTCGACCATGCCCTCCGGCCGGAAATTAAGGAAGCGAGCAGCGGAAGGGTCGGGACTTCCACGCGCTACAGTTACACCGTGAACACGGACTTGACCTATCTGGCGATTCCGATCCTGAAGGAAGGCCGGATTACCGGAATCATACGGATCGCGGAACCCGTCTCCAGACTGACGACTTCACTCGTACCGCTCTATCGGGAGTTCCTTGCAGCTGCGTTCGTGATTGTTCTTTCAGCAGCGGCCTTCAGCCTGTACCTTGCGCATCGAATCCACAAACCCATTGCAGAGATGCAACGAGGCGCCGCCAGATTCGCTTCCGGCGATCTGTCGTACAGGCTTGACGCGCCGTATTCCATGGAATTTCAAGCCCTTGCTCAGACCATGAACTCCATGGCCTCTCAGTTGGACAGTCGAATCCGTACCGTAACAGAGCAGCGGAACGAACTGGAAGCAGTCTTGACGGGCATGGTGGAAGCGGTCATTGTTGTGGACTCAACCGAACGTGTTCTGAGGATGAACCGCGCCGCTGAGGAGCTGTTTCAAACTCGTCATGATGCCGTGAAGCACCGCGCGGTGCAGGAAACAATTCGGAAT
>JAVHLK010000254.1 GCA_031082285.1 Desulfomonilaceae bacterium
CATCCTTCTCTTCAGCCAGGCCATAGCGGTAACGAGGAACACCAAGATATTTCTCCAGGGACTGGGCATTAACCACTGCCTTTCGCCTCTCCTCTTTGTTTTTGGCAATCTCCTTGGCCACCTTACGGCATATACTGGAAATCTCCCTCTCTAAGTTACGGACGCCGGCTTCCCGGGTATAACGGCGGCTGATCCCCAGAATAGCATTATCTGTAATATCCAGGTCACCCTTCTGAAGACCATTAGCCTGAATCTGCTTTGGGATTAAAAATTTTCTGGCAATATTTAATTTCTCTTCTTCCGTATATCCGGAAAGTTGAATAACCTCCATCCTGTCCTGTAAGGGAGGTGGAATAGCGTGGAGAGTATTAGCCGTAGTTATAAAGAGAATTTCCGATAAATCATAATCGATATCGAGATAATGGTCATTAAAGCTATAATTTTGTTCCGGATCAAGCACCTCCAGGAGGGCAGCGGAAGGATCGCCGCGAAAATCCATGCTCATCTTGTCCACTTCATCCAGACAGAAGACCGGGTTATTGACTTTGGCCTTGCGCAAAGATTGTATTATCTTCCCGGGCATAGCCCCGATATATGTCCGCCGGTGACCGCGGATTTCCGCCTCATCCCTTACTCCACCCAGAGATAAGCGGATAAAGTTTCGCCTGGTAGCCCGCGCTATGGACTTGGCCAGAGAAGTCTTTCCTACTCCGGGCGGGCCTACCAGACAGAGAATCGGCCCTTTCATCTTTTTGACAAGACTCTGGACCGCCAGGTATTCAATAATCCTTTCCTTCGGCTTCTTAAGACCATAATGATCCTCTTCCAGGATCCTCTCTGCCTCGTTAATATCTATCTGATCCCTGCTCTTTTCATACCAGGGGAGGGAAATCAACCAGTCTATATAATTACGGACAAC
>JAVHLK010000255.1 GCA_031082285.1 Desulfomonilaceae bacterium
CGCAAGCCTTGAAAACCGGAGCGCGGGCCTTTGTGGGCAAACCGTTCGATGGAAGAAAGAAAGACCCCTGACGTATACCTACAGCGAGGAAGTAATCAAACCGCAGTTCGTGGTCGAAAAGATATACGAACTCACGAAAGGCGATGCGATCATTTCGACCGAGGTCGGGCAGAACCAGATGTGGTCTGCACAATTCTATAAATTCGACAAGCCGAGGATGTGGCTGACTTCAGGAGGACTCGGCACAATGGGGTATGGGTTCCCTGCGGCAATCGGCGCACAGTTGGCCCATCCCAATAAGCTGGTGTTCGACATCGCCGGTGACGGCAGCATCCAGATGAATATTCAGGAGCTGGCCACCGCGGTGATCAATAAGTTGCCCGTAAAAGTGGCGATCCTGAATAACAGATACCTCGGCATGGTGAGACAGTGGCAGGAACTGTTTTTCAGTGAACGGTATTCCCATACGAAACTCGATGAGACAGTGCCTGACTTTGTGAAGATAGCCGAGGCATACGGCGCTGTTGGATTGAGGGCTACAAAGCCGAGCGAAGTAGAGCCGGTATTGCGGGAAGCATTTAAAATAAAGCGGACGGTATTCATGGATTTTGTCGTGGACTGGAAAGAAAAGGTCTTCCCGATGGTTCCTGCCGGGGCTGCGATAGACCAGATGATGTTTGAGGAAAAGAAAGAAACGACCGAAAAGAAACTCAAGGCGGTGAAATAGATGCGGCATACGATATCTCTGCTTGTCGAAAACAAATTCGGGGTGCTTTCAAGAATTTCAGGCCTCTTCAGCGGGAGGGGCTATAATATCGAAAGCCTCTCGGTCGGTGAGACTATAGATCCCCAGATATCTGTGATGACTATTGTCACGAGCGGGGACGAACAGATCATCGAACAGATATTAAAAC
>JAVHLK010000256.1 GCA_031082285.1 Desulfomonilaceae bacterium
CCTGTTGAGAAGGTGAGCAGTATCCTTAAGATTTCAAAGGAACCGATATCGCTCGAAACCCCGATTGGTGAAGAAGATACGCACCTGCGTGATTTCATCGAAGATAAAGCAATGCCTTCACCTCTCGACTATGCGATCCAGGATGATATGAGGAAAAGAATTGACCAGATACTCTGTTCGCTTCCTTCGAAAGAAGAAAAGATCATCAGAAAACGCTTCGGCATCGGGATTGACATCCCTCACACCCTCGAAGAAGTAGGACTTGAGTTCGATGTTACCCGTGAGAGAATACGGCAAATCGAGGTGAAGGCTATCAGGAAACTGAAACACCCTTCACGGAGTAAATGGCTGAGAGAATTCATCGAAAAGTCTTGACCATACAGAAATCAATATTCTATAGTAAAAGTTCTGAGTAATTGCTCAGAATCTGGAAACACGGAATGTTTTGTGCCCTGAACGCTCGATGCTTCACAAAAGAAGGGCCCATAGCTCAGCTGGTAGAGCTACCGGCTCATAACCGGTTGGGCCCACCAGGACTCGAACCTGGGACCAACCGGTTAGTCCCAGGTTCGAGTCCTGGTGGGCCCACCATACTGGTGAGATGATAACTATGAATGAACAACTCAAAAACCTGATAGAACTTCAGCAGATTGACCTTAAAATTATTGACCTCAACAATCTGATCGGCGATATCCCTACGAGAATCGCGGCTGCAGAACTACCCCTTAATGACTCTCAGAGACTACTCCGGGCAGGAAAGGAGAAACTCGAATCTCTCGAAAAAAGGAAACGCGACAGGGAACGTGCACTTGATGAGACCGGGGAGAAGGTCAGGAAACTCAAGGCACGGACTTCCGAGATAAAAACAAATAAAGAATACCAGGCTCTTCTTACAGAAATCGAATC
>JAVHLK010000257.1 GCA_031082285.1 Desulfomonilaceae bacterium
CTCGATTCAGGGCCCCAAGGACATACCGGAGACGGTTATGCAGGCGTCAGGCGCGGCCTCTCTCGCGGGAAAGCTCATCGCCGAAGAAAGGGGCACCCTTGTCGGTAAAAAGGAGCTCTCCCCCGAGATTGACGTGGCCGGCCAGGAGCCAAGGATCGGCGTCTTCATCTGCCACTGCGGCACCAACATCGCAGGGTACCTCAGCGTCCCCGATGTGGTGGAATACTCAAAGAATCTTCCCGACGTGGTCTTTTCCACGAACATGCTCTATGCGTGCTCTGAGGACAGCCAGAATGTCATCAAGGACATCATCAAGGAACACAATCTGAACAGGGTCGTTGTCGCCTCGTGCACGCCGAGGACCCATGAGCCTCTTTTCCGGAGCTCCGTCCGCGAGGCCGGGCTGAATCCCTATCTCTTCGAGATGGCCAACATCAGGGACCAGTGCTCCTGGGTCCACATGACCAACCCCCGGGCAGGCACGATGAAAGCGAAGGATCTCGTGAGGATGGCAGTGGCGAAATCCCGCCTTCTTGAGCCTCTTTACGGCAAGACCCTCAAGATAAACAAGGCAACGCTTGTCATCGGGGGAGGCCTTGCGGGGATGACTGCCGCCGCCGAGCTTGCGGAACAGGGCTTCGAGGTCCATCTCGTGGAAAAGGACAAAGAGCTCGGAGGCAACTTCAGGAAGATCCGATTCACCCTCAGCGGCGAAGATCCGCAGAAAAAACTGAGCGACACCATAGAGAGGGTAAGGAAGAACCCGAATATCCATCTCTACGTTGAGGCAAAGCTTACGGCACTGGAAGGCACCTTTGGGAATTTCAAATCCACCGTCACCCAGGGTGACAAGACGACGGATATACAGCATGGCGCTATAATAGTAGCAACAGGCGCGAAG
>JAVHLK010000258.1 GCA_031082285.1 Desulfomonilaceae bacterium
GCTTCATCCCGGTCCGCTTCAAGGATGCCTACGGCCCGGTCGGCGCCTGGTTCCTGCTTTTCAAGTCCACCGCCACGAACGCTGATGGCGAAGTGTACATGGTCACCAACAGAGACGAGCTGGCGAAGTGGGGCCGCTTCGGTGCTGTGAAGCCGATCCCCGCCAACCTGCGTAACTGGCTCGGTATGATGGACGTCTCCGCCGGTAAGGGCCCGATCTACATGCAGACCGCGGAAGCCATCCAGAACCTCGCGAAGAAGTACGAAGGCGACGAGAAGGCCTTCAAGAAGAAGATGAAGCATCTCGAAGCGGAAGCTTGGGAAGACTTCCTCGACATGACGATTGCCCAGGCCCTCCTGTGGGCGGCCTGCGACATCGAGCCTGAGAAGAAGGCCTCCGAGATCGCTGCTGCTGAGCCTTACTTCATCGGTTCGCACTCCGGTGCCTCCGGCGCCTGGGTCAGTGGTTCGCCTGACATCGCTCCGGACGAGTACTTCTGGGGCTATGCCAATATGACCACCGTCAAGGGCCTGTTTGCCGCGGGTGACGCCTCCGGCGCCTCCTCGCACAAGTTCTCCTCCGGCTCCCACGCGGAAGGCCGCATCGCCGGTAAGTGGATTTGCAAGTACGCCCTTGAGAACCCTGAACTCCCGAACGTGGATCCCGCTACCGTCGAGGCGATCAAGGCGAAGATCGTGGCCCCGATGGCGCGTTTCGAAGAGTTTGGTGGCTACGGCACCACTGCGGAAATTAACCCCAACTACATCCTGCCGAAGCAGTACATGTTCCGTCTCCAGAAGCTTATGGACGAGTACACTGGTGGCTACACCTCCAACTTCCTGACCAGCAAGTCGCTTATGGAGAAGG
>JAVHLK010000259.1 GCA_031082285.1 Desulfomonilaceae bacterium
TAATCGGGTCAAAGGTTCCCACCGACGCCAACTTGGAGGTCGAAAAGTTAGATGAGATGAGTTTCAATCCCCTCTAATCGGGTCAAAGGTTCCCACCCTGAGCGATCCAACTGAGGATCTGGCACGTCGGGATTTCAGTTTCAATCCCCTCTAATCGGGTCAAAGGTTCCCACAGGCAGCCACAGTGGATGCCGAAGGGCACAGCCCTGGAGTTTCAATCCCCTCTAATCGGGTCAAAGGTTCCCACACCTGAAGAAGATCTTTCTCGTAGGGACTTCACTTTCAAGTTTCAATCCCCTCTAATCGGGTCAAAGGTTCCCACTGTGTGCATTACATCGGCAGTATGCAGGTGTGGAATGAGTTTCAATCCCCTCTAATCGGGTCAAAGGTTCCCACCGTGACATGCGGAAGTTCAAGTTGTGAAGGGTGCCCCGTCGTTTCAATCCCCTCTAATCGGGTCAAAGGTTCCCACACTGGCCCGATCAATCCAGCGTCACGCGCGCTGGTACGTTTCAATCCCCTCTAATCGGGTCAAAGGTTCCCACCGATAGTGTCATTGGTGGCCTTTGCAGCTGGTGCCTATGTTTCAATCCCCTCTAATCGGGTCAAAGGTTCCCACTAAAGGAAGCGGAACTCACAGCGCAAGTGGCGCAACCGAAGTTTCAATCCCCTCTAATCGGGTCAAAGGTTCCCACCACGATCTCTGTTCACCGATACAGGGAGGCCCATCGGTGTTTCAATCCCCTCTAATCGGGTCAAAGGTTCCCACCGGCGGAACCTTTGGACTATATCAGGTTACGCTGAAGGTTTCAATCCCCTCTAATCGGGTCAAAGGTTCCCACCACGATCTCTGTTCACCGA
>JAVHLK010000025.1 GCA_031082285.1 Desulfomonilaceae bacterium
AGAGCAAGCACCTCCCCTTCTTCAAGGCGGGCAAAGAATTGAAGGAAAAACTGAACAAATGAACACGGTTGAGCCTCGAAGGCTTCGCACGATACGATCGGTCCAATTGGAAACGGGCTTGCACGACTCGCCTGTATAAGCTAACCTGAGTTCTCATGGATATCGGAACGCGAATTGCCGGGCACAAAGGATTCAAGTGGACGGCGGCGATGTTGGGGGGAGCCGCCATCCTCTTACTGGGGATTGGATCGAGTTTCCCGAGCTCAAAAAACGCCGGATCCTATTCTCGGGCACATTACGTTTTCCCGCCACAAGTCAAAGAAAAGGGACTCAAATTCGCCGGCGTACCAATTCCTCTGGACCGCAGAGATGTTGCCGAGCGCGTGGTGGACCAAATCAACTACTTGCTCATGGACAGACGAGCCGGAACGATGCAGGTGTTCGATCGAATGGCCGTGTACGGCCCCATGATGAAGAAGATCCTGCACGATGAGAAAATCCCCGCAGACCTGATTTACCTTTCGGCACTGGTGAGCAGTCTCCTTCCCAATGCAACGACGCGTTCGGGAGGGGTGGGTTGGTGGGCGCTCGGATCCGCGAACCAGAAGAGCGGCCCCTCCGCGGGACAGTGGGTCTCTACCAATGACTGGGACGATCGGCGAGACCCTGTTCTGTCCACGAGAATCGCATCGACGATCATGCAGGGACTGAGAAAGAGATATAGTAATGCGGACTGGTTACTGGTCGCTGCAGCCTTCGTTGATGGAGCCGACACCATCGATGCGGTTGCCAAGAAGGCGCCGGGTTTTTCGTACTGGGACATGGTGATGCCGCCCTACTCGGAGATTCTGGTTCCGCGTCTCGTTGCATTGAAAATCATCGATACCCATCGCCAATTCTATGGCGTCGATATTCGCCCCATGTCGCCGCTTCAATACGACTTCCTCGATCGGCTCAAACTGGAGAAGGACTTGCCGCTGCACGTGGTTGCCAAATGGTGCCGAACCAATCCGCGGGCCTTATGGGAAATCAACCCGGGAGTCGATCCGTCGTCGGGGGTTCTTCCCAAACCCGACAAGAGGAGCCCATCCGGATTCCCCCTGCGCGTTCCCAAGGGGAACGGCAAGACGGTCCGGATGATGCTGCAGCGGGACGGGTACCTCTCGAAATGACCTCCTCGAGTACGACGAAGCACGCCGATGCGTCTCTGATTTAGACTCCTACTGCATTCATGCATTCCCGTGAGAGCCTTGCGAGTGGAGAAGACCGTCTCTCCAACGGACCCCGGCGGAAGTTCGGGGCGGGCTCCGGCGGCTTGCCATTGCTTTGTCATGCGTTGACCGCGGGGGGCGCCGCGACCCTTACGCGGAATGTCATTGCGATGAGCGGGCGAATCACTGCGGTCTTCTCGTCTCCGCTTTTTGTTGATATAATTTTCATGTCCGGATGACGGCGACTCTGATACTGTACGGAACGGAACGGTGACAAGCAGCGCACAGACGGAACTCTCGCACTTCAACCTCGTTGCTCACCTCTCTCGTATCGAAGATCGGCAACAGCGAGGCTATGCACTTGCTGCTCGTCTCAACGAACTGGGGCCGGACGAGGCCGTCTCCATCATTAGGCTCATACGACGCAAGGCACTCGACGGCCATCAGGATTCCGTCCGGCTCTATAATGGATTGATCTTTCGAAACGCTCTGTTTGAGGTTATCGGCCGATCCAAAATGTCGGAGTTGGTGAAGGTCGCAGAGAAAAGGGGGGAGTTTGAAGTACTTGCAGTCCTTGTCGACCTTCCCGACGAAACGGACGGGGAAAGGCCTCATCAACCGTATCTGGACATTTCGCTCAGAGAGATTCCTTTGGGAATGAGAAAGACGCTTGCGAAATCACCCGATTTCAAACTCATTCAGCGAGTTGCAAGAGATCAGGACTATCGGGTAATCGAACACCTCTTGAACAACCCGAGACTCACCGAAAGGGATGTCGTACGTATCGGTTCCACCCGGCCGACCTCTCCCAAGGTCCTTGAAGTCATATACAATCACCCGAGATGGATATCTCGCTATTCGGTGAAGAAGACCATCGTATGCAATCCATATGCGCCGATTTCACTCGCCCTGAGGTTGCTGACGTTTCTCACTCTCCAAGATCTGGAACTGGTCTGCACCATGACGGAACTTTCCCCGCTCCTCGTTGCCGAGGCCGAGAAGGTTCTGCAGAAAAAGGGGGGGAATCGAACGGTCGAGTATCGATTGGAATGAGCGGGAGGCCCATATGGCGCACTATATTATCGGCACGGCAGTAATCGTCCTGATCTACTTCTGCTTTTTCATAGTCATTTTTTCACCGACCATTTACGCGTTCTGGATCTACCTGGTGGGCAAGAAGGTAAAGCTCAGGAAGAAGGGACTGTTCAGGACCGCGCTGATGACCCTGTGCATTAACGTGGTCGTGGCCTATTTTCTCACTCACTTGGCTTTCGATTACTTCCTCGTGTCCAAAATGGCCGAGAAACAGGCTCTCGCGGAACAAGCATTGCGAAGCGCCGTCGTGTCACAGAAGGAGTACTTTAGCTCCCACGGACGGTACTATTCGGTGGGGCCGGTCCGAGGCCCCTATCGGGACGACCACGGTCTCACAGTGCACAAGGACGTGATCGTGTCGGTGGAGCCTCAATGGGACAGGCACCGGAAGAAGGAAACATTCCAAGCCTATGCACTTCACGTCTGGGGGAGAGACGTCATAACCGCCACACAAGACGGCAAGGTCGTTCAAGTCCCTGAAGACTCGGCCGTTTCCGCATCCGTGCGTTCCAAACTTATCAACAGCACAAGATAACTGCAAAGCGGGCTCATTTGCGCCTTGAAGCTTGATCTTCGATGTACTATAATCCGGCATCCCTTGGGACCTACGTTTCGCGCTGAGACACGAACCATGAAACGATTCCTTGAGAAGTATCTCAAAATCTATGTGCACGAGTCCTCCCGGTTCCTCTGGCTGGCGTCGATTTTCTTCGTGATCTTCTTCGTCACCGCGATCTTTCGTACTTACGTCGACGCCGCATTCCTCAAACGTTATGGTCCCCAGTATATCCCTTGGATGCTCGTCATCAACGCCCTGATGACCTTCGTCGTCTTCGCCGTCGCGGAGAGACTTGGACGACGATTCGTCGATCATGTTCTTCTCTCCGGTTTTCTCATGGTGTATGCCGCATCGGTCATCATTCTGTTCTTCATGGTCACTGCAGACATCTCAATTGCCTACCCTATTTTGTATCAACTTCTCTACCTGCTGGATTCCGTCCTGCTTGTCTATTTGTGGAATATCGCCGGCGACTTGTTCGATACTCGTCAGGGAAAACGGATCTTCCCCATGGTCACATCCAGTCAGGTGCTGGGAACGACCCTGGGAAGCTTCGCGACCAAGCCGATCACGCTTCTTATCGGAGAAGACCCGACGCTGATTCTGTTCGGAGTCGTATGCCTTGTGACCGCACTGTATCTTGCCAAGACCGGAGCGCAAGTAGTCGGACACGCGGTACCGAAGGCCGCCACTGCGAAATCCGCGTCCAGGAAGCTGACCGAAGTCCCGGGACTCATGGCAAAGTATCCCATCATTCGATACTTGATTATCACCGGCATCGCGCCGAACTTGCTTTTGCCCATATTCTTCTATCAATTCAGCATAATAGCCAACAACACCTTCACCTCGGAACAGTCTCTCATATCCTTCTTGAGTATATTCCGAGGCATAACCACGCTTACCACCTTTGTGCTCCTGTTTTTTGTGGGAAGGATGTATCAGTCGATCGGACTCACCAATTCCTCACTCGTACATCCAATTAATTTCTCCCTGATTTTCGCTTCCTTGACCGCCTTCTTCAACATCTATGTCGCGTGTTACGGCCAATTCACGGTGATCCTTATCCAGCGTGCCATCGCCGGACCCGTGAACAAGGTGCTCTTCAACGTAATTCCGGCGGACCTGGCGGTGTGGAGTCGAACGTTCGTCCGCGGGACCGTGCTCAAGATAGGCATGTTGACCGGTTCCATACTGATGATCGTCCTCAAACCCGTTTTGAGCGCCCAGTATTTCTCCGTCATCGCTTTTGCGGTCGCCGTATATTGGGTGATAGAGACCCTGATCTTCAGGAAACACTACAAGCGAATCCTCAAACAGGTGATCGTCGAGAAACAGATAGACTTCGACCAGGTTGAATCCGTTCGGACATTCGACAGCGGCGGCGCGGCCATGGAATTGGGGCCTGTTTCCGTGGAGGACAGAAAAGAGGAAAGGGCGCCCGCCGCGGCCAGAATGCTGCCGGAGATGGAGCCTGAAGTGGCCCTGAAACTGCTCGATGACCCCAACCCGTCAACCCGGGCCGAAGCAGCTGCAGCGTTCATCGCCAATAAGGACATTCGGGCTGTGGCCAAGTTGGTCAGGTGCCTCGAAGATACGGACGGTGATGTCCGAGAGGCGGCCATGGAAGCCTTGATGGGGTATCAGGAGAAGATCCTTCCATTTTTGGAGGCGTCGCTGGTTGAGGCTCGCCCGAGGACCAAACAGGGGATTCTCGAAGTCATCAGGCTTGCCGGTCTCAAGGAATTCGAGATGATACCGTTTCTCGGCAAGGAATTGGAGCAGGCCTACGCCAACCTGGTGGCGATTCGGCGTCTGGATGCCATGGAACCCACCGAAAGTGTGAAGTTGCTCAAACAACATCTCAAGGAACTCAACGAGGAGACGCTGAGTCTCATCTTCTATGCCCTGTGGGTCTCGGTGGCCGACATGAGACTCATGTACCTGGCCTTGAAGTCCGAAACGGCCTCCATCGCGATCGAACTCGTGGAGAATTCCATATCCAAAGAGATGTCGCCTTATCTGATTCCTCTCATCGAGGACGTTCCGCTCAATGAGAAGATCGAGAAAGGCAAGTCGGTCTTTCCCTTGATCCGCAAGGAAACGGACGAACGAGTACTGACGTACCTGGCGGGTTCCCAAGACCCCGTTGCGCGAATGCTTGCTCTGTTTGTCATGGCGGAGATCCGGGATGGGAATACCTATGTTCCTATTATCGAGACCTTATTGAACGATGAGTTCGGCTATGTGCGGGAGCTTGCCGATTACGCCATGAAGCGGACCATGAACGAGGTAGTTGACATGCCCGATGTTATCTCAAGGATCAACACATTGAAGGACTTCGGCATCTTTGACGGGATGGGAATCCGTGAACTCCACGCCATCGCGTCGGTAGTGAACGTTGAGACCTTCAAGCCCGGAGACGTTATGATTCGTGAAGGCGAGGAAAACTCGTCGATCTATCTCGTTGTGACCGGCAAGGTGACTATCTTCACGGGATTCGGCACTGAAACTCAGAAGGAGAAAGTGACCATAGGGAGCGGATCGTTTCTGGGCGAACTGAGCCTCTTCACCCGATTGGCGCCAAATGCCACGTGTGTCGCAGCGGAGGAGACCGTAGCCTACGTGCTGCGCCACCATCAATTCCAGGAGATAATGAGGGTCTATCCTCAAATAGGCATCAATCTGTGCCGATTCTTCACAATGAAACTGAGACAGACTTCCTACTGACATCGCATTCGGTCGGTGTGACCACGATCGCCGGATCTACGTCCCGCACCCCCCTCGCCCGGGCGGCGTTGAGTATAACCCAATACGCCCATGGGACGAGTCCTCTTCAGGCCTCATTTTCCCTTCCCGGCGGCCATTCCGATCCGTAACGACTATTGCACCCTGCAAGCCGCGTCGAGAAACTCTTTGCCGAACGGCGAAAGTTCTCTGAGAAATTCTATAATTCCGGGAAGTTCTGCGATCACGTACGAAATCTCGTCGTCCGTCGTGTACCTGGACAAGGAAAAGCGTATCGATCCATGCACCGCGGTAAAAGGGACGCCCATTGCACGCAGGACATGGGAGGGCTCCAGGGAGCCGGACGTGCACGCCGATCCCGAGGATGCACAGATCCCCTTGTCGTCCATCCTCATCAGGATCGCTTCGCCTTCGACGAACTCGAACGCGATATTAAGAGTATTGGGAAGTCTGGAACCAATCTTACCGTTCACCCGTGCGGAAGGAATTGTCTGCAGGAGGCCTTCCTGCAGTCGGTCCCTCATGGCCCCAACGCGTTGGTATTCATCATGGATCGCGGCCAGGGCCAACCGTGCCGCCTCGCCAATACCGACCACTCCCGGTACGTTCGTGGTACCTCCACGACGGTCCGCCTCCTGGTGTCCGCCGATGACGAAAGGGGAAAACCTCGTGCCCTTCCTCACATAGAGTGCTCCGATGCCTTTTGGCCCGTGGAACTTGTGACCGGACAGTGCGAGGAGGCTCACGTCCGTCGATGCCAAATCCATGGGGATCTTGCCCACCGCCTGAACCGCATCGGTGTGCATGAGTGCGCCGTGTTCCGCGGCCGCCTCCGCAATCCGCTGAATCGGGAATATCACGCCGGTTTCGTTGTTCGCCCACATGACGGAGACCACCGCGGTTTGGTCCGTGATCTTGGATCGCACTTCGTCCATGTCCAGCATCCCGTCCTTGTCCACGGAAAGCCAACGGACAGTGTAGCCCTTGAAACGTGCCAGGTGTTTGCAAAGATTCAATATTGCGGGATGTTCAACCCGAGTGGCGACGATCTCCTTCCGGTGAGGCATGGTTGCCAACGCACTGAGAATTGCCGTCGAGTCGGATTCCGTACCTCCCGACGTGAAGACGATCTCCTGAGGAGCGGCCCCCAGCAGCGCTGCAACGTGCTCTCGCGCCCTGGCCACGTCGCGGGCCACGTTTCCGCCGAAGGAGTGCATACTTGACGGATTGCCGTACCGCTCCGAAAAGAACGGTGCCATCGCGTCAAAGACTTCGGGAGCCACCATCGTGGTCGCATTGTTGTCGAGGTAAACGGTTTTCATCCGGCCACCTCCTCAACGATCAGGTCGGGATGCACCAATTCCCTCAGCTTAGACTCAATACCCGATTTCGTCAGTTGAGAGCTTGGACAGGACGTGCACATGCCCCGCAAGGCAACCGACACCGTGTTCCCGTCCACATCCACAAGTTCCACATCCCCTCCATCCCGCTGAAGCAATGGTCTGATCTCGGCCTCCACGACTTCCTGGATCTTCGCTATCTTCTGAATATTGGTCATCGCCTTGACCGGTTTGCGTACCTCGGCTCCTTCCTTCCCGTGTTCCCCTCGGACTTGGGCAATGAGTTCCTCGATCTTTTCGTGACACAGGCCGCAACCTCCGCCCGCCTTCGTGTAATGAGTAACCTGCTCGACCGTGGTAAGATTGTTCTCCCTCACCTCTTTCTTGATCTGCTCGTCGGTGACGCCAAAGCATTCACACACCAAGTTCCCCTCCAACTGTTCTCTTGGAGTCGGCTCGTCTCGGTAACATGCGACCGCGGCATGGAACGCGTCGCGGCCCATGACGGAGCAGTGCATCTTTTCCTCAGGCAGTCCTCCCAGAAACTCGGCAATATCCTGGTTGGTGATCTTCAAGGCTTCGTCAACGGTTTTCCCTTTGATCATTTCGGTCAGCGCACTGCTCGACGCAATCGCACTTCCACATCCGAATGTCTGAAATCTGGCGTCGACTATCTTATCGGATTCGGGATCGATCTTGAGAAAGAGCTTGAGCGCGTCTCCGCAAGCCAACGACCCCACTTCCCCGACCGCGTCGTAGTCCTTGATTTCCCCGACATTGCGGGGATGAAAGAAATGGTCCTTGAGTTTTTCGCTGTATTCCCACATGAGCCACCTCTTGTTGCTTTTGTCTTGCTTACACGCATCACACCGGATGTCTGCACACCGCGTCGTCACCGCGGCTCATCCCTGCTCGAAGGATCTCAATAAAAAGATGCGCACACGGCCTGAAAGGTTCAAGTCATTTCTGAGGCTCACGGCGAAATAGAGGCCGACGAAGTCGCCGCTCGGAAATTGTTCGGAACTTTTCCCCCACCGGGAGCCTCTCATCAGAAAGGATGGGACAGTTCGTACGCCTGAAGTCTTTGGACCGGCCCAAGTTGATTTGTGTGGCCTCGAATGCTAAAGTGGCTTGTTCGCCGGTGCGAAGACATGGTAATAGTTATGGGCCGTGAGCGGCGCGGGAGGTCTAATTGGTGCGGCGATGCCGCGCGAGAGGTGCGGACGATGCGGTCGGGATCGCCCGCATGGAGCGAGACTTCTCTATAAAGGGGCCGCAAGACTTGTCAATTGCGCTATCTTGACGTCACATTGGTACGGCAGCCTCAGCGGACTCGGCCGAGACCCGGTCAATAAAATCCGGAAGCGCAGCGAATGTCATGGGTTTCTTGCTCATCAAGAAATTGAGAGACGTGTTCCTCGTCATCTTCAGCCTGACGGTTGTTCTAGCCTGTTCTTCATCCGCTCCATTTAAGCAGAGCGACTTGGAGACCGTCATGGAGGAGATGGAGCGAAAAGCGTACCTTGTGAGACAGTTCACCGTGCAATTTGTCAAGACGCGCTCGTCTCCCATCTTCGAAAAAGAACTGAAGGTCGACGGCCGTCTGGTCTTCCAGAAGCTTTCCAAGACATGGCTTACGTTGAAGGGGGATGTCAATGTGGAGGTCCTCTCAGACGGTCGATTCATCAAGATCGTTCACGACGACACCGATGAGGAGATATTCAGCGTACGCGGGCACCGCGATATGACCAGGTTCGCGGACCCGTTGATGATCCTGATCGACAGCCTGGGGAACGGCGGCCTCCGAGATCTTGCCATTGTGCAGACCGTGCGGAATCATGATTCCAGAATGGTGGAAATCGATCCTTCAAAGGAGAACCGCATGGAAAGAATTGAAAGAGTCTTCCTGTGGTTGTCGCATTACGGCGAGATCGAGAGAGTCCGCATCCTGTTCAAAGACGGCGGAACCGACGACACGGTATTCAAGTCTTGGTCCGTGCTGTCGGAGGACGCACCTGAGATCGGCGAGCTCAACCACAGGCTGAAGACCGTATCCGTCATACGGGGTCCCGGAATTCGTGGAGACGGGGAAAATACGATGCAGGCGCTCGCAAGAGAAGATCCTTTCGCCGAACCTCTTGCCCTGCACAAACCGATCACGGTGGACGATTTCGGCTTGAACGTCGGCACCGGTGTGCTGACGCTTCCGTAGTGCTCGGCATCTTGGTGCTGTGTGGCGCAAATACGGTGTCGAATTCACGGCAATTATTCGTGATTTGGCAGCGCCGGCGTCCGTGCCGGTTTGGTAGGGGTAGGCCCCCGCGCCTACCCTGGGCACCCACAGGGGGGTGCCCCTACACACGTGCCCGACATGCAGATGTCCATGTCTTTGCCGGGGAAACCCTGCCTTAATACTCGCTTTCTACGCCTTCGCGAGTCCGGAGGATTTCTCGCTGCAAAGCTTGGGAACCGTGCTTCAGGTATCGCTTGCTTTTCCCGGCGGCAGCGATGATTACGGTCGAGGATTCAACCGCGGTCCGGCAGGTACTGCACCGCGAGATCCATGTTGACGAATCTCCACGATGTTCCCACGAATACTGAGTGATCCCAACCCGACCTTTCGGATCTCGCCCAGACCCCCTGCCTTGGAGCCGCGATTTCCTCCGTGTCGGGAAAAAACTCGCCCTTGCGAAAGAAACGCGCCTCCCATTTCTCCCCATTCAGGTTGTAGAATCGACTCTGTATCAACACATCACTCCGAGCGCTTCTGATACCACGGCAGTTTCGGCCGGGCTGCGGCCTGTTCGCCATACACGATCGTACTGACTATCCATGGAATCGCGGGCACCAGTAAAAGCAGCGACACTATGAAGACTATTACCGCAACCGGAATCATTGCCGCGAGAAAAAAAACCGTTCTGATCCGTGGCGCAGCCGAAGACCAGTGGGGAATGTTCACCATGTGCATTTCCATCGCCGGTTTCGTGCTCCATGGGGCTGAGACGGTGTCGAATTCACGATAATTATGCCTGCCTTGGCAGAGACGCCGGGACGCTGCCGATCGCTTGACGAAACACGTGACTGTACTCATGTGTTCTTGCGCTACGGAACGTCCAGACGGACGGTCCCGGTAAACCATCGAACTGCGTGACGGGCCAAACGAGTCGCTGGTGCGGGCTCTCCCGAGACCAGAACCCCGAATCGTCCGTCTGTGGTCTTCACAACGACCAGGGGTGCTCTCATGTCGATCGACTTTCCCGCCTTTTCCAGCCGCGCGGTACCGTTTTTCATGACGAAGACGGACTCGCTATCCCGTTCGCCGATAGCCAGGGCAGCGGTTTGCATCAGCCCGAGGAGAAGATGCCTGTCGGGCTTGGGAAGCCCTTCCGCACTGAACACTTCGGGAAGAAGCCCCTCGGCGATCAGGATGACGATCTCCAATTCCTCGCTCAACTGGGGAATCGATGGGGTCGGGTCTATGCAGAGTCTCATCTGATGTCGCTCGGCGCCGATTGTTTCGTCTCGTGATGAAGTTCCATTCTTCGACGCAGGCAATCGGCCAGCAAGATCGACGCGGACTGGGATACGCTCAATGACTCGATCGACCCCACCATTGGTATGGATACGGCGAGATCGCACTCTTCTCTCACTAGGCGCCTCAATCCCTTGCCTTCGGAACCGAGCACCAACGCGATCATGCCGGACAGATCCACGGAATAACAGATGTCCCCTCCTTTGGAATCCGCCGCGTACACCCAGAATCCCGTCTCTTTGAGCAGGCCGATGGTTCGCACAAGGTTCACCACCCTCACCACCGGCACATGAGCCGACGCTCCCGCCGAAGCCTTTTCCGCCACCGGTGTTACGGGTGCGGCACGGTCCTTGGTGAGGACGACTCCTTGCGCACCCAGACATTCCGCGCTGCGGAGAATCGATCCCACGTTGACCGGGTCCTGTACCTCATCCAAAAGAATTATGGGTCCCCTTCCCGGGGCCGGTTCCTCGATAATGCTCTCGAAATCGACATAGGGAAATGACCCTACCCGAGCGGCCACTCCCTGGTGATGCGGTGATCCCGTCAGGGAACGCATATCGTCGGCCGATACGTGAGTGAGCGGAAGCGTTGAATCCGCGGACAGAGACCTGAGTACCGGCGGGATTGCAGCTCCCCTCGCAAGGTAAACCTCGTCAATCCGCCTTCTCCCCGCTTTCAACGTTTCAACAACGGGGTGAACGCCGTAAATGACGGTCCGACCACGCTCGGACGATTTCTTCCTGGTCAAGACGATTTCGAGTCTATGACGACTTCAGGTCCTTCCTCGGGTATTTCCCGACTCGGTTCTCTCGCGGTGACGTGCCCCCTTGATATTTCTCTCAATGCCATGACCACTTCCCTGTTATCTCTGTCATGGACCATGACGGGAGCTCCACGCTTGAGTTCCTTGGTCCTCTTCGAGGCCAGGATCACCAATGCGAAACGATTCTCAACCTTGTCCAGACAATCTTCAACCGTTACACGTGCCATTTGAAACGTCTTTCTATCATTCGATGTTCTGCGTTTGTTCGCGGATCTTTTCCAGTTCCGCCTTGATGGTTACCACTTTTCCGGCAATATCGGTCGAGGCCGACTTCGACCCAACGGTATTAACCTCTCTATTGAGTTCTTGCAAGAGAAAATCGAGTTTTCTGCCCAAGGGCGAGCCCTGCTCGCCGAAAGAAAGAAACTGACCGATGTGGCTTTCCAGCCTGATGAGTTCCTCGGTAATGTCCGAACGATCGGCAATCAAAGCCACTTCCTGAAGAAGCCTGTCCTCGTCGAGGCCGGTTCCTCCGGTCAAGTCCCTCACTCTCCTTTCCAATCGTTCCTTGGCCGCAACGGTGACTTGCCCCACCAGCGGCGCTATTTCCCCAGCGGTTTGTCGGATTACGGCCAGCATCTCTTCGATGTTGCGCCACAGAGCAGCCCCCTCTGCCGATCTCATCCGATCGATCGCATCAAGGGCATTGTTCAGGCTCGTCTCTATGATCGGCCATTCCTCTTCAACCGCATCCTCCTTTTCAACGGGAATCACGATTTCTTTGAGCGTCAGCATGTCGGATACCGTTATCGTGCCCTCCAGCCCCAACGATTCTCTCATCCGAGACAGGCATGCATAATAGCTTGTCGCAAGACCCGTGTCGAGGGTCACGTCCATGAGCCCCGATTTACCCCCTACTCGCGTCACGAGCACATCCACTTTTCCTCGGTGGATCTTCTCGGAAATTAACCGTCGTACCCTCGGTTCAAAGCCCGCGTACATCTTGGGAATCCGCAATGAGATGTCCAAGAAACGGTGATTCACCGACCTGATCTCGCTCGTTACCTCCACATCGCCGGCCGAGTGCCGTCCTCGACCGAAACCGGTCATGCTTTTCACGGATCCGTTTACGTGGCTTCCCGGGTCAACTTGCATTTGTACTTCTCTCTCAAGGCGTTCAGAATGTCGATCAGTCGCGTGTCCGCGTAATCCGGATACGTCCATTCCAGTGGACGGTACGTCCCGGACCGATAGATGAGCGTCAAGTCTCCGAAGATCCCCTTGCCCAGGTAAATCCTGTGGGCATTGTTTTTGCCGGTCGCCAGCACGAAATTTCCCAAGGTCATGAGTCCCGGATCGAGATTGAAGGCCCTGCAACCGTCTTCGGAATACTGCTGCTCCAATTCATTGGAGAACAGTTTGATTTCGACCAGATCCGCGGCGTCCACGAGGTTTGAAAAGACCCATAGCCGGCGCTTTATGCCCGTTCCCATTTCCTTATCGTAATACGACGTAAAATCGAACGGTAACGGACCGATCTCCTCCTCGAGAGGCCCGAGTTGCTCCGTCAGCTTGGGTCGCACAGGATCCAGCCGCGCCTCGTCTACGGCCAGTATGCTGACGATCAATCGAGCAGGCTCCGGTATTCGAGGAACACTCATCACGACTCTCCGCTCGTACCGACCCGGATGACGCGCGACGAGCGAATCGGGACCTTCCCTGCGGGTTTCCGGTCTCTGAGGAGCACGGCACCGGGACTTGTTGGGGAACATCTCACAGGACCGTTACCGAGCAGCCGGTGGAATACCCTGACCCTCGTCGTTCGTTCCACGCATGCGGTCAACTATCCGTGGTGCAGCGATTGTTTTCTTGCGGTTCGCGCGGGACTCTCACCAGACGGATCAGCGGAATGTCTTTGCGAAGAGCTCAGCGACGAAAAAAGCTCAACGGCAAGACAAGTGCGGCCAACCCCTGCATCGGATTACTCGTCGAACGGACCTTCAAAGTCCTCTTCCGGGTTAACTTTTACACCCTTCAGCATTGCCTTGGGAACTCCGCTTGCAACAGTTTCGAGAACTTTGGGGGCTTGTTCTCCCCGTCTTCTGATGACCTTGAGAAGTATGGGAGCGCGAGGCACCGCGGGGGGCCGGGCTTCGACCGTGGAAGATCCGTCCCGGACTCTGCAGGCAGCGGACTTGACCGTCTCCGTGTGTTCGTTGTGTTGATTTCCTCTGCGGACGGCCGGTGATTGAGGGGTGTTTCGACTCGAAGCAGGCGAAGGCGAAGGCTCTTCCCGCCGAACCGAAGCCGCCAATCGTCTTTCCAGGAGCGCGGAAACGGAGGACCGGTCTTCCGCCGGCACCTGCGCCGGTGACGAGTCCTTTGCTCCCGCGGACTCCGATGACGGTGCTTTTGGCGCAAGGGAATCCGCCAATCGCTTCTCCAACAAGATGGAAACGACAGAGGACCTGTCCGTCGCGGCCGGAGTCGATGAACGCTTCTTTCCCGGTGCACGAGTCGATGAAGTTTTTTCCGTCGGGACCGACGCCGGCGAACGCCTTTGCCTTGGAGCGGCAACGGGAACCGTCTCTTCCTCGACCGCAGGAGTAAGGTAATCCTCCGTGTCGCCGGAAATCCTCGGCACCCGTCCCTTTTGCGTAACTTTTGTCTTGCTCAGCCGCGGAATTGTCAACGGTACCAAGCCGGTTGACTTCTTGATGTCTTCCACACCTATTTCTCCTGCTGACGAACAGTTGGAAAGGGATTCCGAAGACCTGAAACCGATGGGTCGCATCAGCCGATTGCCGTCGCTGCCCATATCGGGGTATCCAACCGAAACGAGGCCCGGCGAACCGCCTCGCGTGACCGACCTCAGACGGGAACGCCGCAACCGATTGGTCTTCTTCGAGAATGTGAGCATGCCGTATCCGGACGGTTCCCCCATTCCCATTTCCAATGCTCTGTAGTTATCATTTCTTGCGCCAAATAATTATATCCCGTATCGCATTTCTTTTCAACATCATGAAATGCGTGCAGCTTGCTTTTCTTGAAGACTCCGCCTCAGCCTGCCGAACAACGTTCGGCTCCGGCCGTTGCCCCATGCTAGACTTTCCGAATCTTCTCCTCTTCTTCCGCGGATGTCTTGCAGTCTATGCAATGCGTCGTGACCGGACGCGCCTCGAGCCTCTTGAATTCTATCGGTTCACCGCAAATTTCACAAAAGCCGAAGGAGCCGTCTTCGATTTTCTCGAGAGCTTTCTTTATCTTGTTGATGAGCTTCCGTTCTCGGTCCCGTATTCTGAGCTCGAAATTCCTGTCCGATTCCATTGCCGCTCGATCGGTAGGGTCGGGGAAGACGGCCCCCCCTTCGGATCCCGTCATCTCTTCCACCGTCCTGCCCGCTCCCTTGACCAGGTCGTCCAAGTGCTTCTGGAGGATACCCTGAAAGTACTCCAGATCTTCCTTCTTCATTTTCATCGTTGTCCTCCGTGCATCTGAATACGTACTGTTCCGGAACGTAACGGTACTCGATGCCCCCATCTCCAAAAGTAAGGCTGAAGAAACGCCTGCCCGGATTCACGTTTTCTTCATGGTGTCCCTATTCAAGTCCGGGGTCTCTCATCTCACGTTCTCACACGCCGATCCGGACCTGTCCTCGACCGAGTAGGTCATGCAGGTGAATGATTCCCACAAGCCTGTCCGCTGCATCCACCACGGCCAACGCGGTGATGAGTTTGTGTTCCATAATCTCCAAAGCTTCCGCCGCGGTTCGGTCGTCACGAATAGTAAGCGGATTTCGGGTCATGAGATCTTCGGACGTGCAGCCGTAGATGTCCGTGCCGCGTTCCAAGGCCCTTCTCAGGTCCCCGTCCGTAATGATGCCCAGCAGGCTGTCGCCGGCCGTCACCAAGGTGAATCCCAGATTTTGCCGGTTGATGCTCGCGATCACGCGGCTCAGGCCGGCATCCGATGACACTCTCGGAATCGCCTGACCGTCCAGCATCATGTCGCGCACTTTCAGACTCAGTCGTTCGCCCAGACTTCCCGCGGGATGATGCCTCAGGAAATCCTCCCGGCCGAACCCTTTGCGCACCATCAGGGCTATTGCCAGAGCATCCCCGAGAGAGAGCACCGCGGTCGTGCTGGCCGTGGGAGCCATGTTGAGAGGGCAGGCTTCCCTCTCCACCCGGCAATCGAGGACCAGGTCGGCCATCCGGGCCAGGGTCGAAGACGTTCCTCCCGTCAAGGCCGCCACGAGGGTTCCACGCCGTTTAATGGTGGCCGTCAACGATGTGATCTCCGGCGTTTCTCCGCTGTTCGAGATCGCAATCAATGCATCGTCCCGACCGACGATCCCCACGTCGCCGTGGAGCCCTTCCACGGGGTGAACGAATATGGCCGGCGATCCCGTACTCGTCATCGTCGCGGCAATCTTGCGGCCGACAAGCCCCGATTTCCCCACGCCCGTTATGATGATGCGACCACGCAGGGAGTAGAGAAGCCGGACGCATTCGTCAAACTTGTCGTCGAGTCGCTCCATCACGGAACGTATTCCCTCGATCTCAATATTGAGGACCAGTCGGGCGATATCCCCGGCTCGTCCGTTCAAGTCAAAGATTTCTGGAGATTGCATCCGCCACCATCTCGACGACTTGTTTCACGTCATCCTGGTCGTCGCCTTCCGCCATTACCCGGCACATCATCTGCGTACCGGAATAACGGACCAGAAGCCGCCCCGTATTGCCCAACCGAACTCGACCGTCGCGGATCACCGCGTGTACTTCAGGAACTTCGTCAAGGTTCTTCCTGGAGCAGACTTCAACATTCTTCAGCACCTGTGGGCGCTTCTTGACTATCTCGGCCAACTCGGACAACGGCTTACCGGTGTCCCGCATTACTTTGAGCACCTGGAGCGCCGAAAGGATTCCGTCGCCCGAGGAGTTGCGATCCAGAAAGATCATATGACCGGACTGTTCTCCGCCGAAATTGTATCCGCCGGACACCATCTTCTCGACAACGTAGCGGTCGCCCACCGGCGTCCGAACGAGGGCCCCGCCCATCTCCTTCATGGCCGTCTCCAGGCCGATATTGCTCATCACCGTGGCAACCAGCGTGTTGTTTCTGAGTTCTCCCCTCTTGATCATGTCATGAGCGATAAGACCCATGATCTGGTCGCCGTCCACTACTTCGCCGTGTTCATCGGCAAAAATGGCTCGATCCGCATCCCCGTCGAGCGCGACTCCCAGGTCCGCGGACGTTCGCCGAACCTCCCGGCACATTGATTCGGGGTGTAACGAACCGCAATCCTTGTTGATATTCGTGCCGTCCGGATTCACCGCCAGCGCCGTGACGCTCGCGCCGAGTTCCTCGAATACCAGCGGCGCCGCCCTGTATGCCGCGCCGTGTGCACAGTCGAGGACCATGTTGATGCCGTCCAGATTCATTTCACGAGGAAAAGAGTTCTTCACAAACACGACGTAGCGTCCGAGCGCGTCTTCGATGCGCACCGCCCGGCCTATTCCTTCCGCGGTGGGGCGCACCTCGTCGATTGCGGTCGAGAACATCAGTCTCTCGATCTTCTCTTCCTGATCGTCCGAGAGTTTGAAGCCGTCGCGGGAGAAAAACTTGATGCCGTTGTCTTCGAAGGGGTTGTGGGAGGCGGAGATGACTGCGCCGGCGTCACATCTCATGTTTGCGGTGAGGAACGCGATGCCGGGCGTGGGCATGGGCCCGACGAGCAGGGCATCGGCACCCGTGGAGCAAATCCCCGCGGTTAATGCGGTTTCCAACATGTACCCCGAGACACGCGTGTCTTTGCCCACAAGTATTCTGTGCCGCCGACCCGGATGTTCCAATGCCGAGTAAGCGATGGCGCGGCCCAGTTTGAGAGCGGTTTCAGCCGTCATGGGCTCTCTGTTTGCCACGCCCCTCACACCGTCGGTCCCGAAGAGTTTCTTGCTCATGATCGTCAAGCCGGGGATAGCGTGAGATCCCTTTTTCCGTGTACATCCCGGGGTTATGCGCGGGGCGCTTCCCCAGGGGCTCTGATTTTTTAGAAACAAAAACCATACCAGTGTTTGTCCCATCAGTCAACTTTTTTCTACTCCTCAGGGTAAGCATTCACCCTGTACGATCCGTCATTGCGAGGAGCGAAGCACCGAGGCAATCTCTCCTTGTTCCCGCCTAAATCAACGCCATTGTATCGCCTGCAATGACGACTTGGTCGATGAGTTCTTCTCCCGCAGAAGTGGAATGCTCACACTAATAGTGAATGTTCCACGTCCGATCGGACGGAATCTTGACGAGCATGGAGTGGCCGGGACGGGGGCAGTCCTTGAGTTCCCGTCAGATTGCGGGAACGAGGCATGAACATTGAGCCGGCAACGGGATTTGTGCCGGAATTGTTTTCGGGTCCGGACGAGCCGCGATCCCGTGGTTGACCTACCTCCTTTGTAGTGAGGTTGACGGACGAGTGTGCTCAAGGTTACGTAGCCGGACTCACGCAACGCAGTCCTAATGGCTCCCAAGCCAGGTAAAGAATCTGTTGACGAGTTTGTTGGCGAGCGTTTGTTCGCCGCCCGCTTGCAGGAATATGACTTGCTGTAGAGGCTTGATCGCCTTTCGCGCCGCTGCGATGAATGTGTCCCTCGACTTGTGTGTGAATTGTGTCTCGTCCATGTATGCACCTGTCATGTATAGCAGATTTCCGAAATAGTCGTCTGCATCCAGTCCGTAGTGTGTGAACATGCTCAGGACCACCGGCACGTTGAGCCACGGCCGGTACGGATTGGGATCTCCCTTCAGATGGATCTCCGGTTTTCCAAAAGCTTTTACGGCAAGCTCCATGTACTTGCTGATCTTGGGATCGATCCCCATCTTTGTTGCTCCGATCCAATCCACGGCAACGAGGTCCTCGCCGCCGATGATCGTATTGGTACGATTCGGCTCCGGGTCGGCGAAAATTCCGAAAGGACCGTCGGCGCTCAAATGGGCGTCGATCAATCCGTAATGAATCGGGAACGCCCTCAGGTATTCCATGGTCGTGTGATAGATGTCTCTTCCTGTGTGGTATTCAGAGAATTTGTCCGCAAGAGGCAGGGCTCCATATATGTTCTTGAGTGTTAAGGTGTAATAGGAGTAGCAATGGGTCTTATTCTTTGCAAACGAGATGCGGAAGTCGGCATTCTTCCACGTGAGCGGAACCCGATGAAGCCCCAGATGCGGGCCCAGGTGCTGCTCCTCGTGGGCGTCTTCGGTAAGGTCCACGAGCCTATACCCATCGCGGATTGCGTCATAACCGAGGTATCCGGCCACTGCTTCCACGCTCCTATTGTTGAAATACTCGCCGTAGGTGCTCTGCGCCTCTACAACCGTTACGTTTGAGTACTCGCGGCCCGGCTCCTTTAGTCGCCCTATAAGGTGCGCGACCAGTTCCGGATCCGTGTATGTGCTCTTATCCGCCTTGTTGTAAGCGAACATGAAGTTAGGCTTGATCACGATGGAGAAAGCAGCCTTCGATTTTCCGAGATTGTGCCTCTTGCTTTCCAGAATGTCCCAGAATGCGGTCTCTTCGAGTACCGAGTCGAGGGCCGCTCTCTTGTCCTGATTCCTTATGGAAGCAACGACGGTCTCCCGGTTGGAATTCTGAGCTTCTCGCCTCATCAGGTCCATGTCCTCTTCCAGGGCGAGGCATTTCTCGCCGGAAGGATCTTGCACTTCGATGATTCGGCGTTGGAAAACCGCCGTGGGGAAATGATCGTTGTTCACTTCCATGACGGGATCGCCGAGCTTCTCAAAGACGGGCCGGCCTCCGGTGGGAGGCTCATCCCTCGGTGCAGCGTCTCGTATCGTGATGCGACCACCTTCCATGAGCATCTCCTTGGAAACGACTCGTGCTATGATCGCTCCCAGAAAGGCGTCTATCTGGTCTTTCACGAGCCTCTGGCGATCGTTGCGCAATGAGTTTGCATGGATCTGCACGCGGGCTACCCGTGTCTCCGGCTGGACGGCACAGATGTACCCGTAGAGCATGGTCGGTTCTTTGATGTTCCTCAGAGTTGACCTTTCCGCTTCTCCGAAGGTCCTCTCCGCGACGACTTGCAGCTCCGTAGACTCTCGTCCTTTTCTGATGGTAAACCTGCCGTGGTTGACCGTCACGGTATGCGGTGAAATGAAGATACCGAGAATGTGCTCGGACGGGAACACACTCCGGAGCAGTAGTTTCAAGCCGGTTGCCGCCCCGGCCAGGACATGGTTTGCCATCAGAAATGGAAGTGGAGTGGTCTTGTAGTGTGTGGCCACGAAACTGATCTCGAAATCAGCCTCGCATTCAACAAGCGTGGCCTTCTTCGTACGCATATCGGAGAAAGATGCTCTGAAGCCTTCGGTCAATTCAAAGATGGGACCCTTGTATCGATAGGTCCCTTCTTGCACGTTGAGTTCCAAGCCATCCAGCACGCGGTCGGTTATGCAGTATTTCTTGTACCCGGTTGTACCGTCACCGATTGCGAGTAGGGCATCCCAGAATATTTCCCCATCTCCCCAAGGAAAATCCTTGTCGTGGACGCCCGACACCAGAAAGAAATCTTTGCGCGCTCCGTCCTCTTCAACCTGACCGGAAAGGACGAGGTTTTCATACTCCGAGTCATAAAGGGGATTCACGTCGCGGAAATATTCCTGCCGTATGGCGCCCCATGCGAACGACATAAACGCGACTCTGGCCTGGATCTGTTTGTGCAACCACCGAGTCCCGGTCACCTTCATGGAGGCTATCAGTGCGGGGGCATCTTTCATGTCGAAAAAGAGCTGTCCGGCCGCGTACAGGGGCGCGTTCTTGTTTCCACCATCATGGACGGCGGTGAAGAGAGTCGTCATGTCCTCGACCAGATCGAAGCCCGGATCGTCTTTGATCTCCTTGTGTCCGTGGAGAAAGTAGACTTTTCCGTCGGCTGCGGTGAACCTGAAAGAGTAGCTCATGTGCCGCATGCCACTGGTCGCGTCCACGGAGAACAGATTAAACTTACCATCTTCTATGGGCAGGTTATCCCCGAGAGGGGTAAAGGTGACATTGCCGACCAGCCGGGCTTTGTGATCTGAGAGATTCATGAAACGGTCAAGGTCATCGATGACGATCTTGACGGTGAAGCTTATCGCGCAGTTCTCCCGTTGACCGAGCACTCTACCCTCGACGTAATCGGTTTGACCTTTGCCTACCCATCCCGACATGGTCTCGTCGAACTCAAACCCCAGGCCCTGCAAACTGTTCATCGGATTCCTCCTTTGCGCGCCTCCTCGGTGCACCGGAAACATGGCTGCCATATGTTGAAGTGGGTTCCGTTCTTGTGAACGGCTCTGCAGGTTCCCTTGATCTTCGGGCAATCCGCCCTTTGCTCGCGTTCCTCAGGTACACACCCGATTCCACCAACCCATTCAACTCCCTGCTCGATCGCTTACCGACCTCCACTTGATCTCCGGGCTCTCGTATCAAACGACCCCGCCCCATTCGATGCACACGTCCAATTGTCGCAGGTTGAAGTGCTCGTCTGAGTGGTCATTGACCGAGCAAGGGAAACAACCGCGAAGGCTGGAACTTGGGCGTATAAGGGCGGAAGTACCGGCTCACCTCCCCACACACGTCGGCGTCCATGTCGACGGCACTCTGAGAAAGTCCTGAAGAGAAGTCCACCGAATTGAAGTCCACGTAGCGGACCGACGGATTCTTCAAGCTGCGAAAATAGTATTTCTTGCTCGTGTGATCCCGTACGACCGTCCACAAACTGGGAATTCCCGAGCCCGCGGATTGAGCCACGGTCTGAATGAGACTGAACGCATAGGCTACGGCGTCGCCGGCCGTATGGGCTTCAGGCAAGATTCTCAGAAAATGCGCTCCCCGAACGAATCTGGAACCAGACCCTGTATCTCCCGGTAACGGTTCGTTCCCACCAAAGCCCTCGTACCGCTTCAGATTCTGCAATTGTTCCTTATACGGCGGACCGTTCGCGAGCACGTTCACATCCCTGGAATGGTGTATTTTGAGTTGGCCCTCCAGGTAATCCAGGACCGCGGAATCGCCGGATGCGTCATGAAGTACGACATGGAGCGGCCATGTCCGTCCTCCGATCGGCACGGCAACGACTCTGAACTCTGGAGCTTTGTTCACGGCCTCTGCAACGGTCTTGCAGGTATCAAGGAAGTACTGGACCCAATGGCCGTAGTTCACTGCGGGTCTGGAATCGCGAGCGGGATACTTGGTTTCCGCAAGTACGAGGTTTGCACCCGACAAACCATGTTCGTTCATGCCTTCCGGTCCGCCGTCCTGGTCAAACGCGTTTACCGTGACACTTCCGTAGGCCGCGATCCATTGCAGAGGCACATCTTCCGGAAGCAGATCGGAACTCCGACGGGAGATACCTCTCGGATTGATCACGACTTTGGAATCGACCTTGTCGAGATCGAGGGTGCGGGCCGAAATTGTGTACGATCCTTTCGTGATGAAGAGATCGGTACACGGGTGAGCTGGAGGACATGCAAGAAGAACGAGCATCGCCGTGACAACATACGCGAGACTTCGTCGAAGCGCCATTCGACCACCTCACCATTATCAACCCTGTGACCGGGCGATACTCACACCTCGGATCGTCGTCTAGGACACTAACATAGTAGTTTCTCCCTGACAAAACCGGTTCAGCCTTTCCGTTTTCCTCCGCCCATTCTCTGAGGCTTTCTTGGCTATTGTGGAAACACTCTCTTCATGCCACTGCGGCCATCCACAGGGAATGCAATAGCCCGAACACGGTTCATGTCAACAATAGTGCATTGATATACTCCTGGAGCAAGGTCTATCCTAATACGGCCAAACTTATCGGTCCGTCCGAGAAGGACGTTGCCATGTCTAACGTCAGCATGTGCAACATAATAACCGCGCTGACCATCCACTACTTGAAAGTCGTCCGAATATGCGGCTGTTCCGATTACAAGAAGCACCAACAGACCAACTCCCATACGGCACGCCATTTTGCACATTGCCACCTCCCTACCATGCATCCTAATAGAGTTCAACCTGCATCGGCTTGTACTTCCGAGTCATTTTCCCCGCCGTTTCAACCTTTGACGTCGAGTCGCCATTCTTGAACTTTGTCCATTCGACAGCAGGGCAGAGATCAACCATACGAAAATCAGCATGAGAAATTTCGATACTGTCTATTGCATTCTCGAACGTATCGCCATGCAGCACTTTGGCCGTAATTCTCACATTCCCGAATCTGTCAACTTGGCCTCTCGCCTTAGGGGGCGGAACAAAGGTGACATCCGCGTCTTCGAAATTGATTCTCCTGTCGGTTCCATTGAGCAAACGACCTGTAATCGTCCAATCGACCTCGTTGGTCGGGGGCACAAGACACTTTGTCATGGCTACTAAAAGTGCTACAGCTCCCAAGAACACAAAGACAAGTGCAGGGATGTTTGTCCCTATCTTACCCAACAAGGGAAGCTCCACTTGAGTCGGCATGCCAGTTTCAGAATCTAGGTAAGTCTTCTGCTTTAGCAAGGCGACAAATCCCAGAATAATGCACATGGCAGCGAAGAAATAAATCAGGTAACATTGGATCTCCATAACTTTACCTCCGTTCCTCCGCGCTTCGCTTCGCATTGACCACTTTGATCTCTGGTCGGCCTACACCGCAATGAGTCGTCATCTTCGTTCTCAACCTTCCATTACCTTCAAGCTAACGATCACCCTGTTGCTGTCGGTCAGACTCCTGTGAAAGTCCTTTCTATCCAACGTCTTATGCTTGGCCATCCGAAACTAGGATACATTGAATTCGTGCCGATCCTTCGGAGTACACATCCCGTCAAGAAGTCGGTCAACCTGTCGTTTGACGTTCCGATGGTTCTCTCTATGAGGACAAAGAAGTTCTATGCCACGGTTTCGTGCGCAAACATCATAACGTCACCCAATTGGTCTGCTCGGCATCCACTGCCGCTGCTACGCGATTCTCCTTTATGTTCAAATCGAGCCTGGGCTTCCACACGTTCCAATTCTTCAGCGCTTCAAGGTTAATCGGCATTTCGATGCTTCTCTTGATCCAGTTCTGAATCTCCGGTATCCAGAAGATCCCTTCCATAATGTTCTTGGCGACCTTCACCCCTTCTTCGTCTTCACCCGCCATTTCAGATAACTGGGACATGGGGATTGGCGGGAGATGCTGAATCGGATGCCACAGGTAATACTCATCGGGCTCAACTTCCGCCGAGCCCGATGAACTGTTGTAACCGAAAGAGAAACGGGCGATTATGCGAATAGACGCTTGAGCATCCACGAGGAGATCGAGTTCTTCGTGACGTTTTTCCGAAAGTGGTCCAATATCTACTCCATACGAATACTTCAGGTAGACGCCCGCACGCTTCGTTCCCCCCGTGAGAACCACAGCCACATGTTGTTCGTCGGATAAGCCCTCGTAGATACCCTCCAAGGAAACGTCTCTTGGGTCGAGTCTCACACCGAACTCGTCGACCGAGAACAATGATAGTGCTCCGGCATCGAGATCGGGAAAAGACTCTTTCATCTTGCAATAGATGAATGCTGCTGCGACATACGGATTGCTTGCCGCCTCAGGGTTTGTTTCGACGATCTTTTCGAGTATAGGACGGGCAACTTGGCAAAACTCAATGTCTGCGTTCGGTGGATTCTCAAAAACGTGAGGAACTATGAGTTGGCGTGTGAAAGCGAGTTGCAAAAGAATCCTATCCTTTAGAGATCGCCGGCTCTCTGAAAACGGCGCACCGTACGTCCGAACGTGAAGGCCGACCTGTAACTCATCGAGAGGCATTTCCGGCGACGGGGATACCCAGACCGACTTTGGCGCTCGAATTCGGACTGATAATGCAGGATCGGCCGAGTGATCAACCGTGGAAACACGTAACAGGTTGTCGGCACCGGGCTTCATGCTGATAATGGGACCATCGAGATCCAACTCCCCCTCTGAGAATGCATGATCCAGTGTTGCGCCGTTTACAAGGACGGCTCCTTGAGGAAGTGGAATGGTGACGCCTTGAGCCTCAAACAGTTGCGCTCCCGTACTGTGAAGTCCAAGGAGTACGGTTATTTTCGGGATCGCAATGCCGTTCAACCGCGTGCAGGTAACCGAAACTCGGTCAATATCAACAGAGCCGCTCAGCGTGCCGTCAAACGCACTGCCGACGAGCTGGAAATTACGACAGTGCAGTCCAGCCTCGAAGACCTGAAGTGTGGGCATGCACGCGATCTCCGAGAGATCTACCGGCTGAACCGATGAGCATTCGGAGATCGCTAATCTCAACGACTCTGATCGAGTGTACTGAGAGAAAACCTCTTCGCTCTCCCACCAGGCCACTGTTTGGAAATGACGCCCAACAAGCTCCCACGGATCTCCAAGTGTTAACCGGACAGGATTGCTTGAATCGCCGCCGTTGAAGCTCGGCGTGGATAGCTTCAGCGTGCCCGGCCCTCCTGACAAACGTAACAACTCGCAATGAATAAGGTGTTTCCCCCCTTCAAAGTACTCGAGGGCAACGAAACCGGATGCGTCCAGATTAGGGGAATTGAGATCAAGGCCGGCCTGATCGGCCGGTAGGAATGCCATGTGAGAAGTGGAGCCCGCGGCAATCTCGAAATTCAAATGAAAGTGCTCCGGACCGAAACTGCCGTCCTTGACAATGAGCAACGCGAGGTCGAACTTACACTTCAGGAACAGGTTGTCGTACATGCAATCACTGAGTTGGATTGCCGCGGCTTGAAATGTGCCGGAGGTATTATCCTCGACCGTCGAATCCGGCTCCCGACCAGTTTGTGAGTAAAGAACTTGAGCACGTAAAGAAAAGTCGTGGGTTTCGAGAGGATGAGAGGGCGTCAGTCGCCAGCTTTGATCCAACACAAAGGCATCTTTCCAGATCGAAGCATTCCGTGCAGATATGCTCTGCAATCCTGTGACTCGGAATTCCGTTTTCTTGGGACTCGAAGGCATCACCGTGGCGGTGTCTTGCAACATCTGCAGCCGTACCACCACCTCATCGTGCAATTCGATGATCGTGGGACCTGAGTGCGGACTCTGCTGAGAGTACGATCCCTTGCGTGCTTGGAGAGCAGCTTCGATGACGTGTCCCTCCGCGATCTCAGTCCTGTCCTTCCATTCGTCCGTGTGATTCTTCAGCCTGACCGAACCGGTAAACTGCATCTGGACGGTCACGTCTTGAAGTTTGAGTGGAGTCCCGTCGGGACGTTGTTCCAGGAACTCGTCGCAACTTCCTTTGAGTTCTAATGTGAATTTCACAAAATCGCGAGTAAGAACCACATCAGTAAAATGAGCGCGGCCGGTAAATTCTGTTAGGCGAAAACATCCAAGGTCCAGGACGGAATAGTTTGCCGAGATCCACAGGAGATCTGAGATCACACCGAGTTTCAAGACTCGTGAAACGGTTGTACCGGCAGTATCGACTCCGTCGATGCTTCCTGTACGACCCGTGAACGTTCCCAAAACCGCGTTGATTGAATCGTCTTTAATATCCTGAGCTTCCAGATCTGCTATTCCGTTGACCAGCCCTGAGATGGTTATCATGGGTTGGCTTTCATCGGGTAACCCAGTGGTATCGATGGAGAAAAGCCCGTTTTTCCACTCACCAACCGCCGACTTGGTATCCAGCCCGACAGACCACAGTTGTTCGCGATATGAACCTGGGTGGGGTGCATGTTCCTTCAGCGCGATCTCCGTGACTTGAAGGCGTGAAGGACTCACGATTAACCCATAATCATCTCGTCTCCTGATACGGGCCGACAGATCCGTGTTGTTCACAAGCATGTTTGCTTGGACAGGCATCTCCATTATCGAGTCTGCGTCGTCCTCGAAGAAAAGGCATGCCTTGACGGTGTCGAACCGGGTTTTCGAGAGCATTGTAATGACAGAAGTGTAGTCCACTGGTCACCCCCGCGATGGACATCATTTGAAATGAGGCTGATTCCTCAATACGGACACGGTGAGCGCGGTCATGACGCAGTCCTCAAGGATCGTCACTTACGATGCAGATCCCGATGCGGGACCGGACGCGTCATTCTCCCCTGCGCCTACGCGCTCGGCGGTTCACGCATTCCTTAACGAGCCGGCTAAAGTGTCCGGTTGCAGCAGAGACACTCGATTCCCAGGCTTATTGCCCCCTCCCGTCACTCTGTGAGGCGCTCGGCGCCTTGCCTTGAATTATCCTTTGTTGATGCGGACCGAGAAAAGTCAACTGACCGATTGTGACTTCTCATTCTCGCCGGTGGCGAGTGAAGCAGTGGGCCGCGCACGCCCAAGAGAGACACCGGCCCTACCGACACGGTCATCGTGACGTCCAGGCAACCCGGTCGGCTTGCTTCCCACGTCCATGCGGGACCCCCAATCGTGAATTTGCACAAGAAGTAACCGCTTATGACCGTACTATACCATATTGAGATGGAGTCGCAAGCAAAATTATGAGAAAATCGTCCATTGCGATCTGTGAAGAATTCACTGCGCAAATGCGTCTTCAAGCCTGCCGGCCGTTCCTGAGCGCATCAGGAAGAGAATTCTTTCCAAATCATACCCGTCCTGATATAACAAGGTTTCATGAGAGACCCGGACGGTCTCATATCAACGAAAGCACAAAGGAGGGGGGTCATGTCCAGGCAGGTCATAATCCATTTGAGCGATCTTCATGTCGGACAGGGACAGAAAGAAACGGTGCGAGTTCAGCGCTTGTTTGAGGGGGTATCCAAGAGGCACCCGGGTGTCCCGGTCCTGATCACGGGGGACATCACGGATAACGCTTCTGAAGTGGAATTTGCCGAGGCCAAGCATCTCTTCACCGATCTGGCTCGAACCAATCCCATACTGGCGGTTCCGGGCAATCATGATTACGCGTGGAAGGGCAATTTGATGTTTGATCCGGATTCATGGTCCAAATGGTTGGAGTATCTCGGATCGCCGCTGGGGTGGGAGGAACAATCCGGGAAGTGGCTGGAAAGGGATTCCGAACCAGCGGGAGTAGACGGACTCGGCATATGGCGGCATAACGACTGCGCCTTCATCGGCATCGACTCGGGAGACCCGGACGACAAAGTGATTTCCGCGCGGGGCTACGTGAGCGATACCCTCTGCCGGGGATTGAAAGGGCTGCTGAAGGCCAATGCCGGCAAGACCAGGATCGTAATGCTCCACCATCATCCATTCACCGAAGGCTTCTTCTGGGCTCTGAAAGGTGCCGATCGGTTCCTTTCCACGGTAAAGAACAACTGTGAGATTCTGCTCTTCGGTCACGACCATAACTACGGCATCTGGTACGAACGCGGCGGGATACCCCTTATGGTTGCCTCCCACAAGTGTACGTCTCGGGTGTCCGGGGATTGTCTCATGTGCACCGTCATCGAGATTCACGACCCCGGAACCGAGAAGTCTTTGATATCCCATCGCCTTGAGGTCGTGTGAATGGCAGGGAAACGCTTCCGACATCCTGCGGAATACCGGATCGCGTGCATACCCGACTGCTCGGTCCCCATTCCGGAATTCCGCGGCCCGGTTTCCGCGGATGTCGCCATAGCGTGTCCCAGGTCTTGACGAGCCGTTACGTCCGGCCCGATACGATGGGGACTCACGGCCACGGTTTCCCATTATCTTCTTCGAGCGATTCAACCCTGAAAAGAGACCTCACGCCGAGATCTCAGGCTCTTTGCCCCGCGTCCTCATCGCAGCCGGCCGAGGTCTCGACATCCCCCGCACGAAAATGATTGCTTGTTGTCTGCCGCACAGAGGGGCCGGCATCCGCTGCGTCGACTCCGCGCCTTGAGGTCCCACGTCTTCACGAGAACTTTCGGTTGCCTGATGTGTCTGAACGGTTGCTCCGTATCAGGTAGCCTTCAAGCGCTTTTTCCTTTCAAATGACGGGACGGGCTGCTATACAAGGTCCACAAAGTTGAGTCCCCGACGGGGCGCGATGAGAATTCGCCGAGCCGTCGCACGGTTCTCTCATGAGCCGTTTTTTTGCCGGAACGGCTTTCCGTCGATTGAACTCAACGATGCGTAACCGGCTGGAGGTATGATGACGAAACCAATGACCGTTCTTCTCACCGGCGGGACCGGGTTCCTGGGTGAGTATCTTCTCGAGGAGTTGCTCTCCAGAGGGCACCGAGTCTGGGCCATGTATCGGAATGAGTCCCGCATGCTCGACACCGTGCGTTTTTTGGGCAGGCTCGGCTTGCCGAGAAGCGCGGACAGCCTGAACTGGTTCAAGGGAGAGGCCCTCGACGCGGACGAGAAGTGGGAAGAATGGTGCCGCCAGTACCCGGGACTCGAGAACGTCGATACGCTCTTGCACAGCGCCGCGTCCACAAGACTCCATATGGATGAATTCGGAGAGCCCCGCAAAACGAATCTGGGCAGTGCAAAGACCTTATACAACCTCACCCGACGCAAACCGATGCAGTGTCACCTTATCAGCACCGCGTATGTCTGCGGCCTGGTTCAAGGCCGACTGGTCAAGGAGGAGAATCACCCCCGAGGGGATTTCGTCAACGTGTACGAGGAAAGCAAATGGGAGGCGGAACAGCTCTGGATGGGCAACGGGACCCTCCTCAGGCCCGCCATCATTGTCGGACATTCTGAAACGGCTCGCTGCACTTCGTTCAGCGGGTGGTACATCCTCGTGCAGGCGGCGCATCTGCTCGACCGTCTCATGCGAGACGTGCCCGAAGAGCAGCGACTCAACCTGAACATCAACGTCCCCGCGTATCCCGACGCCACCGCGAACATCATTACCGTGGATTACGTGGCCGGAGCCGCGGTTCGCATCATTGAGCGTCCTGAGAATCACAACGGCATCTTTCATCTTACCCACCCCAATCCCCCCACCCATCAGTGGACCCTTGATTGGATCACTCGCCGGTTCCGAATCGGCGGATTGAATTTTGCCGGAGCAGGAGCTCCCTTCACTCAACCGCGCAACACCATCGAGCGGATGGTGTGGCGACAGATGCAGACGATCCTTTTCCATTTCTCCAACAATCCTATTTTCGACAGGACCAATGTGGATAAGGCCCTACCGGACCTCGAGGTACCCCCCATTTCCGAAGATCTCGCCGACAGACTGGTCGACTACGCCATTGAATGGGATTGGGGTCAATCGTAGACTTCTCGGGCCGACGTGGAATAACGGGAAGCCGTACCCATTGGTTCACGCAACCCTGGTTTTCGGAGCGGAGGGTCGTTACGCTCACGCGCAGCGTGGATGCGAGGCGGCCCGCATTCCGCGGGTCCTTCGACGGTCCGACTAGGCGGGGTTTCACGAAGGGCTGAGCCGAACAATCGGTTGCGGACTACAGGATTTCCAGTCGGCCCTCCTGATCGGAATCATAGACGGATCCTATCACCGCGGCAATTTCGACCCCCTCTTCGCGCAGCGCGGCCGTGAAATCCATCGACCGATCGGAGGGTATACCGATGACCAGCCCGCCCGATGTCTGAGGATCGTACATGAGGTCCACGGTCTCCGGGGATATTCCCGCGTCAATCGTTGTCCACGCGCCGAAAAATCCGCGATTGGACCGCGCACCCGCGGGAACCAGTCCCATGGACGCGGCTTCCATGGCTCCGGACAGCACGGGGACATCACGAGCGTGTATTCGCACGCGGCATCGGGAAGCTCGAGCCATTTCGACCAGGTGACCGGCCAAACCGAATCCGGTCACGTCGGTACATGCCCGCACGCCGAACCGGACCGCGACTTCCGATGCGGTCTTATTGAGCGTGCACATGGAGTCTACAATGGCCTTCTCCGACTCGGGCGCGGCCAGTTGCACCTTGAGAGCGGTGGCAACCAGCCCCGTACCCACCGCCTTGGTAAGCACCAGGCTGTCTCCCGGTCGAAGAGACGAGTTGGTCATCACCCGGTCGGGATGTACCAGGCCGGTAACGGAAAGCCCGTACTTGGGCTCATCGTCCTCTACGCTATGGCCTCCCACCAGCGCGGTGCCCGCTTCCCTGAGGATCTCCAGGCCTCCCTCAAGGATGCTGCGCAACGTTGCGATTCCCAGTTTCTTGATCGGAAAACAGACGATGTTCAAGGCCGTGAGCGGCCGTCCGCCCATCGCGTACACGTCGCTCAGCGAGTTCGCCGCGGCGGCGCGTCCGAAATCTCTCGGATCGTCAACGATGGGCGTAAAGAAGTCAACGGTTTGTACGAGCGCGGTGGAGTGGTCGAGGCGGTACACGCCCGCATCCTCGGATCCGAGAAACCCGGTGATCACATTCGGGTCGTGCGGCACGTCCACTCCGCACAGTGCCTGGTCCAGGTCCCCTGGACCCATTTTTGCCGCTCAACCCGATGTCTTGCTGAAACTGGTCAGCCTTGCACTCTTTTCCGACATTGATTCTCCTCAGTGATCCTCTTCCCCGATTCCGTACCTGCAATCCGGCTCTCCGGACACACGGGTTGAATGCCTGATCCGTCGGCGGCACTCCGATCTTCCTTCACGCGCGGCATCTTTGCCTTCCCCGTGCCGGCGATACTCGGGAGGGGGCGCGTCAATGGTTTACCGTACGAACGAAACGGATTGTCAACCAATTGCGATTGTTCGGGAATCCCGCGGCACCCTTGTTCGGAGCGCTGCCGTCCGCCTCAGCTCTCATAGAGCATGCCTATCAATCTTATATATACACCATATACTAAAAAGGGTCGAGTTGCAGATCGAGGCGGGAGGTTCTTTCGTGTGACGCGCCGACGAAAGTGCAGGCGGGCCGGCCAAAGGCACGGCCCCTCGTGTTCACCGGGTCGAGGTCATGTCTCGACTGATTCCGGATTCGTTTCGGTCACCGCACGATGCCCGCGTGCATGACCGTACGCACGAAACTTCGCTTAGTCAGTGAATCCTGCGGTCCGTCTCTATTTCACGAGATTGAGCCGTATGGGAGATTTGAGAAGCACAAAGGATCCATTCACCGATTCCAGTCGATCCAAGGTACCCACGTGCTCCTTGATCAATTCCGCGACCTGCTTAACGTCTTTCGGCAGCATCCTCACGCACCCGTGGGATTGATTTCGTCCTATGCTCCGGGGCGCGTTCGTTCCGTGGAACCTGTACCCGTAGTCCTCCAGCCTTACTTGCCCTTCAATCTTGTCCTCCGAGCCTTCCGAAGGGTTGCCCCGGGTGCGGACAGACCTTTTCTTCAGGAGCGGAGCCATGACGCCTCCGTACACTTTGCGGCTGGGAGACTGCCCGGCCGCCCAGGCTCTGTTGGGAGGCGGTATCCACCACGGGTCTTGGTCGTACACGTGGGTAACGAAGTATACTCCGACGGGTGTGGGAAATTCGGATGACCCCAGACCGACGCGACACTCGTGAAGAACCTGCCTTCTGCCGGAAAACGACTCACCGATAAGCTTGAGATGGTGGCCCGAGTGACTCACCTCTATTTCAAGCCTTCTGAACCTGTCCTCCAGGGAAGTGGGAATGTTCCCCACGGAACCGAGGTGGTCCCCGGGCATGATCAGGGCTTGCATATTATCCCGGTCGACCAGAGACGGTGAACGAAATACATTCCGAGGGTTTCGAGGAGACTCCATACCGACTATCGGGTCCATTGCGTCGTCCGGCGTGCCCTTGAGAAGGACCTGACCGAGGGAGCCCGGGAGAGGGTTCTCATGGACACGTTGCCCTGCCGGCTGCAGGCCGTTCGTCGCGGAAGCCGCCATGAGGGGGACACGTCCGAGTGTCCCTGTTGTGCGAGCGGAATCCCGCCGGAGACCTTGCTCCTGCGCATGCGACGGTCGGCGTTCGGGAAACGTCGCGGCCAATAGCCCATCAAGTTTGGTGGGAACCGGACTCGGGACTTCGGCCTCACTCTGGTGTGTCCGAGAAACAACCGGCAAAGACTCCTCCCCGACCGCGGGCAGAGAAAAGCAAAGGGAACATGCAATCGCCGCTGCCGGCAGCATCACAAGAATACGCACCATATCGATCCCTCAACACGCATTCAAAGTATAGAAATAATGCGTAAATTTAGCATGTTGAGGCAGAAAAGGCAAGACCGAAATTGCAGTTCCATTAATATGAGCAACAATTACAATAGAATGTTTAGTTTATCTCACACTTGACTCGAAGTCTGCGGCTTCTTGATCGCGCCGGCGAGTTCACGACGGCTTGAGAGGACTCCCAAGAGCAGTCGTCGGCCTTGCCGTGAATTCATGATGATGAACTCGTTTTACTCCGTGTCGTGGTCGGATGAAATGCCGAAACCCGCTTCCTAAAACATCTGTTGAGTAGCCGCGGTGGATTTCCCGAGGGTACCGTTTTCCTTCTTTGCTGAAATTCTTGACACGACTTCGGAGTGGCATTAGGATGGATTGGATACGTTCCTGTTTTTCAGACAACCCCAGAGGGTGAATCTTCTCCGGTCAGTCCGGAGGCAACGAGAGGTGAGGCAGCCGTGAAAGAGCTACTGTCGGGAAATGAAGCCATAGCGCGCGGGGCCGATGAATATGGTGTCCGATTGGCCTCGGCATATCCCGGGACTCCCAGCACTGAGATCCTGGAGTACATCGGGAAGCGGTACCCAAAAATAAAGGCCGGATGGGCGCCGAACGAGAAGGTGGCCTTGGAGGTCGCGGCGGGCGCGGCGTACGGCGGATCGAGATCCATAGCCGTGATGAAACATGTCGGGCTCAACGTGGCGGCGGATCCCTTCATGACGCTTTCTTACACGGGAGTCAACGGCGGCCTGGTGATCGTGGTGTGCGACGATCCGGAGATGCATTCGTCTCAGAATGAGCAGGACACCCGCAACTATGCGAAGTTCGGCAAGGTCCCTTGTCTCGATCCGTCGGACAGCCAGGAAGCCAAGGACATGATGGGTGAGGCCTTGAATATCAGCGAAACCTTCGATACTCCGGTGATCCTTCGCAGCTGCACTCGCGTGTCGCATTCCATGTCGATGGTGGAGTTGAAGGACCGTGTCGAGGGACCGAAGGAGCTGGGTCTGAAGAAGGACCCCATGAAGTTCGTGATGCTGCCGGCAATGGCGCGGCGAAGACACCCTCTGGTTGAGCAAAGGCTCAAAGATATCGCAGCGTTCGCTGAAACCTTTCCGTTCAATAAGGTGATGATGGGGGACGAGTCTCTCGGGATCATTACCGGGAGCGTGGCGTACCTGTACGCCCGAGAGGCGATGCCCAACGCGTCCTTTCTCAAACTCGGCATGGTCTGGCCTCTTCCCGAACAGATGATTCGTGATTTCGCGTCCCGGGTGAAACGGTTGGTGGTCATCGAGGAATTGGATCCCTTTATCGAAGAGGCGGTTCGCCTGATGGGCATCCAGGTTGAGGGAAAGAGCCTCACGGGATTGTGCGGCGAGCTTTCGCCGGAGAAGGTGGAGAAGGCCCTGACGGGGGCTTCCACGGCGAAGAGCATCGGCGGCATCGACATGGAACTGCCGCTCAGGCCTCCCAACATGTGCCCGGGCTGTCCTCATCGCGCGACATTCACGGCATTGAAGAAGAACAAGGTGTACGTGGCGGGCGATATAGGATGTTACACCCTTGGCGCGCTCCCTCCTATCGGAATGCTGGACAACTGCCTCTGTATGGGTGCGGGCATAGGGATTGCCGCGGGTTTGGACAGGTCTTTGGGCGACCTTGCCAAGGGCAAGGCCGTTGCGGTGATCGGCGATTCCACCTTCTTCCACTCAGGGATGACGCCCCTGCTGGAGCTGGCATACAACGGCGGCTCGACCACGGTGGTGATCATGGACAACCGAATAACGGCCATGACCGGCGCACAGAACCACCCCGGCACCGGATATACGCTCCGGGAAGATCCAACCATCAGCGCGGACATGGAAAAGCTGGCCGAAGCTTTTGGTTTCAGAAGAATACGCACGGTCAATCCGTACCACGTCAAGGAGCTCCAAGACGTGGTGAAGGAAGAGCTGTCCGCGGACGAGCCGTCGCTCATCATTGCACGCGCACCGTGTGCGCTGCTCAAGACGGAACGAATCCTTCCCGACAAACCCCTGAGAATCGACGAGAACGTCTGTATTGGATGCAAGGCGTGTATAAACACCGGCTGTCCGGCTCTGGAGTTCGTCAAGATAGAGCAACCCGCCGAAGGGGACAAACGGAAGGGGTATTCGAGGATCAATGAAGCGCTGTGCGTGGGATGCCGAACCTGCTTCGAGGTGTGCAAGTCCGATGCTGTCAAGGAGGCGTCATGAGCGAGGATCGTGTGTACAATGTGCTCATAGTTGGTGTGGGAGGTCAGGGCATCATCCTGGCCAGTGACGTACTGGGAAAGGTGGCCGCTCGCCACGGATACGACGTGAAGAAGAACGAGATTCACGGAATGGCACAGCGCGGCGGGTCGGTTTCCAGCCATGTCCGTTTCGGCAAGACCGTGAGTTCGCCCATCATCAAGATGGGAGAAGCCGATGTTCTGCTCTCGTTCGAGCAGATAGAGACGCTTCGGTACTTCCCCTTCTTGTCCGTAGACGGCAACGTGATCGTGAACGATCAGAAGATCCTCCCCCCCGCGGTGTTCACGGGAAAACAAGAGTATCCTCCGGACGTGCTGGAGAGGATCAGAGAGAAGGTTCCCAACGCGGTGGTGGTCGACGGGATTCATGTGGCGGAGAACCTCGGCAATCCCAGGGTGGTCAACGTGATATTCCTCGGCATCCTCTCAAAATACCTGGACATTCCCGCGTCCACTTACGAGGAAGTGCTCAAGGAGTCTCTCAAACCCAAACTTGTGGACATTAACCTCAAGGCCTTTCACGAAGGGCGAGCCCTGGCAGCGTCATAAGGGGCGCCCAGCCTGTCATCGAAACGTGCGTCTTCGGACCCATCGTCTACTCCTCTCCTCCGGTCCGAGGACGCCGCTCGTCTCACCACGTGCAGCGAGTGTATTCAGCCACGGCTTCACAGGTACATTGTCGCGTAAGTCCGATGGGGTGTATTCTCGCGCTCGGACCGCGTCGTCGCTCCAATCCTCGCAAAGAAATTACCGACGTCATCGACGTGGCTCAGCCCACGGAAATCTGGGCACAGGCCCCCGAAAACCGTCAACGTACTCGTTGTTGCGGAGCGCCGGCTTACCGCTCAACGAACAACGCGGTTCCTGAAAACCTCAACTCATGGCATTATGGCCGATATGGCGGACCGAAAGGAGATATGAATGTCTGAGAAAAAGAAGTGGGATGCCGAAAAGGTACACCAAGAAGTCTACGATGCACGTACAAGAATGTTCGTCGTGCTTAAGGTCCTGGAGACCGAGAGTCTCCAACTCAAGGAACACCCCGAATGGGCCCTCCTGATAAGACCGCTCTTGAATGAAATCATCGAGTACGCGCAGAGTATTCGCGCCATGGCTGAGGAGGGGCTCGAAAGCGGAGCGGAGACCTGACGAACCGGCCCTTGCAGGTAGGGTACGGGGGCGCTCTCACGAAGTTCCGCCCCTCGTCGTCGGGCACGGGTGTGAGCACGAGGAATTCCTCGATCGTACGTGCGCACGACCGCGACGGGGGACACGGCGCACAAAAACCGCCGGCAGCCCTCGACTTGGACGAACGCCGGAGACGCATACGGAAAGGGGCTCCCTGTGTATGACAAGGAGCCCCTCACCGGTTTTGAATTGTTTCAGCTTGGACAGGTACTATTCGGACTTGCCCCATTGAAATTTTTTCTTGGGGGATTCCGCCCTGACCTGCACCTGAGGGGATCCCTGCGACGAAGCCGGCGTCTCTACAACTGCGGCCGGTGATGAGCTGCCGGGTTCCGACCCCACAATCGCGGGTCTTTCCGGCTTCCCCCACACGATGCCTCTCTTGGATTCCGGTTTCTCCGCTTCTTCAGGCTTGCCCCACGTTATGCTCGATCGATCTGGAGGATCGGGCGTCCGGGAGCCGGTACGGGTGACGTTGGGCCTGGTTTGACTGCGGGTCTCCTGCACCGGGGCCGGTCTCGGCTGGGGCAGCGCCTCTCTTGCGATCGGCTGCGCCGCAGGGGCCTGGCGGACTTCCATCACGGGAGCCTGCTCGCTTGCGGTCTCGTCCTCAACCACGTATCGACCGTCCCAGTAAATCGACTTGGACGTCGGCTCGTCCTTGCTCAGCACCACGGTCTCCGATTCCCGTCTGTTTTCCGAGGATGCGGTCGTTGCCTGGGGCGCGGCCGTCTGAGTCGCCGCCGGCGTCGCCACCGGTTGGGCGGTCACAACGGGAGTCGAAGTTCCGTAACCTTGCCGGCCGTAATTTGCGTATTGTCCATATCCCTGGCCGCCGTAGCCCTGTTGCTGACCGTAGGCTCCGTAGCCCTGTTGCTGACCGTAGCCGCCGTACCCCGGTTGAGCGTACCCTTGTGCCTGACCATAGGCCTGCTGTTGACCGTAACCCTGAGCCTGACCGTACGCTCCGTAGCCCTCGTAGCCCGGCTGAGCGTACCCTTGCGGTTGGCCGTACACCATTTCCTCGTAACTCTGCGGTTGACCGTACGCGCCATAGCCGCCGTACCCCTGTTGAGCGTACCCTTGCGGTTGACCATAGGCCTGCTGATCGTAACCCTGTTGCTGACCGTAGGCTCCGTAGCCGCCGTACCCCGGTTGAGCGTACCCTTGCGGCTGACCATAGGCCTGTTGGCCGTAGGCCCCGCCCGTCCAACCCTGGCTAAATGCGGTCCCGGCCACCACAAGCACTGCCATCGCTATTCCGCAAGCGAAAACCAACCCTTTCATACTTGAACTCCTTCGTTCCCCTCAAGGAGATACTACTCGCTCCCGGGAAACTTGAATGATAACTACCCAGTATCAGAACGAAAAAAAAGTTCTTGAGATTCTAGCCAATTCCGTCAAAAAAATCAAGCTACTTTTTGAAACTGCCCTACTGCATTGACTTCGTGAATCGGTGAGTTTATCCTCACGCGGCATGAAAGTAGCTCACCTCTCGGATCTACATTTTGGCCGTCATGTGTCCAACGAGCAACTGGAGGCCTTGAGATACGACCTGATTTCTCGTGGCCTCGATATCATTGTCATTTCAGGAGACATCACCGATCGCGGCACGGTGTCTCAATTTCGATGGGCACGAGATTTCCTCCAGGATCTCAATATACCATTCATGAGCGTCCCCGGAAACCGAGAAATCAGTGTGACCGCTTTCTGGGAATGGATGTTCCCCGGATTGGCCATGAGGCGTTATGGCCGGTTTTTCGGAAGCCCCGACAGAATCCTTCATCGTAGCAACGGCTCCGACACGGTCTTTTTCGGACTCAACTCAGTCCACCCGTTCCCGTCATGGCCGGGAACCATAAGAAGAGACACGCGGCACTGGCTGAGAGAGCAGGCCGGCCGGTTCCCCGACTGCAGTAAAGTCCTTGTTCTTCATCATCCCGTCTTGCCCGTGGTGCGCAGCTCGTCCTTTTGGGCACATACCCTGTCCGATGCAGGGGAAGTGCTCAACATCTGTTCCCATGTCGGCATTACATTGATCTTGCAGGGACACAAGCACCGGTCGTCCATCATGGAAATCCGAATTCCCGAACGCAACACCTCAGTCGTCGTCTCCGCATCAGGCGCGCCTTTGGTGCCTCACTGGGATCCCACCTATCACGTCATCGACATATCCGCCACTATAATCGTTGCCGAGCGCCGAGAGTTTTCGGCCCACGGTTTCGTCGAGCGAGGGACCTACGGCTTCTCCTTCCCCGAAGGTGCCACAAGAGGATCCGGCACGTGAAGATCCATGCGTCGTCGATGTTCGGCAATGCGACGTGTACAAGCCTTGCACGCACCCATCGGCCGAGATGCTCGTTCTACATCCCTCGACGCCGGCAGTAAACCGGTGAGACTCGTAGTCGTCGGTTGATTGAGCGCGGTGTCAACCGTTCTCCCGCAATGCAATGACGCGGGTTCGGTTGACCTCGGCATCCGATCGCCTGATATAGTGAGGAATCAGAGCATGGACGAGGCCGGGATCTCCCCGCTTGAGGCGCTCCTGAGCCAGAAAAGCACAGTCCGCCGGGGACGGTTCTTCGACGAAACTCTTCACCAGGTTGGATCTTGATTCGACGAATGCATCGGCAACACGATCTCCGCACACCACCAGAGGATCGGAATGACGATCCAGGAATCTCGGGAAGTCCTCCAAACTCATCAGATGCGGTCCTTCCACCACGGAGACATCATCCCCCGCTCTTCTATACACCGCGGTGTAGACCTCATGCCGTCGCGCATCGATCACCGGCACGACAAGCTCGGCACGACGTGTTGCCTGCCAGGCGATCACATCGAGACTGGACACTCCGACGGCCGGCTTCTTCAACGCCAACGCCAGTCCCTTCACCACGGCAAGCCCGACTCGAATCCCGGAAAAAGTGCCCGGTCCCGTAGCCGCCGCGAACCCATGTATGTCTTCAAGGTGAATTCCCGTCCTCTCGGTCAAATCCTCGATGGCAGGCACCACGTTCTCGAGATGTTCACGCGACGGAGGCCGCGTTAACTGCCCTAGAATATCAGGGCCTTTTGTAATCGCAACGCCGAGGCGAGGAGTAGTTGAGTGTATTGCGAGGACGATCACTTGTATCCGTTCCCTCGGCGAGTCCCGGAGGACGGACCTTCCGGTTGCGCCGTATGGACGTCGGTCGCTGCATCAACGGGCGTGGCCATTGCGCTTGCATGCAGCGCTCTCGCGTGCGGGCACAGGGTCAAGGAGTTCACGCCGCCTGCCGTGGGCCGTCGGCTGGGATTGCCTGAATGATTACGGTCCCGGCGCGAGAGACCAACCCTGGGTAATGATCCGGGAGATGTCGTTGTAGATGACGAGGCCCATGAGGAACACGATGAAGAGGAATCCTGCCTGGACGGCAACTTCTCTTATTCTTCCGGTAACGGGTCTCCTGATGACGGCCTCGATTGCGAAGAACATGAGATGGCCGCCGTCCAGGATCGGGATCGGAAGCAGGTTGATGATGGCCAGGTTGATGCTGATATAGCTCAGAAGAAAGACGAAGTTGAACAATCCGGCCCGAAAACTCTCGCCCGACGCCTGAAGGATGGTTATGGGCCCACTAAGAGCCTTGGCGCTGACCTTGCCTCGCACGAGATTCACCAGGGTAACCACAACGAGTCCGGTCAACTCGCCGGTGAAGCGAGCACCCTCGTACACGGCCTCCACCGGCCCCAACGTCACGGTCGTCCCGGCAGGTCCCACTCCGATTCGGCCGATGGGATCGCCGAAAATGCCGGGCTGATCGGAGAGTTCGGGAGTGATCCTCAGATCCTTTTCCAGGCCGTCTCTGTCGATCTTGACGCTCAGTTCCCTCCCGGGGCTTTTCTCTATCATCCGGCGCATGTCCTGCCAACGCCACACCGAATGCCCGTCAATGGCCGTGATCCGGTCTCCGGACTTCAGGCCCGCTTCCTTGGCGGGGGTTCCGTCAACCACATTGCCGATATCACTCGTCAGCACCGGCCATCCCGCCATATAGCCCGCACTGAGCAGTACAACGGCCAGCAGATAGTTGGAAAGCGGTCCTGCGATGACTATGGCGACTCTCGCCCACAACGGTTTGGAGGTAAATGCCCGAGGCTTTTCTTCCTCCGGCACGGTCTCGTCCGACTCCGGGTCCTCGCCCAGGAGTTTTACGTACCCGCCCAATGGAAGCCAGCCGATCATGTATTCGGTTTCCCCCCATTTCCGCTTTACTATGGAGGACACAAACCCGAGAGAGAACTTGAGAACCTTGACTCCGACCAGTTTAGCGATGATGAAGTGACCGAACTCGTGAACAAAGATTAGGATACCGAGAAGGACAATGAATCCGATAAAATAGTCCACCAACAGAGCCTCCGGGGAGCAATTGGGTTGGAATCGCGCATTGACATGGCAATTGCTCTTTCAATTTCTTCTGATAGAATATAGGATCTTTTATGGTGAAAACAAGCCCTTTCTTCCGCAGTGGTAGACTCTTGAAAATAGGAATCCTGGGAGGGACGTTCAATCCGCCGCACTTTGGTCACCTGCGCCTCGCAGAAGAGGTCGCGTACACGCACCGACTCGACCGGATCGTGTTCGTCCCCAGCTACATACCGCCACACAAGGCACTGAGCGAAATCGCGTCTCCAACGGACCGCATGAATATGACGTCATTGGCATGCGAAGGAAACCCGGCGTTTGCGGTTTCGGACATGGAGATCGCGGCGGGAGGGCCTTCGTACACGGTGGACACGCTCGAAGCGCTGGCCAATGAGCGAAGCGGCGAGATCTTTTTCATCCTCGGAACCGATGCGCTGCGTGAGATTTATACGTGGAAGAATTACGAACGGCTCTTCTCACTTTCGCATTTCATCGCGGTCACTCGCCCCGGTTCGGACTTCCGATCCGCGTGGGATGATCTGCCCGAACACTTCAGGGCGAAATTCCGGGAAGAGCTCGGCTGCCTTGTTCATGCCGGCTCGGCGCGTGTCATCCCTTCGACGGTGCGAGGATTGGAAATCTCCGCAACCATGATACGGGACCTCCTGAAAGCCGGCAACAGCATTCGTTACCTGGTCCCGGATTCCGTCCGAACGTACATTATGGATACACAACTCTACAGGATCGACTCTTGAAAAAGCACCCCTCCCGAGACGAAGCGCCGACATTGACTCCCAAGGAGACGGCCGAAATCCTCCTGCGTGCGGCTTTGTCCAAGAAAGCCGGCAATCCTGTTCTGATACGTCTCCAAGGATTGACCACTCTGGCGGACTACTTCCTTATCGTGTCAGGTCGGTCGAGCAAGCAGGTGAAGGCCATAGCCGAGGCCGTCCTCACGGAAGCGAAGAAACACGGCATAGAGAGGTTGTCCGCCGAGGGCACGTCTCACGGCCATTGGGCACTTCTCGACTACGGTGATGTGATCGTACACGTCTTTCACACGCCGGTCAGGGAATTCTACGACCTGGAAGGACTGTGGGCCGAAGCTCCTCGTGAGCAATTCACCGGAGACCTGGCCCGTGAGATTGAGGCGAGTGAGAAAAGCCTTGACGAGGATGAAATCGAAGATGAGGACGACTTCCCCGACTACTGATTCACGTCCGTTTCTCCACGAGCATCGATCGGGTCATTTGAGATTCTTGAACAAATCTTCGAGCTTGCGTTTAGCTTGGGCAGCCTTGTCCCGCGTTGTCGACGCGACCTTTGCCTCACGCAAATTAAAGTAGTCACAGAAGTTCCGCCGATCCTTGACCGACACCTTCTCGGCTTGCGGTTCTCTGCACTGGTTGGGGGCCGATTCATCGTACTCGGTACAATTCAGGCAGCAGTGAACATCCGAACCGCAGTTGGTACACGTATCGTTTCTGAATACCTTTTCCGAGAATTCAAGGCGAGTACCGCAGTGGTGACAGTGTCCTATTCTCATTGGTTACCTCTCGAAGCATCGTCCTGTGCCGCACACCCGTAGGCGGCTGCACGTCCTCGACGGACCGAGACCGTGGATTACGGGTTCCGTCCATTGCGTGTGTCCGCGCCGACCGCGATTCTGAAACCATTCGCAATGATAACCGAAATCAAGCCGTCCGTGAAGATCTCGCAATGGTTTTGCGCGCCGGCGTCGCACAAGTGACTTCTTGGAAAACCCGTTTGGTATTACACTGGATACCTTCGTCTGCCGGGCATCCGTCAAGCTGCGGCAGCGACGCGAAATCAACCACGAGAAAGGAGCGCGTCATCATGGCGGATTCATTTCTGGTTCGCTTGCCCAAGGGCATGGACCTTCTCGAGGCCATTGCCGAAGAGTTTCGGAAGCGATCCATCAGTAAGGCTTCGTTCAGTCTGGTCGGAGCAGTGGAGCGGGCCGTCGTCGGGTTTTACGACCTCGGCAAGAAGGAATATAAGAACACGACCCTGGAAGGAGACTACGAAATCGCGGCATGCATGGGCAACGTGTCGATTAAGGACGGAGAGGTCTTCGTGCATGCGCACATCACACTGTCGGGAGACGACTATCGCGCGTTCGGCGGTCATCTCATGCCGGGCACGGTGCTCTTTGCCGCGGAACTGTGCGGCACCCCGCTTCCCGGAGATCCGCTCGTCAGGGAGTTTGACGAGGCCACAGGGCTCTATCTCTGGGGAGGCACGCGTCCGGAAAAAGAGTCGGAATGAGCCCTGCGTGTACGACATGATCGTGCAGCCGCGGTGGGGGTGAGAAGCGGAGACAGCGACACGCCGAACCGACGTCTTACGCGGGTGGGGAGACAACCTTTCGGTTGATACCGCCGGCCGATTCGGCTACCCTTAGCGGAAAGACCGGTTCCACTAGGTACGTCATGAAACACCTTCTCGCTTCAGGCCCACGTACGCGGTGCTCGTCCGTTGACGGGCTCTGTCGTTCCATCTCGAACCGACCCTCCATAGGGTGTTCGTCCGCCCGGGACCGTCGGAAAAAGACTCGCTGCGGACAGGATGTATGAGGCTCAACGATCTGATCCTGTTCGGCGTGGTCTTTGGTTCCATGAGTTGGGCGATCTTCTTTCCGACCACGGGGGAAGCCTTTCAGCCTTTGCTCCTCCCTTTCATGATGACTCTCCTGTTCTTGAGCTTCCTGGGGATAAAGTTCAACGCGCTGATGGACACATCACGGGCCGCACTGAGTCGGCTGGGGATGCTCGCCGCGGTGAAACTCGTCATTCTTCCGGTGGCTCTTTACTGGGCGGCGGCAATCTTCGTGCCCGATTTCGCGCTGCCGGTACTGCTGCTCACCGGGATCTCAACCGGGGTCGTTGCTCCGTTCATGGGGAGTCTCGTCAATGCCGACCCGACCACGATCGTTCGTATGGTCATCGTCACGTCGGTGCTCGTACCCTTCACGTTGCCTCCGCTGGTAAAGATACTTGCCGGAGCTTCGCTCACCATCCCGGTTTCGGTTATGATGCGAATGCTTGCCGTGGTGATTTTCCTCCCCATGTTCGCCGTGTGGATAATGAGAAGATTCGCTCCGGGATTTCTCGACAAGGTGCGCGCTCGTCAGTTTCCCATTGCCATGTTCTTGTTCGCGGCGGTGAACCTGGGCGTGTTCTCCAAGTATTCCGAATTCTTCTTCGGTCATCCCGGCCAACTGGTCATGGCGGTGGGAATTGCGTACCTCCTTGCAATCATTTACTATCTTACGGGATTCATTCTCAGCCCCAAACAGGAGGTAAAAGAGCAGGTTGCGGCGGGCGTCAGCCTGGCGATCGTGAACAACGTGCTCGTGATCGTATTCTCATCCGAGTTCTTCGGTCCTCTTTCCCCCACTGTTGCGGCCATGTACATGTTCCCCTATTACACGCTTATCGTCCCTGTCAAACTGTTGGCACGGCGCCTGGACAGAGGGACGCGAGAGAGGAAGCTGACAGGATGAGGCGTCAATGGCTGTCCCGCATTGCCGTACCGGCTTGCATGACGGTTCTGTTCTGCTCTTGTACGGGGGGACCATCCGGTGACTTGCACAAAGAGACCCGTTTTCTCATGGGAACCTTTGTGGAAGTGACCGTCAAGGGTCCGGCTCAAGAGGCCAAACGAGCCGTTGGAGCGGTGTTCGACGAAATGAAGCGAGTGGAGGAGTTGACGTCTTTCCACACGTCGTCGGGATTAACACAGGTCAACGCGTCGGCCGGTCAAGGGAGCGTGCAGGCCGATCCCGAACTGGCAACACTGGTCGGTGAGAGTCTCTCGTTTGCCAGGGAAACCGACGGAGCTTTCGATCCCACCCTGGGGCCGCTCGCAAAACTGTGGAATTTCAGCGCGGGAGAGCCCCGCCTTCCCGAAGATTCCGAGATCAAAGCCGCTCTGGACAAGAGGGGGTGGCAACACGTGACGGTGGACGCATCCAGCGGGACCATCACCCTCCCCCGGGAACAGATGTCACTGGATCTGGGCGGCATCGCAAAAGGCTACTCCCTGGATCGCGCCCGCCTGGTACTCGTGAAACTGGGAGTTCAGTCTGCGCTCATCAATGCAGGCGGAGACATTCTGGCAGTCGGAGAGAAAAGTCCGGGACATCCGTGGCGTATCGGGGTTCAGGACCCGCGCAATCCAAACGGATTGGTGGCCGTGGCCACACTCCGCGATCGAGTGATCGTCACGTCGGGGGATTACGAGAGGTTCTTTGTCCACGAAGGCAAACGGTACCACCACATTCTCAACCCTGAGACGGGTTATCCTGCCGGCGGACTGCGTTCCGTCACGATTATCGCGGCCGACGGGGTGCGGGCGGACGCAATGGCCACGGCGGTCTTCGGCCTCGGGGCAAAACGGGGCCTGGAATATGTGGAAAAAACTCCCGATGTGGAAGGATTCTTGATCGATGCGAATGGTGAAATGTTCTTTACGTCGGGAGCGGCGGACTTGATCCAAACGACCGACGGACAACCGCCCAAACCGAACCGGGTGAACACGAGTTCCCGCTCCGGGCAACCATTCCCTTTCGCGGGGACGGAACTCATCGACCACTTACTCGTTGCGATTCCGTGCCTGAACCAAAGGAAGCAATCGGGTTGATTTGACTGAGTGCTCTGTGGCATAAATACGGTCGCACATTTCTTCCGCGTCGAGATTGCTTTCCCGCGTTCTGCGCGGGACTCGGCGCCTCGCAATGACGTATTTGGTTCGACGGCCGCTCAAAGTGAATGCCGACTCCCCATGGGCTTTTTGCCTTGATCATTCCCGCGTAAAGAGGTAGAATGCGCTACGATGTCCAGTCGGTGAGAGTTCTATGAAAGCTTGTTTCAAGATCTGCTTACTCGGTGCAATTTTGATCGGGCTGCTTGCCGCGTCCGGATGCGTGAGCTGCCTGCCGCAGTATACGGCTCCGTCCCATGCGCCGGTATCCGGCTCATACCCGGTTGGGCACGACCCGTACATCCCCATGGACCACAACCCTTCCCCCCTCAATTTCTGGGATAGCCTGGCCTCCGTGGCCGCACCGTTTCTCTACGGCCCTCCCCGGTAGTCTCATTCGCGCGCGGATCCGTAACCGGGCACGGCCCAGGGGGCCTGAGCCGGGAACGAACACGGATCGGATACCGACCTCATGAGAGTGACTTCGGAGATGCACGTAAGGGGAGACCGCTGTGTTCAAGCCCTGTTTTGTACGGACCTGAACGCTTTGTAGAGTTCCGTATACCGTTTCTGAATGCGTTTGCGGGCGTTGAGTACCGCGTGGGCGTAGCCTCTCGCCGCACCCGGGTGATCGCTGTTGTAGGCACTCAGTGCAGGGATCACGTACTTGTACGTCTCCAGGTAGTACTTGAACACCTGCACGCCGATGTCGGCATTCGTCTCCACGTGGAACAGGTCCGAATACCTGACGCCGAACTTGCGAGCCCATGACGGTGCGTGAATCTGAAACATGCCGCGACAGTTGTAATGATTCACGACGTTCTTCTTGAATCCGCTCTCAATGTAGGCAATGGCCATGTACAACCACATGTCGCCGCAGGTTACCCTCCCGAAGTGCCTGTTCCCCGCCTCGGCAATGGCCAAGGAGATCTTTCTGGCCTCGGTGGCGCTCACTCTTCCTTCGGTCAGTTCAGTGATGATAATGGCACATATGGATATGGCATTGTGATGGACGGTCGCCGCGTTGGACACGGGAACACACATGAGGCACACCGCCGTCAGGCATACCAGTGGGACTACTCCATTCAAAATACACCCTCCCTCGGCAGGGAGCCCCGGCATTTATGTTTTCATTGCCGGCGCGGGCTCCCCGCTTATCCCCCAATAGATCCGGTTCTCAAAGAAGCTATTGCTTTGGAAGTTCCGGTTTCTTGGGCACCGGCACGCCGGAACGTTTCGTCGCCGTTCGTTTCTTGGCCTTGTCCAGGTAGGTGAAGGGGTACTCGATCGGTGCAAGCACGATGCTTGTACAACCCTTCACGATATCCAGACATGGGTTGAACAGGCTGAACGTACCCTTCAGCACTCCCCCGATCAGACATTCAGTCTGCTCCAGTGCCGAAACGCCCCCACGGTAAACCTTGTACGCGGCGGAGTCGTTCGACCGGGCGCCCGCGACGGCCGGGTAGGCCGCCACCACGACGATCGCCAGCGTTAAGGCAATTATTTTCGCCATATTGATCATTGGGAGAACCTCCGTCTACATTTGAAGTCCGTAATTATTTCACATTTTTGACTGTTTTGTCAAGCGTGAAACGGCCTTCACGGCAGCCCTTCGCTCCTGCGCGGACGGAACTCCACGATCGTTACCTCATTGCGACTCCGGACGTGAACCGGCGCACGCAATATCGCTGATTGAGCTGCGCGGGAAGACAGATTGCGTTCCCGCGTTCTGCGCGGGACTCCGCTCCTTGCAATGAGGTACTTGGTTCGAAGGCCGCTCGAGACGGATTCCCTAATCCTTTATTTTCCGGCGAGATTGTGTTACAGATAGGTATTATAGCATCACTATCGAGGTTCGGTCATGAATGCGAAGATTGCCGTCATCGTGTTGGTGCTGGTGATGGCGGGACACGCGGCCAACGCTCAAACCCCGCCGTTATACGTACCTCGCCAGGCACCGGCGACGCCGCAGTATGCGCCGGCCGCGGCGCCCCCTGCTCAGCCTGTTCACGTTCAACCCGTGCCCCAACAACCGACTCAAATGTACGACAAATCGTACAAGGGGCCGTACAATATGTACGGCCAGCCGGTCATTACGGGGTACCAACGACAACAGAACATGCAACAAGACCAATCACAAATGGTCCACAACGGACTCCTCCCGAGGGTACTGCGGGGGGCCGAAGGTCTGGGAGGCTATCTGTGGAGTTACATGCCGGCGCCGGTACGAGGCGTTGGTTCGCCTTACGATGTGGCCCCGGGTGAAGCGCAGCACACCGTGACCGTCGTTCCCGGATCCCCATGACCGCAATCAGCCGTTTTTTTCGCTTCGCGGTGCAGGCCTGACTCTGCCGGATTCCTACCACTACCGTGGACGGATCGTCACCCAATACGTCGCCTCCTGTGAAGCGTACGGCTCCCAAGGGCGCTTGTAGAGAAGCCGAAGCCGCGTTCGTCCGGTCTTGAGAGGTACGAACACGAGCGTTGCGTGCCCGCCTACCCCAACCCAGTCCTTGGGCTTCGATGCGTCCCGCAGGTACGTCTTGCTCTTCAATGAAAGAAATTCCTTGTCGTAATCGGCTACCCACTCGAAACCCGTCGTGGGATTCGCCTTCACCGTGATCTCGAACGGCGTGTCGACCACGACGGACTTCGTGCGCCCCCCCTCGCTTGCCTCCACGCCCCAGGATACGACCAGTACCGCAAGTATGCTCGCTAAGGCCGCGCACTTCTCCCGAACTCTCATCTTCCTTGTGATTAACGGGAACACGACGCATCTCCTTTGCTTATATCCGACAGTTCCTTTTCCCTCAGTGTGCCCGCTTTCCTCGGCTCTGTCATCAAGAATCTGATTCCCGGATCGTACGACCAAGATGTCGGATCGGTGAACCGCCATGTCCAACAGTCACGACTGAACACGATCGTCCTCGCGATCTCCAGGCCAATGTTCCTCGCTAGGAAAAGGAGAGAATTTTCAGATGCAGTCCGGGCTGAGCCCGGTGGACAGGCGTTCCCAGGCAGGAGCCTTGGAACGAGAAGTAACGGGAGTGCCCAGGCTGCGCGAATCGGTGAGGTTTCCCTCAGTGCAGGCTGAATCGTAGGAAGCACCAGCAAACTGATGCAGAGGTGGTAGATCACCTCAATAGCTGACGGGAAGCCCTTTCTCGAGCATATATTAAAGGCTTTTCTAGGTTTTTGATATAAATAGTTAAACTTCTGCGTTTTTTTCTTGACATTTTCTGAAATGTAGCTAATCTCCCCAATCACCAGACATCAGAACCCTGAGGGAGGGTGTTATGTTAATAAGATCCGAAAAATACTGGTTTCTCTTCGTCATATTCGCCTTGACCATCGTGGCCGCAACCGCTTCTCCAGCGGCCGCTGATTCACTCTTCGGCTTTAGCGAAGGATATAAGGGCGTCTCCAAGATCCGGCCGTCCTCCTCCGAGGACGTGCTGAAAGTGAAGCCCTGGGGCGTGTCGGCAGGACTTCGAGGCTTGTCGAGTCTCAATCCGGCCACTTGGGGTCTCAACTGCTTCCTTCCCACTCCGGCGAAGGGACAGTTCATGGTGTATCCCGAGATCCTGTTCGCGAGAATCGGAGGTGAAGCGCGGCGAGGGGTTACTATGACCGGGTTGGAGCAGCCGCATGTGGATTTCGACGACAACCTGGGATTCAGCAAGGGCGGGCACACCGTGTGGTCGGTAAACGCTCTGTATCAGTTCAGACCCCGTTTCGCCCTCACCTACTCATTCATGCCCATGACGATGGAGGCATCGGGGACGTCCTTGACCGGGTTCCAATTCGGCGGCCAGTCGTTCATGGCCGGGGCGCAGTTGAATTCCAAGTGGGAACGGTACGCCCACCGGGCCGGCATCAACTTCAACGTCATTCGCAGGGCCAATGCGTCCACAAGTCTGTTCGCTCAGTGGCTCTACCTGCAGGACAGACTGTCTATTCGCGACGGGGCGGGGACTTCCCCCGGCGTATCCTGGGATGACGACAAGAACCTGGCGGTCTTGGGAATTCGCTTTGACAAATGTCTCAGGAATTATCGCGGAAACACGCTCGCGCTCAATATCGCGGGAGGAGTGGCATTCCTCGACGACACCATGGGCTATGAGGCCGATGCGGGTCTGAGTTACCTGATTCCCATCAAGAAGGGGCGCTTCGGATTCGTCAAGGGCGGGTACAAGTACTCGTATTTGAAGAAGGAAAACGATCTTGAGATGTTGGGAACCACAATGGACGGAGCGTACCTCCAGCTCGGGTTCCTTTTCTGATCCTGCGAGAGCTTTCTGCGGAGGGACCGGAGTTCGGAGTTGAGATGCGACCCGTTCCCTGTGACGCGGACCGTCAATCCGGCACGGGAATCCGCGGCGAGCCCTTGAAAACCCTACCCCAAAGGCGTTCGTGCTCTGATTGAAGGCAGATTGTCACGGTATGAGATTTGCCGGTTATCCCCTCACGCTCCCCCGAGATATTCCTTTGTGGGATGGATGCCCCCCGCCCGACCGGGATACCGGTCGGGCCTTTTGCTTCCACGCATCGTACGGACGGCGGCACCGAGACGCCCCTGTGTGGCTCACAGTGAACACTCGACAGAGTACCTTACGCGACCCAAACGGATTCCACGTACGATCCCCCGAAGTCCACGACGATCTTGGGTTGGTTGGCTTCAAGATTCCACGATACGAAAAAGCTGAGTCCTTGCAATAACGGTTCCTCTTCCGGACGGCAGTGCGCGTGCACCCATTCGGAGCTCTTCCGAACCGTGGTCGTTATCAGCTTGTCCACCTTCACCGACGCGTTCATCGCGCGCAGGGACGGACTGCTTTGCAATTGGTCAACCGCCTCTTCCCAATGAATTCCTTCCACTTTTCGCCGCAACACGTACGCGTTCCCACGATCTCGTATAATCAAGAGGGGGGGGGTGGTTCCGATTCTTGCATTCTTCACCCGCATTCCTCTTGTTTCCGATTCGATCCGATGGAGAAAATCCATACGTTTGTGCAATTCGGGAATCATTCGGGCCTGAGCTCTCTCGAAAATAAAATTTTCGCCTTGGAGGCTGATCTCCTTCAAGCGTGTCGGGTCGAACCCCATGTCGAAGAGGTCCCCTATGGTGAGCGTGTGCGCGGACGATCTTCCTTGCTCTTCCAACCAGGCCACGAGCCTGGGTCTGCGGTAGTTGGGCAGAGACTCTATCATCCGAGCCGGGTGCTTCTTGAAAACCTCGGGCAGATGCAGCCAAAGTTCCCTGTCGCCTGCGACAAAAGACGGCTGATCCGCAAGATCACGCGGAGCGTACGACTGTGCCGGCAAAGCTCGGATCTCGGGATGCAGAACGATCTGACCGAGCGATTCACCGCCCGTGTACCCGAGGAGTTGCGAGATCCTCCGTTTGAAGCCGAGGAGCTTTGTCACGTACCGTGTGAACATGAACCTCATCAGGGAATCGGATTCTCCGCTGAAGATTCTCTCCTCGAAATACGTTAAGAGTGCGGAATAGAGATCCTTGAATTCCTCGATGGTGCGTCGGACCATGAGTTCGTTGTCGCGCATGTCGATGACGTGTCGCTTGCGCTTGAGGTGGTAGACGAGTTTGGAGATCGCGTCCTTGATCTCTCTTCCCTCGAGGTTGCGGGGCACGTACGCCATGTAGAGCCCTTCCGCGTCCCTGGGCGTGACGCCTGTGAACTCCTCGACCGGTTTCCAGTCGAGTTTGCGATAGATGTCGTACGTGGGATCGTCTTGGGGAATGATGTTGTCCAGCAGACCTACCGAGGATTTATCATCCAGGAAGTCTCGAAAGGCTTTGAGAATTCGGTTCCCCAGCCCCTTGTTGCGGTACGGTGCGGCCACCTCGACGTACACGAGGTAGTAACACGGAATCGGCTTGTTCAGGTAGAGCATGTTCAGCCTGGCGAGGTTTTCGCCGGTTTCCGCGTTGATCTCAAGGACCTTGAACCCGTTTCGATAGTCTCCGGAGGTGAGACGGTCGATCTTGGCACCAGAAACGGTCGCATCCACCAGGTTCCACAATTCGCTGAAAAGGTCGGCCACTATGGGCGAATCGGCTGACCGCCGGCGTGCACCTTCACTGATCAAATCTATGAGAGCGAGTCGGTCATTGAGCCCGAGTCGCTTCTCTTCATGAATGTTGTCGTCGTTGGAGATGGATTCGATTGAAGATGTCCCCATGATCACCGTCCTTTTGTCGATCTCACGTGCCGGGGGCCGCCGGCAATAAAAAAAGCGGAGCATCTGCTCCGCTTTGTATTCCGTTATGTCGATCCGTCACACTCAGCGCAGCAGGGCCGTGGTTCTCCTCTGAAAATAAAAATAAAAGTAGCTGCGGAACGTGACGCTCATATCTTTTCCCTCACATCTTTCTTTCTATCCGTTTGCAGACGCCTTGTCAACACCGCAGCGCAAAAAAATAACGACCGTTCGCTCCTGCGGAGCAAGATCTCACCGACCGGTTCGTCCCTGCGAGAGAAGCGAAGCACTCTCAGTGCGAAAACTGCGCGATCGAGCGTGGGCACGAGTACGTCCCGCATCCTGCGAAGAGGTCCATCTGCTCACGTCACGGGCCGGTTCCGAATTTCCTTGTGGACAAACGAGCCGCGGCGAGTCAAATATGTGGATACCTAGAGAGGGGTGGCAACGATGATCGACCCTGTGGCAGTCACACGAGAGCTCCTGGAGAAACGGGCCCCGGGACAGTGGGAAGTGTTTCATCAGATTTCCGACACGTTCAAGGTGGAGATCAAGGACGGAAAAGTCGATTCGCTCCATAAGGCAAGGCTTTCGGGTCTCGCGGTGCGCGTCCTGACGGACGGGAGACTCGGCTTTTCCTACACCTCCGCGTTGGACCCTGCCGGCTTGGAGGAGACCGTCCGAACCGCGGTTTCCATGGCCGGGCACATGGAAGCCGACTCCGACACGGATTTCGCCGGCCCCGCGTTGATGCCGAGTCTTTCCGGAGACATTTTTGAGGTTGCCCTCGCCGATTTCCCTGAAAAGGACAAGAGAGAAATGGCCGAGAGCATTGAACGGACCGCGAGACGACAAGACAAGAGAATCACGACCGTGCGCAAGTCCGGGTATGCCGATGCCGTGACGACGGTGCGGCTCGTCAACTCTCTTGGCCTGGACGAGTCGGCAAAGGCGGGATTCGTACGGGCTTGGATCGAGCTTATGGCGGAAGAAAACGGCGAACAGGAAATGGGATTCTGGATGGAACAGGCGAGGTTGCCGCACGATATCGATGTCGAAGCGGTTGGAATTACCGCGGCGCGCAGGGCTCTCGCCGGCCTTGGAGGAAGGGCCGTACCCTCCGCGTCCATTCCCGTGGTCATGGAGAACACGGTCGCGGCGGATCTTCTGAGGCTGCTCTCCCACTCCTTTCTGGGAGAAAATCATTTCAAGGACAAGGCCTCGCCGAGAATTCGGGTGGGCGAGAAACCCTTCTCCGAGAAGGTCACGATTCTGGACGACGGGCTCGACGCTCGGGGCGATGAAGCGTTCCCCTTCGACGGCGAGGGTTCGCCTTCATGTCGGACCGTTGTGGCTCAGAACGGGGTCGTCACTTCACTCCTTTTTGACCGGTACCATGCGCGGAAGTTCAAGACCGCGACCACGGGCAATTGCCGACGAGGGAGCTTCGAAAGCTTGCCGGCCGGAGGAATTACCAACCTCTCGATGGAACCGGGCCTCAGAACGCTGAAGGACATCGTCGGCTCAATAGAACAGGGCTTGCTGGTTACCGATCTGATGGGTCTGCATACCGCGAATCCCATAAGCGGAGATTTTTCGGTCGGAGCTTCGGGGTTCAGGATTGCCCACGGCAAGGTGGACCATCCCGTCAAGGGCGTGGCCGTCGCGGGCAACCTTATCGATCTGTTCGGTAAAGTGGTGGACGTGGCCGACGACTTTCGCTATTTCGGCAATGTGGGTGCGGCGTCGTTCCTGGTGGAGTCGTTGACGATAAGCGGTTCGTGAACGCGAATCCGTTTGCACCATGCGCAGGGCGACTCATCCGGAACGCCCTTGAACGCTGTGGAGGACTTCCCGACGTGCTCTTTCCAATTCGTCCATGGAAACGCGCTTCGCTGGACCAAATCTACCGTTCATGTACGTAGTCATAAACCGAAGGACGGCTTCACGGGAGTCGGGCGATCTGTCGAGGATTTCCGCGGTGTTCTGCTCGTGCCATGGATGCACCGCGGTCAAGGTTCCTTTACCCACGAGTTGTTTCATGGTCTTGAGGTACACGGCGGACCAATCGTCGGTTTTTCGCCTCAAGGCGTAGTACGCGGTGAGCCCCGCGAGAAGGAGCCCGACCACCAGTACTGCGGGTTTCAACACGGGGGCCGCTTTCTCGGAAAGCCGCTTCAGCAGTGAATAATCTCCGGCAAGCATCCTGCCGAGGGCTCTGATGACATTGGCCTGATCGGCTCGGTCGAAATACACGACCTGCTTGATCCACTGATGTTCCAACGCATCGTAGAGATCCAACAGCATTGTCCAGATCCTGCTGTACGCCCCTTCACCAACCGCGGGCGTGGCGTCGAGCGAGGTCCAGAATTTCCCGTTCACCAGGGCCTCCACCCAGGCGTGAGCTCTCGCGAACCGGACGATGTACTCATCGGGCTCATCGGTCGGCTCGGCTCCTGAAAATCCTTCAATTATCCGGGCGGGTATGCCTATGGCCCTGAGCAGCAGACACAAGGCCCCGGCGAATTGCTCACAGTTGCCCGTTTTGCTCTCGAAGAGAAAGTACTCCAGGGGATGCGCCCCCTCGGGAGCAACGGGCGGCACAAGCGAGTATCGAAAACCCGAACGCAACCGGGAAGTGAGCGCTGAAGCCTTTTCCCTGGGAGACTCGAATCGGTCGGTCCAATCCCGTGCAAGCTTTTCCATGCGTGGAGTTATTCCCGTTCGGTCAAGATAATACGGGTTCTTCCTGAATGAAGACGGCACCGGACGGTCCACCGTGGCAAGGGAGTACGAGTTCGCGAAGAGAAACGGCGAGTCGACGATCACCTCGGCCGCGGAGGTTATGTAGAGCGGTTTCTGTTGTCGTCCCAGAGCTTCCACGGGGAGACCGCTGACGTAAATGGTTTTGGATTGGAGCCGGTACGGCTGAAACTCGTACTCGAGGGTTGCGTCGGGATCGGCCCGCACGATCCGTCCCATCCCTCGCAGCCGAGTGGCCGCGATCCAGGTTCCGTTCTCGAACTTATCAAGGACTTGTCCTCGCCAATAGGGAGAGTCGGGGAGGTCTCCCTGAAAAACCTTCACCTTGAACGCGATCCGATTCCTGCCCGCCATTCCCGTCATGTCCCGGTAGGTGATCCGTTTCTCGAGTTCCGCGAGACCGCCTGCGTTGGCCATTGCCGTTTGCAGACCCGGAATGACGAGAAACGGCCTGGGAACAAGCACGAACATGATCACGGTGAAGGCGAGCACCCACAGAGTGTACACGGTGAGTCGTCCGTACCAGGTGCGGGAGAAAGTTCTACCGTGGGGAAGCGCAATCGGTTCTCCCAGAGGGGGGCTATTGCGAGCCACATGGAACGTGAGCAGGGTCCCCATCAGCGCGAAGAAATAAACCGGCAGTATAAGGCCGAAGACGATGTGGTTGGTGAGAATACAGTTGATCAGGATCAAGCCGAAGCTCAGTGCCGTCAGTTGCGCGATGTTCCGATCCGTGAGGGGCGACAGGACCCGAACCATCAATATCCCGAAGGTGAAATAGACCATGAATTTGGGCAGCGTGAGCCTGCCGTGTACGAGGACCACCGCCGCGGAAAAAAGCACCACGTAGACGCAGAACAGGACAAGCGTCGCTCGTTCGGGCCAGATGTATGGACGGCTGTAGTCGGGGCGGAAAACTGCGGCGACGACCAGGGGGAGCAGGACCAAGACGAGCGGATGAAGGCCGTTCTCGATGCACGCGGCCCCGACGGAGAGTACGAGCACCGCTGCGATGAAGTACCTGAAAGCCCGGGATTGACCCGGTGCGATGGAGAACCGGGGACTTGAGGGAAGGGTCTTCTTTCGGTCCCTCAGCCGGTGTATCCATTTATCGAAGATGTCCGTATTGAAGCTCATCCGTGTCTCCACGTCCCATCCACAGGAAGTCGCCCGAGTCATCTATTTCGACAAGAACCCGTGAGGAATGATCCCGGTCCGTACCCGTTTCGGGATAGTCCGGCCATCGGGCCAGAACGGTGAGAAGCTTTCTCGAGAACTCCCTCCCGGTTCCCGGTCCGATCCACAACCCCGGCCCCTCGAGGCTGACGGGCGTTCCACTCCGACCGAAGTGCACGATCAGAGACGCTGCACGGGATATGGCACGTTCTGAGGCATTCCGCGGCAGGCGGAGAGTGATTTCGCGAGCCCCTTCTTCGGAGAGGATACGAGTCACCAGGTTGCCTGATTGTGCACTCTTCTTCCAGTCAATCAGTTTGTGGGGATCGCCGGGTACGTAATCCCGGAAGAGATAGGGCACCGTACCGAGTGGATCGACGTGTTCGCGTCCTCGTCCGGATCCTCCCAGTTGAATCGGAATGTCGTCGTCAACGGGCTGAATTCGGGGGAATACCAAGACCGACGCTTCGTCCCCACACGCCCGCGAATAGGAAGCCAGCCCAAAAGGAAACGAGGAATGAAGTGTACCCGCGGACAACCGCCAATCGCCTCGCGCGGGAAACGTGAAGTGCCCGTATTCGACCGTCGTCTCGTTCGGAAGAACACGTGAAATTCGTACTCCGTCGCTCTCGCTTTGAAGTGGAGGGCCCTCCCTGAACGAAAGGGTTACCGCGCCCCATAGCTCCTGATCCGAGCTGAACTTGTACTTAATCGAGAAAGGAGTTTCCGCGTAAATCTCATAGGGAAGCCGCCGAGTCAGGGTCACGGACTCAATGTTGCGCTTCGCCGACTTGTGAGAAACGATGACCACACCGATCATCATAATGAAAATGATGAGGAGGAAGTTGTTGGCGGTAAATACTGCGGTGAGCGGAAGCCAGAACAGGAGGAAGACCGTCATCCACCCGTACGGGGTCGGTCGGATAGCCGTCTTGTGTTGTCTCGCCGGTTTGTTCAATGTCACGAAATCCTGTACTGGTGTGTTCAGACCGGCCCCGCGATCGACTGCATGATATGCCTCAGGATCTCCTCTTTTCGTTCCCGCTCACTTCCGTCAGGCGAGCCCGACGAGAGCAGAATCCGGTGAACGGTGACCGGCAGGAACACGGTCCTCAAATCGGACGGGATCACGAAGTCCCTGCCCTCGAGCAGCGCGTTCGCCTGCATGGCCCTCTTGAGATGAAGCCCGCCTCGAGACGAGACCCCCAGCCGGATCGAGGAGGCGTCTCTCGTTGCCCTGACCAGGTCCAGAAGGTATTCCATGATGGACGCATCTACTTTGACCTCGCGCACCCGGTCCTGAAGCCGAGTTATGATCTCGGGATCGGCGACCGGTTCGATCTCCTCGGCGCGCACGTACTCCATGTCCTTTTCGTAGATCTCCATCTCATGATCCCGATCCGGATATCCAAGACTTAACGAGACGAGAAATCGGTCCAACTGGCTTTCGGGCAGGTCGAAGGAACCAAACCGCTCGACGGGATTCATGGTTGCCAGGACGAAAAACGGCTCTGGGAGGCGCCGCGTGATCCCGTCCACCGAGACTTTCCCCTCGGCCATGGCCTCGAGCAACGCGGATTGAGTCCTGGGCGAGGTCCTGTTTATCTCATCGGCCAGGAGCACTTCAGTGAAGATGGGACCTTCCTTGAACTCGAAATCGGCTTTCTTGGGATCGTACACGTTGACGCCGATGACGTCGGAGGGCAAGGTATCGCTGGTAAACTGGATTCGCCTGAACCGTACCCCCATTGACCGGGCCGTCGCCAATGCAAGCAAAGTCTTACCCACTCCGGGAATGTCTTCAATCAGCACATGGCCTCGTGCCAACAGTCCGATGAGGACGTTTCGCACCTGGCGATCCTTGCCGATGAGAACTTCGGAAATCGCGTCGACAAGGCGTTGACACACGAGTTCAGGTCTACTCGGGCGTCCTGCTCGTTCTATGGGACCTTTTGGTACCGTTGATGAAGATTTCATTGTGTCTCCGCACTCTCATTCCTCCAGCTGCTGCGCGGATTAGTAGAATGTGCACGCGGTTTCAATATCCATAAAACACATCCGTCTAGTCCATGTCAGCCGGCTCATTATAGAATATCCACTTTGTCCGCCGTTGTGTCAACGCATGGTGAAGTGCGCGGGAACGCCGCGGGAACGCCTGCGGCCGGTCCGACGACCCGTTCGCTCTTTTTTCCGGCAAGCGGCCGCGGCTGTGATACTATCGAGACGGTCATACCGTGCGGACCATTTTTCTGAGGAGGAATCGTAATGTATTTACCTGAAATCTTTAAGAACTTTCTGGACAAGTACCCTGACGTCGCCAACGCGCACTTCAAGGTAGGGGAACTCTGTGCTCAAGCCGGTCCGATCGATCAGAAAGGACAACATCTTATTCAGCTCGGAGTCTCGATCGGCCTCGGCTCGAAGGGTGGAGTGCGGTCTCACGCTCGTCGGGCCTTGGACGCGGGTGCGACTGAAGATGAGGTTATCCAGACGGTCCTCCTGTCGACCACAATCGTAGGGTTCCCGGCAATGATAGCGGCCTATGGATGGGTGCGGGAAGTGTTGCCGCCGCAGGAATTGGATCGAGCCCCGGGGTAGCATAGGTACTCACACAAGTGGTTGAGTCGCCCGGCCGTTCTCTACCCGGCGCACCGATCGCAGATCCGCAGCGTTGGCTCCGTCGCGGAGAAGGGGAGAGAAAATGTTACGGCTTCTGCTTGTCCTCGGCGTGTTTGGCCTCTCAGTGGCGGTTCCGGCGGACACCATGACTGAAGAATTCACGGTTCATACCATCGGCACGGTCCAGAAGACGGGGCATCGGACCACCTTGCACATTCGCCCCGCGTACCGGGACGCGCTCCTTGGTCTCGACGGATTCTCCCACGTGATCGTGATCTACTGGTTCGACCGGAACGATACCCCTGAAAAGCGATCCATCCTGAAGGTACATCCACGAGGAGACACACGTAACCCCTTGAGAGGCGTCTTCGCGACCCGATCTCCGGTCAGGCCCAACCTGATCGGTTTGTCCGTATGCAGAATCAAGTCAATAGACAACGACGGCATTCACGTGGACGCCATCGACGCGTTTCATGGAACCCCAATCATCGATTTGAAGCCCTTCATCCCGGGCAATGATTGCGTCCCGGCGGCCGAGGTCCCCGGTTGGGTGGAGCGCGGCCGAAAATGACCGGGACTCCCGGCCTTGATTGAGATACGCCGGGTACCGGTATATGATGAAGCGAGGCCCGCTGCGCGAACCGTCAGGGGCGTCGGACCGCGTACGAGGTACCGCGGTAGCCGCGGGACGCGACGCTGGTCTTGAAATAGAACCTAAAGGAGACTCAATGATTACCGTCAACCCGGATTCAGTGGAACGCGTTCGAATCGAATCCTTGGAATACAATGGCTCGGCCGCCCAAGTGAAGGATGTCACCGTGCAATGGCTCTCCAGGAGCGGGAAGGATGCTCAGGGAGCGCCGGCCTACGGCCTCCGCCTCTTCACGGTGGGCCCGGGCGGAGAAATTCCCACCCACGACCATTTCTATGTACAGACGATGTACATCCTTTCGGGAAGCTTTGAATGCTGGGAAGCAAACTCGGACACCGGTGAAATCACTGAGCGGTCCGTCGTGGGCCCCGGTCGGGTGGTATACGTCCCCTCCATGGAGCCGCACGGAATGCGCAACATGAGCTCCACCGAAGCCGCAACGTTTCTCTGTTGCATCGGAAACGTCGACGGTGAGGGGTGCACGTCGGGGGTCTGCTATTGATTTCCTCCTGCTTCCCAGGCTCTTCCTGGGAATGAGAAGGAAGAACTAACCTTCAAGACACGAGGACACCAAGAAAGAAAAGAAAGAAGAGCAGAGTCACCCACAGATGACGCAGATTGCACGGATAAAGAAATGCTCGATATCAAATGAGTTTTGCTTCTCGTTCTCGTTCCCGGGCTCCGCCCTGAGCATTACCCATATCCTCGGTCGCTGGACACCGTTCTCATGCCCTGAAAGGGCATACTATGAATAGCCATGGGTTTCAACCCG